>NZ_JBJHAL010000054.1:0-1770 GCF_054050995.1 Blastococcus sp. SYSU DS1021 | reverse complement strand
GGCGGGTCGAAGGCCAGCCGGCGGACGAACTCCAGCGCCTCGGGCGCACCCACGAGCCGGTCCATGCCGGCGTCCTCCCACTCCACCGAGATCGGCCCGGCGTAGCCGATGGTGTTGAGCATGCGGAAGCACGCCTCCCACGGGACGTCGCCGTGCCCGGTGGAGACGAAGTCCCAGCCGCGCCGCGGGTCGGCCCAGGGCAGGTGCGAGCCCATCCGGCCGTTGCGGCCGTTGCCCACCTGCTTCTTCGCGTCCTTGCAGTCGACGTGGTAGATCCGGTCCTTGAAGTCCCACAGGAAGCCGACCGGGTCCAGGTCCTGCCACACGAAGTGCGACGGGTCCCAGTTCAGCCCGAACGCCTCCCGGTGACCGATCGCCTCCAGTGCGCGCACCGTCGTCCAGTAGTCGTAGGCGATCTCGCTCGGGTGCACCTCGTGCGCGAACCGCACCCCCACCTCGTCGAAGACGTCGAGGATCGGGTTCCACCGGTCGGCGAAGTCGCGGTAGCCGTCCTCGATCATCGACTCGGGGACCGGCGGGAACATCGCCACGGTCTTCCAGATCTTGCTGCCGGTGAACCCGACGACCACGTCGACGCCGAGCTTGGCCGCCGCGCGGGCGGTCAGCTTCATCTCCTCCGCGGCGCGCTGCCGCACCCCCTCGGGGTCGCCGTCGCCCCACACCCGCGGGTGCACCATGCCGCGGTGCCGCTCGTCGATCGGGTCGTCGCAGACGGCCTGGCCGTTGAGGTGGTTGGAGATCGCGAAGACCTGCAGGCCGTGCCGCTTCAGGATGTCGAGGCGTTCGGCCACGTAGGAGTCGTCGTTCGCGGCGCGCTCGACGTCGAGGTGGTCGCCCCAGCAGGCGATCTCCAGGCCGTCGTAGCCCCAGCCGGAGGCCAGCCGGCACATCTCCTCGAAGGGGAGGTCGGCCCACTGGCCGGTGAACAGCGTGACGGGACGGGGCATCAGGAGTTCCTCTCGATCTCGGTCCAGGTGGAGCGGTCCGCCGCGCTGCGCTCGACGGCGTCGAGCACCCGCTGGACCTGCAGGCCGTCGGCGAACGAGGGGGCCGGGTCCTCCCCCGCCCCGATGGCGGTGACCAGGTCGACGACCTGGTGGGTGAAGCCGTGCTCGTAGCCCAGGCCGTGCCCGGCCGGCCACCACGCGGCGACGTAGGGGTGCTCCGGCTCGGTCACGATGATCCGCCGGAAGCCGGCGGTCTCCGCGGGCTCGGTGCCGTCGAAGAACTGCAGGACGTTCATGTCCTCGAAGTCGAAGGCCAGGCTGCCGGCCGAGCCGTTGATCTCGATGCGGATGCCGTTCTTGCGGCCGAGGGCGAACCGGGTCGCCTCGAACACGCCGAGCGCTCCCCCGGCGAACCGGCCGAGGAAGACCGCGGCGTCGTCGACGGTGACCTGCCCCGTCCCCTCCCCGCCGACGCCGGACAACGATCCGGCCGACGCGGGCAGCGGGCGCTCGGTCACGAACGTCTCCAGCGTCGCGCTGACCCCGGTGAGCGTCTGGCCGGTGATGTACTGCGTCAGGTCCACGACGTGCGCCCCGATGTCGCCCAGCGCGCCGGAGCCGGCCTTGTCCTTCTCCAGCCGCCACGACATCGGTGCCGCGGGGTCGGCGATCCAGTCCTGCAGGTACTGCGCGCGGACGTGCCGGATCTGGCCGAGCCGGCCCTCGGCCACGAGCTTGCGGGCCAGCCCGATCGCGGGCACCCGCCGGTAGGTGAAGCCCACCATCGACCGGACGCCGCGGG
>NZ_JBJHAL010000052.1:0-2024 GCF_054050995.1 Blastococcus sp. SYSU DS1021 | reverse complement strand
CCCCCCCCCCCCCCCCCCCCCCCCCCCCCCCCCCCCCCCCCCCCCCCCCCCCCCCCCCCCCCCCCCCCCCCCCCCCCCCACCCCCCCCCCCCCCCCCCCCCCCCCCACCCCCCCCCCCCCCCCCCCCCCCCCCCCCCCCCCCCCCCCCCCCCCCCCCCCCCCCCGCGTCAGGCGATCTCGCTGCGCTGCACTCGGACCCAGCCGGCCACCAGGGGCGCGAACAACCACAGCGCCGTCGACGTGCCGACCTGCAACCACCCCTGACCGTCGAGCTCGCCGAGGTACATCGGGCCGGTGGTCGTCGTCAGGTCCAGCCAGTCGCGCACCCAGTCCAGCGCCGCGACAGTGCTCACCAGCACGGTGAACGCGGTCGGGAGGGCGAAGTACAGGACGATCGCCAGCGGCGAGCTCAGCAGCAGCAGGCCGAAGGCGACGCCGACGAGGACGTTGAGCACCTGCACGAGCAGCACCTGGACGACCTGGTCGACGTCGACCGACCACGAGGTCGGGTCGTCGGTCAGCACCGGGGTGAGGGCTGCCGCGAGGGCCGCGGCCGCCGCGCTGGCCAGGACGCCGAGCACGCCCAGGAGCACCGCCGCCCCGAGCTTGGCGACGATCACGCGGGAGCGCTGCGGCACGAGGGCGAAGGTGGTCAGGGCCGTGCGCTGCGACCACTCACTGGTGACCAGCAGGATGCCGACCACCGGCAGCAGCAGCGCCACCGGCAGCTGGGCGGCACCCAGGTACTCGGCGAACGTCTTCTCCGGCGCCTCCCCGAAGAACAGGATGAGGCCGGGGACGACGAGGGCGAGCAGCGCCACGACCAGGAGCAGCCACGCGCCGGCGCGGGTGTCGCGAGCCTTGCGCAGCTCGACGGCGACGAGCGTGGGCAGCGAGGGGGGCGGCACCTCGACGACGGGCAGGGTCGCGGTCACGAGCGGGCCTCCTGCACCGGAGCATCGGTCGGGACGGCGGCTCCGCCGTCGCCCGCGTGGGTGAGCGAGCGGAAGAGCTCCTCCAACCCCGCGCCCGAGGCGGCCCGCAGCTCCAGGAGGGGAATGCCGGCCCGGGCTGCCGCGATCCCCACTGCCTCCGCGTCGGCGCCGGCCAGCAGGGCGCCGTCATCATCCGTCTCGACCCGGACCCCGGCCGTGGTCAGCGCTCGCTGCAGCGCCTCGCGCTCACGGGCCCGGACGACGGTGCCCGCGCCGGCCAGCAGCTGCTCCTTCGCGCCCGCAGCGACGAGCCGGCCGCCGGCGATGACGACCAACCGGTCGGCGACGGCCTCCACCTCGCGCAGCAGGTGCGAGGACAGCAGCACCGTGCCGCCGCGGTCGGCGAACCCGCGCAGCAGGCCGCGCATCCAGAAGATGCCCTCCGGGTCCAGCCCGTTGGCCGGCTCGTCGAGCACGAGCACCCGCGGGTCACCCAGCAGGGCTGCGGCTATCCCCAGACGCTGCCGCATGCCGAGGGAGTACTTGCCCACCCGCTTGCCTGCCGCCGGGCCCGCCAGCCCCACCAGCTCCAGCACCTCGGCGACCCGGGTGCGCGGGACGCCGAGGACCATGGCCGAGAGGGTGAGCACCTCGTGGCCCGTCCGCCCGGAGTGCTGTGCCCCGGCGTCGAGCAGCACACCGACCTGCCGTCCGGCGTTGGGCAGGTCGCGGTAGCGACGGCCGGCGATCGTGGCCGAACCGGCGGTCGGCTCGGCCAACCCGCACAGCGCCCGCAGCGTGGTGCTCTTGCCGGCCCCGTTCGGCCCGAGGAAGCCGGTCACGGTTCCGGGCGGGCAGCTGAAGGACACGTCGGAGACGGCCAGCTGCGTGCCGTACCTCCGGGTCAGGTTCTCGATCTCGATCACGCGCTCACCCTCGCGCGCCGGGCCCTGCGGCCACATCGGCCACGGGTCGGGAACCGGCCGACTTCCGTCGCCCCTCGGCGGGGGGGGGGGGGGGGGGGGGGGGGGGGGGGGGGGGGGGGGGCGGGGCGGGGGGGGGGGGGGGGGGGGGGGGGGGGGGGGGGGG
>NZ_JBJHAL010000051.1:0-2967 GCF_054050995.1 Blastococcus sp. SYSU DS1021 | reverse complement strand
CGGTGGTGCCCCACGCCCCCCCGGAGCCCGGCCCCCCCCCCCCCGGGGGGTTTTTGTACCAATGATTAAATTATCGGGGGGGGGGGGGGGGGCTCCCCCCCCCCCCCCGGTTCCCGTAGGGACGACCGCGCTGCTCGACCTCGACGAGGTCGGCGGCCGGGTGGAACGCACCGAGCTCCCGGGGGGCCTGCGGGTGCTCACCGAGAGCATGCCGGGCGTGCTGTCGGCGACGCTCGGCATCTGGGTGGGCGTCGGGTCGCGGGACGAGACGCCGGCCGTCGCCGGCTCGTCGCACTTCCTGGAGCACCTGCTGTTCAAGGGGACGACGTCGCGCGGCGCGCTGGAGATCGCGACGGCCATGGACGCGGTCGGCGGTGAGATGAACGCGTTCACCGCGAAGGAGCACACCTGCTACTACGCGAACGTGCTCGCCAGCGACCTGCCGCTCGCGGTGACGTTGCTGGCCGACCTGGTCACCGACGCCACCAACACCGCCGCGGACCTGGAGTCGGAGCGGACGGTGGTGCTCGAGGAGATCGCCATGCGCGACGACGAGCCCTCCGACGCGGTGCACGACCTGTTCGCCGAGGTCCTGTACGGCGACACCTCCCTGGGCCGCTCGGTGCTCGGCACCGTCGAGTCGATCGAGGGGCTCACGCGGGACGACGTCGACGGCTGGTACCGGTCCCGCTACGCCGTGCCCTCGATCGTCGTGACCGCGGCCGGGCGGGTGGAGCACCAGCAGGTGCTCGACCTCGTGGCGAAGGCCTTCGGCGACCGGCTCTCCGGCGCCGGCCGCCCGGCGCCGCTGCGCACCGGGGACCTCGTCCTCGAGCGGCCGGCGCGGCCCACCGGACTGATCTCCCGCCGGACCGAGCAGACGCACCTGTTGCTCGGCACGCCCGCCATGGGCCGGCAGGACGAGCGCCGTTACGTGGCCGCAGTCCTCGACGCCGCCGTCGGGGGTGGCATGAGCTCGCGGTTGTTCCAGGAGATCCGCGAGAAGCGGGGCCTGGTGTACAGCGTCGGTTCGGCGCTCACCCACTACGCCGGTGCGGGCGCGTTCTCCGTCTACGCCGGCTGCTCGAAGAAGCGGGTGCCCGAGGTGCTGCGGCTGATCCGCGAGGAGCTCGGCCGGGTGGCGGTCGACGGGCTCACCGCCGACGAGGTCGCCCGGGCCCGGGGTCAGCTCAAGGGTGGGTTGGTGCTCGGGCTCGAGGACACCGGCTCCCGGATGAGCCGGCTCGGCAAGAGCGAGCTCTCCTACGGCGAGTACGTCCCGGTCCGGGACGTGCTGGCCCGCATCGAGGCGGTCGACGAGGGGCAGGTCCGCTCGGTGGCGGCCGAGCTGTTCGGCCGGGAGACCTGCCTGGCCGTGGTCGGCCCCTACCGTGAGTCCGACCTCGACCGGCTCTGACGTGCGCGACGGAGGGCAGGCACTGCCCCAGGTGGCGTTCGGCCTGGTGCTGGCGGCGTCCCTGGTGATCCTCTTCCTGCCCTCCTCGGGCGTGCCCACCGCACCGCCCGGGACGGACAAGGCGGTGCACCTGGCGCTCTTCGCCGTGCTCGCGGCCACGGGCCGGTGGGCCGGGGTGCGGACGCCGCGGCTGGCCGCGGGGCTCGTCGCCTACGCCGTCCTCAGCGAGCTGGTCCAGGGGCTCGCCCCGCTGGGCCGTTCCGCCTCGGTGGCGGACGGCGCCGCCGATGTCGCCGGCGTCGCCGTCGGGCTCCTGGTCTGGCACTGGCGGGAACGCCGGGCACGCTGATCCGGACCCCTGTCTTGCATCGGGACGCCGGGCCGGGAAACCTGGCCGCGTGACGACGAGCCCGACCGGCCAGCAGCCCACCTCGACCGATGCGGGGTCCCCGCTCATCCCGGTGGGGGTGCTCGGCGCCCGCGGCCGGATGGGCACCGAGGTGGTCAAGGCGGTGAACCAGGCCGACGACCTCGAGCTGGTGGCGATGGTCGACGACGGCGACTGGCTGTTCAACGTGGCCGACGCCGGAGCGCAGGTCGTCGTCGACTTCACCCGCCCGGACGTGGTCATGGACAACATCCGGTTCTGCATCGACAACAACATCCACTGCGTCGTGGGGACGACCGGCTTCGACGAGGCCCGTCTGGCCACCGTGGCCGAGTGGCTGGAGCCGAAGCCGGAGGTGGGCGTCGTCATCGCGCCCAACTTCGGCATCGGGGCGGTCCTGCTCATGCGCTTCGCCCAGGAGGCGGCCCGCTTCTTCCCGTCCGTCGAGGTCGTCGAGCTGCATCACCCCGGCAAGGTGGACGCCCCCTCGGGGACGGCGCTGCGCACCGCCCGTCTGGTGGCGTCGGCCCGCCGGGCGGCCGGGATGGCCCCCGTCCCCGATGCGACGACCGACGAGCTCCCGGGTGCGCGCGGCACCGATGTCGAGGGGGTGCACGTTCACGCGGTCCGGCTCGCCGGGCTGGTGGCGCACCAGGAGGTGCTGTTCGGGGCGGCGGGGGAGTCCCTGACCCTGCGGCACGACTCGTACGACCGCGCCTCGTTCATGCCGGGTGTGCTGCTCGCCGTCCGGGAGATCGGCCGGCGCCCCGGCCTGACGGTGGGCATCGAGAGCTTCCTGGGGCTCTAGAAGGACCCCGTCCTCCTCACGCCTCGCAGGCTCGGCGCGAGCCTCTGGACGGGGCCGGTCCAGCACGTCACCGAGGGGTGGCGCGCGTCACGGGACCCGGGCTTGCGCACCGGCCGGAGAAGTCGTGTATGGTTCTCCATGCGCCGCGCGGCCCGGAAGGGCCGCCGGACCGGGGCCCGGGTAGCGGGTCACTGGAAACCGGCGTAGAGTTGGACATCCAGCCAGGAACGAAGCCCGCGAGGGTCTAGTTCTTGCGCGTCCGCTCCTTGAGAACTCAACAGCGTGCCGAAAGTCAGTGCCAAGTAATACCCCGTGCCCTGGCCACTGTGTGGTTGGGGCTGGGATTCCTTTGGT
>NZ_JBJHAL010000050.1:0-3199 GCF_054050995.1 Blastococcus sp. SYSU DS1021 | reverse complement strand
CCCCCCCCCCCCACCACGCGCGCTGGAAACCCCCCCCCCCCCCCCCCCCCCCCCCCCCCCCCCCCCCCCCCCCCCCCCCCCCCCCCCCCCCCCCCCCCCCCCCCCCCCCCCCGCTCCGTCGATGCCGTCGAGGAGTCCGGTGACGGGGACTGGGTGGTCCGGCCGGTCACCGGCAGCTCGACCGGCAAGACCTACCGCTGCCCCGGCTGCGACCAGGAGATCCGCCCGGGGACGCCGCACGTGGTCACCTGGCCGGCCTACCTGCGGGACTCCGACCTCGAGCCCTGGGACGTCGAGTCGGCGGCCGACCGGCGCCGGCACTGGCACACCGTGTGCTGGCGGTCGCGCGCCCGGCGTCGCTGAAGAAGGACCCCGCTGCCCCCCACGCGTCGCGAGCTCGGCGCGGGCCCCTGCAGCGGGGCCGTTCCATCAGGTCACGAGCTCGGCCGACACCACCACGTTGTCCCGGTAGCTGCCCGTCGCCGGGTCGAACGCCCCGCCGCAGGTGATGATCCGCAGCTGGGGCCCGGGGGTCGGCGCGTAGACCGTCGTCCCCGGGAACTCCGCCTTGGCGTACCGGTCGACGGCGGTGACCCGGAAGCGGGCCGTCGTCCCGTCGCCCCGGTCCACCAGCACCTCGTCCCCGGGGGCCACCCCGCCCAGTCCGGCGAGCGCCCCGGCGCGACCGGCCCAGTCGACGTGCCCGGTGAGCACCGCCGGGCCGGCGGCGCCCGGGCGCGGGCCCCTGGAGTACCAGCCCGCCACGGAGGGGTCCGCCGGAGGGACGAGGGCGCCGGAGCCGTCGAGCCCGGCCGCGACCAGCGGGGCGTCGATCTCCGCTGTGGCGATGCGCAGCCGCACCGGGGCGGCGGCGGGCTCCGCTGATCGTGCGGCGGCGCGCCAGGGCGCGCCGGCCAGGACGGAGACGGTGCGGGGGAGCCAGCCGCCGACCGCGCCGGCCCCACCACCGCCGGCCTCCACCCCGCCCACCGGCCGGACGGCGGGGCCGGTGGCGTCCGCGACCACTCGCAGCTCCACGCCGCCGCCGGGGCGCTGCAGGGCGAGCACCGTGCGGATCGAGCCGGCGGGCAGGTCCAGCTCGGCTTCGGCGCCGGTGGCCGGCACCAGGGCGTGGTGCCGGCCACCCGGCACGACGACGGGCGGCCCGGCGTCCGGGAAGCCCAGACCGGCCGCGAGCACCGGGCCGTCGGCCAGCACGACGTCGAGCGGGGTGGCCGCGGGCGCGGCGGCGAGCACCCGCACCCGGGCGGCGCCGGACGGCGGAGGGCTCAGGTCGTCGTCGAGCGGCTGCAGGGTCAGGTCGGCGAAGGTGCCGGTGAGCGCCACGGTCCGGGCCCGCCCCGGGGAGAGGTCGACGCGGGCCGAGAGCACCGGGGCGGTACCGGCGGACGCACCGGCGGCCCGGACGCTGACCGCGTACGCGCCGGCGGGCAGCTCGGCGTAGGCGTCCACCGCGCCGTACCCCAGCCCCGCCGCGACGACGGGCCCCGGGTCGACGAGGACCTCACCGGGAGGTGCGGCCGCGGTCAGCGAGACGTCGACCGCCGGGGTGTCGGGCGAGAGGTGGGCGACCCGCAGGAGGCCGGACCGCGGCTCGTCGGCGGCCGCGCGACCCGGCGCGCCCAGCACGGCCGGCAGCGCGAGGAGCAGCAGGGCCAGGAGCGCCGACAGCCCGCGTGCCGGCCGGACACGGGGGTCCGGGGTCACGCGGGCTGTCGCAGGGCGGTACCGGGGGATCAGGAGCGCCCCTGGCCCACCGGCTCGTCGATCGACTGCGTCGTCGGGGCGGCCTGCGCAGCCGGGGTCGACCCCGTGGTGTTCGGCCGCGACGGCAGGGGCAGCGCGCGGGTGGTCGGCTCCGCGCGCGTGACCGCCGGGAACGTGGCGGTCACCGGCTCGGGGCGGGTCGGCTGGCGCGCCGCGGCGGACTCGCCCTCGGCCCGGGGGGCCTGGACGGCGGGCTGCTGCCCGGTCTGGGGGCCGGCGACCGCTGCGGGGGCCTGGCCGGCGGGTGCCGGCGCCTGCGCGCGCTCCGGCCGCTCCGCCGGGGCCGCCTGCTGCTGCGGAGCTGTCTGCTGGGGGGCGGTCTGCGGGGCTGCGGGCTGCCGCTGACCGGCCTCGCCCGTGGGTGCGGCGTGCTGTGCGCGCCGCTCGGTGTCGGCGTCGTCGCGGGACTGCTGCGCGCGGTCGCCGAGGTCGGGGAGGCTGTCCAGCAGCCGCCGGGCCTGCACCAGCCGGCTGGTGAGCTCGTCGCGGACCTCGCGGATCGCCTCGGCGCGCGCCTCGGCGTCGGCGACGAGCTGGGCGGCGTGCTGCTCGGCGGCGGCGATCCGCTGGCGTGCGGCCTGGGTGGAGACGCGCTCGCGCTCCTCCTCGGCCTGGGCGGCCTCGGCCCGGCGGGCGCGCTGCGCGATGTCGAAGTCCTCCTCGACCTTCGCCCGGCGGGCCTGCGACTCGGCGTCGAGGCGGGCCACCCGCTCCTGCGCCTTGGCGACCAGCTCGTCGGCCCGCTGCTGCGCCTTTTGCATGATCTGCTCGGCGGCCTGCCGCGCCTCGGCGATCATCCGCTCGACCTCGGCCTGCCCGGCCGCGTGCCGCTCCTGCAGCGCGCGCTCCTCGGCGTCGGTCTGCTCGCGGACGGCCTGGGCGTCGAGCTCGGCGGCCCGCCGGATCTCGCCCGCCTCCTCCTCCGCCAGCTGCAGCATGTGCTGGATGCGCTCGCTGATGTTCTCGAACGTGGGGGCGGCGGCGGTCGCGGCCTTGCGCCGCAGCGACTCGACCTCGCCGTGCAGGGCCGACAGCTGGCTGGCCAGGTCGGCCGAGCGCTCGACGGCGGCGTCGCGGTCGGCCAGCGCGATGCGGAAGTCCGCCTCCAGCCGTTCGATCGTGTCGGCGACCTGGTTGCGGTCGTACCCCCGCAGGACGACGTCGAAGGAGTGCTGCGCCTCGTGCATCGGCATGTCACGGCGGGGGTCGCTCATGGGTTCATCCTCGCAGAAGGCCAGGGGCTCGTCACCGTCCTGGGCATGGTGCGCCCCAGGTGTCCCGGATGTCCCGGGTGACACGCCGGGCGACGTGAGCCGGGGGGGGGGGGGGGGGGGGGGGGGGGGGGGGGGGGGGGGGGGGGGGGGGGGGGGGGGGGGGCGGTGGCCCGCGCCGCGGCGGCGGCCGGGCCGGG
>NZ_JBJHAL010000049.1:0-3277 GCF_054050995.1 Blastococcus sp. SYSU DS1021 | reverse complement strand
GCCGCCACACTGGTTGTGGTGGTCCAGAGCCGCGCCCACACCGTGATCGGTGCCCCGTCTGGGGGTGCCGGCGGAGCGTGTGGGGTGGTGCTCGAGGGTGGAACGCTGACTCGTTCGGCCGGCGGCCCGGTGCTGCCCCTAGTACTGCACACACTTGTGTGTGCGTGGAGCGGGGTGGGAGTGGGTGGTTGGTCGTAGGCACGCTGTTGGGTCCTGAGGGAGCGGGTGACCGTTTCTTCGTGTCAGGGCCTTCCTGTTGTCGTACCGCCCGGGTTGTCCGGGGCTGGCGGTGGCGTGGTGGGGGGTTGCTGGTCGTACGTTGAGAACTGCACAGTGGACGCGAGCATCTTCTGACTCTGTTTGCAGAGTTCAAGTGTTGTAGGCCCGTCTCATCATTTCCTTCCGGGGGTGTGGGGCGGGATTTTTGTGTGGCCAAGTTGTTAAGGGCACACGGTGGATGCCTGGGCACCAGGAGCCGATGAAGGACGTAGGAGGCTGCGATAAGCCTCGGGGAGCTGTCAACCGAGCGTTGATCCGAGGATTTCCGAATGGGGGAACCCCGCACCAGTCATGTGGTGTGACCCGCGCCTGAACACATAGGGCGTGTGGAGGGAACGTGGGGAAGTGAAACATCTCAGTACCCACAGGAAGAGAAAACAACAGTGATTCCGTGAGTAGTGGCGAGCGAAAGCGGAAGAGGCTAAACCGATCGCATGTGATAGCCGGCAGGCGTTGTGTGGTCGGGGTCGTGGGACAGTTCTGCATCCTCTGCCGGGGGTGCGGGGAGTCATAAAGGACTTGTGTTAGTGGAAGGCCTCTGGAAAGGGTCGCCGTAGAGGGTGAGAGCCCCGTACACGAAAACGCAGTCCCTCCCGAACTTGTTTCCCAAGTAGCACCGAGCCCGTGAAATTCGGTGTGAATCCGGCGGGACCACCCGCTAAGCCTGAATACTCCCTGGTGACCGATAGCGGACAAGTACCGTGAGGGAAAGGTGAAAAGTACCCCGGGAGGGGAGTGAAATAGTACCTGAAACCGTGTGCCTACAAGCCGTGAGAGCCTTACGCCGCCTTGTGTGGTGGGGGTGATTGCGTGCCTTTTGAAGAATGAGCCTGCGAGTTAGCGGTACGTGGCGAGGTTAACCCGTGTGGGGTAGCCGTAGCGAAAGCGAGTCCGAACAGGGCGTTTGAGTCGCGTGCTCTAGACCCGAAGCCGAGTGATCTACCCATGGCCAGGTTGAAGCGCGGGTAAGACCGCGTGGAGGACCGAACCCACCAGGGTTGAAAACCTGGGGGATGAGCTGTGGGTAGGGGTGAAAGGCCAATCAAACTCGGTGATAGCTGGTTCTCCCCGAAATGCATTTAGGTGCAGCGTCACGTGTTTCTTGCCGGAGGTAGAGCACTGGATGGCCGATGGGCCCCACAAGGTTACTGACGTCAACCAAACTCCGAATGCCGGTAAGTGAGAGCGTGGCAGTGAGACTGCGGGCGATAAGGTTCGTAGTCGAGAGGGAAACAGCCCAGATCATCGGCTAAGGCCCCTAAGCGTGTGCTAAGTGGAAAAGGATGTGGGATCGCAGAGACAACCAGGAGGTTGGCTTAGAAGCAGCCACCCTTGAAAGAGTGCGTAATAGCTCACTGGTCAAGTGGTTCCGCGCCGACAATGTAGCGGGGCTCAAGCACACCGCCGAAGCCGTGGCATTCACACGTTCGCCCGCCGACACCTCTTCAGGTGCCGGCCAGGTGTGTGGATGGGTAGGGGAGCGTCGTGTGGCGGTGGAAGCGGCGGAGTGATCCAGCCGTGGACGCCACACGAGTGAGAATGCAGGCATGAGTAGCGAGAGGGGAGTGAGAACCTCCCCCGCCGGAAGACCAAGGGTTCCTGGGCCAGGCTAATCCGCCCAGGGTGAGTCGGGACCTAAGGCGAGGCCGACAGGCGTAGTCGATGGACAACGGGTTGATATTCCCGTACCCGCGAAGGAACGCCCATGCTGAACCCAGCGATGCTAACCCACCGAAGCTGGTGAGCCCACTTGTGGGCGATCCGGTGGAGCTGGGGACCCGGACTGGTAGTAGGCAAGCGATGGGGTGACGCAGGAAGGTAGTCCTACCGGTGAGTGGTAGTACCGGTGCAAGGGTGTGGCCCGCGGAATAGGCAAATCCGTTCCGCATGAGGGTGAGGCCCGACGCATAGCCGATTGAGGCGAATTGGATGATCCTATGCTGCCGAGAAAAGCCTCTAGCGAGTTCCGAGCGGCCCGTACCCCAAACCAACTCAGGTGGTCAGGTAGAGAATACCGAGGCGATCGAGCGAACTGTGGTTAAGGAACTCGGCAAAATGCCCCCGTAACTTCGGGAGAAGGGGGGCCATCTGCTGTGAACCGCCTTGCGCGGGGCAGCGGTGGGTGGCCGCAGAGACCAGTGAGAAGCGACTGTTTACTAAAAACACAGGTCCGTGCGAAGTCGTAAGACGATGTATACGGACTGACGCCTGCCCGGTGCTGGAACGTTAAGGGGACGGGTTAGCCGCAAGGCGAAGCTCAGAACTCAAGCGCCAGTAAACGGCGGTGGTAACTATAACCATCCTAAGGTAGCGAAATTCCTTGTCGGGTAAGTTCCGACCTGCACGAATGGCGTAACGACTTCTCAGCTGTCTCAACCACAGGCTCGGCGAAATTGCACTACGAGTAAAGATGCTCGTTACGCGCGGCAGGACGGAAAGACCCCGGGACCTTTACTATAGCTTGATATTGGTGTTCGGTTCGGCTTGTGTAGGATAGGTGGGAGACTGCGAAGCGGGCACGCCAGTGTTCGTGGAGTCGCCGTTGAAATACCACTCTGGTCGAATTGGATGTCTAACCTCGGTCCGTGATCCGGATCAGGGACAGTGTCAGGTGGGTAGTTTAACTGGGGCGGTTGCCTCCCAAAATGTAACGGAGGCGCCCAAAGGTTCCCTCAGCCTGGTTGGCAATCAGGTGTCGAGTGCAAGTGCACAAGGGAGCTTGACTGCGAGACCGACGGGTCGAGCAGGAGCGAAAGCTGGGACTAGTGACCCGGCACCGGCATGTGGAAGCGGTGTCGCTCAACGGATAAAAGGTACCCCGGGGATAACAGGCTGATCTTCCCCAAGAGTCCATATCGACGGGATGGTTTGGCACCTCGATGTCGGCTCGTCGCATCCTGGGGCTGGAGTAGGTCCCAAGGGTTGGGCTGTTCGCCCATTAAAGCGGTACGCGAGCTGGGTTTAGAACGTCGTGAGACAGTTCGGTCCCTATCCGCCG
>NZ_JBJHAL010000048.1:0-3789 GCF_054050995.1 Blastococcus sp. SYSU DS1021 | reverse complement strand
CGGCGGGACCCGGCACGGGGGCCGTTCCAGGACGTCACCTGCTCCCCACCACTCGCTGCGCTCACGGCGGGACCCGGCACGGGGGCCGTTCCAGGACGTCACCTGCTCCCCACCACTCGCTGCGCTCACGGCGGGACCCGGCACGGGGGCCGTTCCAGGACGTCACCTGCTCCCCACCACTCGCTGCGCTCGCGGCGGGACCCGGCACGGGGGCCGTTCCAGCGCGTCGGCCGTCAGCCGCCGCTCTCGACCCCGAGGTACGCCTGCACGATCCGCTCGTCGGCGAGCAGCTCGTCGGCCGGCCCCGAGTGCACCACCTCCCCGCTCTGGAGCACGTACCCGTGGTCGGCGGCGCGCAGCGCCCGGCGGGCGTTCTGCTCCACCAGCACCACCGTGGTGCCCGAGGCGCGGATCTCCTCGATGACGCGGAAGACCTCGTCGACGATCTTGGGCGCCAGCCCCATCGACGGCTCGTCCATGAGCATGACCGTCGGCCCGGCCACCAGGGCACGGGCGATGGCGAGCATCTGCTGCTCGCCGCCGGAGAGCGCTCCGGCCGGCAGCGCCCGGCGCTCGGCCAGCACCGGGAACCGGTCGTACATCGCGTCGACGGAGCGCGCGCCGCTGGCCCCGGAGTGCCACGTGCCCATCTGGAGGTTCTCCTCGATGGTGAGCGTGGCGAGGATCTGCCGGCCCTCGGGCACCTGCACGAGGCCCCGCCCCACCAGCTTGTGCGCCGGGGTGCGGGTGATGTCCTGGCCCTCGAACGTGATCCGCCCACCTGCCGGCCGCAGCATGCCGGAGACGGCGTTGATGACCGAGGACTTGCCCGCCCCGTTCGCCCCGACGAGGGTCACCAGCGAGCCCCGCTCGGCTCGGAAGCTGACGCCCCGGACGGCCTCGACCCGTCCGTAGGTCACCCGCAGGTCCTCGACGGCGAGGATCGGATCGCTCATCTCGCATCCCCCGGGGTGGTGTCGGGCGTGTCCAGGGTGCCGGCGGCGCCTGGTCGCACGTTGGCGACGGCGTCCGGTGGCACGGCGTCGTCGCCGGCCGCGGTCGGGTCCACCTGGGTGCCATCGGCGATCGAGCCACCACCGTCGTCGTCCCCGGCCGAGCCCAGGTATGCCTCGATGACCACCGGGTCGGCCGCGACCTGGTCCGGCGCGCCGCTGGCGATCACCTCGCCGAAGTTGAGGACCACGACCCGGGTGCAGGTCTTCAGGACCATGCCGACGTTGTGCTCGATGAACAGGATGGTCAGCCCGTCCCGCGCCAGCGACCGGATCAGCTCGGACAGCCGCTCCGCCTCGACGCGGTTCATCCCCGCGGCCGGCTCGTCGAGGATCAGCAGGGAGGGGTCGGAGGCGAGCGCACGGGCGATCTCGAGCCTGCGCTGGTCGCCGTAGGAGAGCGCCTCCGCCCGGCTGGCGGCGAGCTCGGTGAGCCCGACGCGCTCCAGGCAGCGGGCCGCCTGGCGCAGCGCGGCCCGCTCGTCCCGCCGCGCCGACGGCAGCCAGAGCAGCCGCCGCAGGAAGGTCGGCCGGCTGACCAGGTGCGCCCCGACCAGCACGTTCTCCAGCGCCGACAGCCGGTTGAACAGCTTCGAGTGCTGGAAGGTGCGGCTCACGCCCGCTGCCGCGATCCGGTGCACCGGCGTGGCGCCGATCGTCGTCCCGAGCACCGTCGCACTGCCGGAGCTGGGTGGGACCAGCCCGCTGATCATGTTCACCAGCGTCGTCTTGCCGGCTCCGTTGGGGCCGATCAGGCCGACGACCTCGCCGGCCCGGATCTCCAGGTCCACGCCCCGGACGGCGTGCACCCCGCCGTACTCCTTGCCCAGGCCGGCGAGGGTGACCACCGGCTCCCCGGCCGTCGGGTGGCGACGGGCGGCGAGGCCGGTGGCGTCGTCGTCGACCCCGCCGGAGGGCATCCGGGTGCGGCGCGGGATCAGGCTGGCCAGGCCACCGGGCAGGAAGAGGATGACGACCAGCAGGAGCAGGCTGGCGAGGAACGGCCGGATCCAGCCGGCCTCCACGCCGACCGCCCGCTGGAGCTCGGGGACGATCGTCTGGAACCCGCTGCCCAGCAGCGGCCCGAGGAACATCGTGGATCCCCCGACCACCGCGGTGACCAGTCCCTCCACGGCCGCCGTGAAGTCGAAGTCGTTGGGGGCGATGAGCCGGACGTAGTAGGCGTAGAGGACGCCGTACAACCCGGCGACCGCGCCCGCGGTGACGAACGCGGCGAGCCGGTGGCGCCCCACGTCGATGCCCATGGAGCGGGCGGCCAGCTCGTCCTCCCGGATGGCCTCCAGCGCGCGGCCGTAGCGCGAGCGCCCCATCCGCCAGAACCAGTACGCGACCAGCGCGAGCGCGGTCCAGGCCATGCCGACGGTCAGGACCCGGGGGACCCCCAGGCCCTGCGCGCCGCCGGTCCACTCCTGGTTGAGCAGGACCACGCGGACGGCCTCGGCGAACCCGAGGGTGGCGATCGCCAGGAAGACCCCGCGCAGGTGCATGGTCGGCAGGCCCAGGACGACGGCGCCGAGCGCGCCGACGGACATGCCGATCGCCACGGCGATCAGCAGCGCGGGGATCTCGCCGACGTCGGCGCCGGCGGGTGACAGGTAGGCACCGGAGAACGCTGCGAGGGAGGCGAAGCCCGCCTGGCCGAGGCTCAGCTGCCCGGCGATCAGGACGGCGTAGAAGGAGTAGGCGAAGATCGCCCCGAGGGCGATGAAGGTGAGCGTGGTGGCGTACTGGCCCAGCATCAGACCTCCCGGACCTTCCGCGCGCCGAGCAGCCCCTGCGGGCGCAGCAGCAGGATCACGAACAGCAGGCCGAAGGCGATGACGTTCACCCACGACGAGCCGATGTACTGGACGGCGAACACCTCGGCCAGGCCCAGCAGCAGCCCGCCGATGAGGGCGCCGGGCAGCGAGCCCATGCCGCCGACGATGATGACTGCCAGCCCCTTGAGCTCGATGGCCGCGCCCATGCCCAGCTGGGCGGTGTTCACGTTGATCGCGAACAGCACGCCGGCGACCGCGCCGAGCGCCGAGGAGATCGCGAAGGTGACCGCGGTGACCCGGTCGACGTTCACGCCGAGCACCCGCGCCGCCGTCGGGTTCTCGGCGACCGCGCGCATCCCCCGGCCCAGCCGGGTGCGGGTGACCATGTAGGTCAGCGCCACCATCAGGGCGAGGGAGACCGCGAGGATGACCACCTGCACGAGGGTCACCTGGGCGCCGAACACCTCGAACCGGGTGTCGGGGAACGAGCCCGGGGGGAAGCGGCGGGTGTCCGGGCCGTAGCGCCACTGCAGCAGCGCGATCAGCATGCCGGCGAGCGCGATCGAGGAGATCAGCCCGGCGAAGTGGGCGTCGGCGCGGCCCTTGAGCGGCCGGAACGCCACCCGCTCGATCACCAGCCCCAGGACGGCGCCGAAGACGAAGACGATCGGCAGCGCGGCCCAGAGGGACAGCCCGCCCCGCTCGACCAGCTCGATGCCGACGAAGGCGGAGGCCGCGAAGACCGCGGGGTGCGCGAGGTTCAGCCGGTCGAGGATGCCGAAGACCAGCGTGAACCCGATGGCGAACAACGCGTAGATGGAGCCGATGAAGATGCCGTTCAGGAGCTGCTGCACAGAGGTGCCTGTTCTCGTCGTGGGTGCCCGGGCACGGTAGCCGACACGCCCGCCGGGGGCCCGGCCGCGGGCCGGGGCCCCGCGGGGGGGGCGCGCGGTGGCCGCCGCTCACGGGGGCGGGGCCCCGGAGCTTATTAAACC
>NZ_JBJHAL010000047.1:0-3978 GCF_054050995.1 Blastococcus sp. SYSU DS1021 | reverse complement strand
CCCACATCTCCGCGGGGTTGGTGCGCCCCCCCGGGGCGCCCCCCCCCCCCCCCCCCCCCCGCCACCCCCCCCCCCCCCCCCCCCCCCCCCCCCCCCCCCCCCCCCCCCCCCCCGCCTCAGAGTTGTTGGGTCAGGTTGACGGCGTTGCCGTCCGGGTCGGTGACGTGCGCGACGCGCTGCCCCCACGGCATGTCGTTCGACCCGTGCGGCGCCGCGCCGCCGAGCTCCGCGACCCGGGGGAGGACGCGGTCGACGTCGGGGACCTCGATGCTCAGCAGCACCCGCCCGGGGGTGCCGGCCGCGACGCCGGAGTCGGCGGTGAGGCCCAGCTCCGAGCTCCCTACCCGCAGACCCAGGTAGGACAGCGGCCCCTCCTCCGGGAAACGGTCGGTCTCCTCCGCGTCGAGGAGACCGACGTAGAAGGACCGCAGCCGTTCGAGATCGGGCGTGACGACGATCGGGCGGACGGTGGGGGACATGCGGGCTCCCGGGGTGCGTGGTCGGCGGTGGTGCTGGGTGGACCGCCGCCGGCGCGAGAACTGAGCGGTCAGCCCTCCCGGATGAGCAGCCAGCGGGCGAACGCCGCGTCCGCGTGCAGCTCCGTCCGCCAACGCACCGACAGCCGGAAGGCTCCCGGCGGCACGACCAGCAGGGGGCTCGCGTCGGTGGCGGCGCCGGCGGCCAGCTCGCCGGAGTCCGGCGTCGGGCCGGGGGACTCGGGCAGCAGGAAGGCGCCGTCCTCGCCCGTGCCGTCCAGCGCCGCGCTGATGAAGGCGAGCCGGCCGCTCGGGACGGACACCACGTCGCCGACCTGGTCGTGGGCCTCGGGGAAGGCCAGCGCGGCGTCCAGGGCCTCCCGGTAGTCGCCCGCGGTCGCCTGGACGACGGCGATGCTGCCGTCGTCGGCGCGGAACACCTCCAGCCAGCCCTCGTCGCCGACCTCGGGGTCTGTCAGCACCAGCGCCGCGGTGCTCCCACCCAGCCGGATGCCGGTGAGCTGGTAGTCCAGCTGCGGCACCAGCGCCTCGTACCCCTGCTCGCTGAGGCCGCGCCAGTGCGGCAGCAGGTCGCTGTCGAGGGCGAGGAAGGGTTCGCCGTCGGTCCAGCAGCGGCCGACGTGGGTCCAGGTGCGCGGCATGGTCCGATCATCGTCCCCGTCCGCGGGCGGCCGCCGCTACGGTTCGGCAGATGTCGGCGCACAGGCTGGACCGGGACGAGGCGCGCGCGATCGCCGTGCGCGCCCAGCTGCTGGACGGCCACCGACCCGAGAGCCTGCTGGCGACGGTCCGGCACCTGACGCTGCTCCAGGTCGACCCCACAGCGGCGATCGCTCCCAGCGCCGACCTGGTCGCCTGGAGCCGGCTCGGGAGCAGCTACCTCCCGGCCCAGCTGACCCGGGCCCTCGAGGACCGCAGCCTCGTGGAGCACAACGCACTGGTCCGGCCGATGGAGGACATCGCGCTGCTGCTGGCGGGCATGGCCCGCTGGCCGAGCAGGGAGGCGCCGCGTGCGTGGCTCCAGGCCAACGAGTCGTTCCGGCGCGACGTCGTCGGGCGACTGCGCTCGTCCGGGCCGCTGCTCTCCCGGGACATCCCCGACACGAGCTCGGTGCCGTGGGCGTCCACGGGCTGGACCCACGACCGCAACGTCACCCAGATGCTCGAGTTCCTGATGATGCGCGGCGAGGTCGCGATCGCGGGGCGGCGCGGCCGGCAGCGCCTGTGGGACGTCGCCGAGCGGGTCTACCCGGCCGGTCTCACCGCTGTGCCGCTGGAGGAGGCCCGCCGCATCCGCGACGAGCGGCGGCTGCGCGCCCTGGGCCTCGCCCGGGAGAAGGGGGCGTCGGTACCGGGCGAGCCGGTCGACGTCCGCGACGCAGGGGAGTCCGCGACCATCGAGGGGGTGGCCGGGACGTGGCGGGTCGACCCCGCCGCGGTCGGGCAGCCGTTCGCGGGGCGGACCGCGCTGCTGTCACCGTTCGACCGCCTGGTGCACGACCGTCGGCGCGCGCTGGAGCTCTTCGGCTTCGAGTACCAGCTGGAGATGTACAAGCCGCGGGCCAAGCGCCGGTGGGGCTACTTCGCGCTCCCCGTCCTGCACCACGACCGGCTGGTCGGGAAGCTCGACGCCACCGCCGATCGCGCCGGTGGCCGGCTGGTGGTGCACGGCGTCCACGAGGACGTGCCGTTCACCGCGGCCGTGCGCAACGCGGTGCGGGCCGAGATCGGGGAGCTCGCGCGGTGGCTCGGCCTGGTGGTGGACGCGCCGACCCGGTGAGGTCAGCCGGCGCCGGCCAGCACGTCGGCGAGCGGGCCTGGCCGGCTCAACGCCACGCAGTGGCCGGCGTCGATCTCGACGGGGCGCACCCCGAGGCGCACGGCCGCCAGGCGACGCAGGAAGCCGGCCGGGAAGAGCCGGTCCTGCGTGCAGACGACGACGGTGGTCGGCACGTCCGGCCACGCCTCGAGCGGCCACGGCTGCGCGCACGCGGCGGTGGAGGGGTGCGCGCGCTCCCTGCTGATCGCCTCCTCGGCCAGCGACCGGGGCACGTCGTGGTAATAGGCGACGTACGGGTCGTCGCTGCCGGTGCGGCCCCCGTCGCGGGCCGCCTGGGCACGTGCCGCCTCGGCATAGCCGCTGCTGATCCACCACTCGTCGGGTGCCTCACCCGGTGCCGGGACCATCGCGGCCACCAGGACCAGCGCCCTGGCCCGGAGGCGGGCAGCCACCAGGGGAGCGGTGAACCCGCCGAACGAGTGACCCACCACCACGAGGTCGGGGGCGGCGCCGACCGCCTCGACGACCGCATCGGCGTAGTCGTCGAGCGTCAGGGAGTCGTCGCCGGCCGGGAGGTCCGGTGCGACCGCTTGGTGGCCGCGCCGGCGGAGGTCGGACTCGACCAGGTGCCAGTACCACCCGTCGTCACCGGCTCCGTGCACCAGTGCAAACGTGCTCACCCGGGCCTCCCATCGTCTGTCACCGGCGTGCTCAGGGAAGACCCGCGTGGTCCACCGAACTCATCGGCGATCCGGGCGCCGCGACGGGCGACGGGCGCCGGCTCAGCCGGGGTCGGAGGCGACGATCTCCTGCAGCGCACGGACGTGACCGCGGTAGGCGCGGCTGCCCTCGCTGGTCAGTGCCAGCCAGAGCCGGCTGCGGGCATCGCGGACAGCTTTTTCCTGTGTGACGTAACCAGCGTCGGCAAGCTGGCTCAGGTGCTTGCTGAGCGCCGACTTCGAGATGCCCAGCTTCTCCTGCAGCACGGTGAACTCGACCTTCTGGGCGGCGCTGAGCATCGCGCAGATGCGCAGCCGGTGTGGCGCGTGGATGACCTCGTCGAAGGCCGGGGCGTCAGCGCTCATGCCCGTACTCGCGGCCGTAGCGGTACCCGGTGACGAGGACGGCGCCGGCGACGACCGCGGCGCCCGGGAACCAGATCCACCAGGCGTCGGTTAAGGCCTCCACCAGCCAGCAGGCCACGAACGTGCCCAGGACGACGGCCAGGTACCCGACCATGTCGGCCGGCTGCACCGAGGCGCCGGACACCCCCTCCGGGTTGAACCAGTACCGGTGGGCGAGCAGGCCGCTGATGACCACGAGGGGGAGGACCGCGAAGGCGGCGGTCTTCGGGGGCAGCAGCTGGGCGAGGGCGACCCCGGCGACGACCGCCGCCATGACCACGAAAAACCAACGGGGGATCGGCGGATACCGCACCGCGTCCTGGTCGCGCGCCAGCTGGGCGAGCGTCTCGCGGGCTTCCTCGGGGGACGGTGATCGGCCGCTAGGAGTTTCCATATGGGAAACAGTAGGGCAAAGTTTCCTCGACGGCAACACTGGCCACCCTGGTGGCGAGGCGGATCTGTGCCCGCGCGGCGGGGGGGGGGGGGGGGGGTCGTTTTTTGGGCCCATAAACATGATAACTGGCCACAAACCCTCGCGTCAACAATGCTCCAAAACACAATTGGGCTTTTGGAACAG
>NZ_JBJHAL010000046.1:0-4051 GCF_054050995.1 Blastococcus sp. SYSU DS1021 | reverse complement strand
CCCCCCCCCCCCCCCCCCCCCCCCCCCCCCCCCCCCCCCCCCCCCCCCCCCCCCCCCCCCCCCCCCCCCCCCCCCCCCCCCCCCCCCCCCCCCCCCCCCCCCCACCCCCCCCCCCCCCCGCCCCCCCCCCCCCCCCCCCCCCCCCCCCCCCCCCCCCCCCCCCCCGGGCTCGCGGGTGCTGCGGGCGGGGTGCCCTGGCTCAGCCGAGGCCGAGCTCGCCGTGGAACTGACCGGCCTCCAGCCGCTCCTTCACCGTGGTGAGGAAACGGGCGGCGTCCGCCCCGTCGACGATCCGGTGGTCGTAGGTCAGCGCCAGGTAGACCATCGACCGGACGGCGATGACCTCACCCAGCTCGGCGTCCTGCACCACGACCGGCCGCTTCACGACCGAGCCGGTGCCGAGGATGGCGACCTGCGGCTGGTTGATGATCGGCGTGTCGAACAGGGCGCCGCGGCTGCCGGTGTTGGTCAGCGTGAACGTCCCACCACCGAGCTCGTCCGGCGTCACCTTGTTGGTGCGGGTGCGCTCCGCGAGGTCGGCGATCTTGCGGGCCAGGCCACCCAGGCTCAGGTCCCCCGCACCGTGGATCACCGGGACGAGCAGCCCCCGCTCGGTGTCGACGGCGACCCCGAGGTTCTCGGCGTCGTGGTAGGTGACCGTGCCCGCCTCGAGGTCGATCGAGGAGTTCACCGACGGGTGCTGCTTGAGCGCCTCGACCGCCGCCTTGGCGAAGAACGGCAGGAACGAGAGCTTGACGCCCTCGCGGGCCTCGAAGGTGCCCTTCGCCTGCTGCCGCAGCTGCGCGATGCGCGTGACGTCGGCCTCGACGACCGTCGTCAGCTGGGCGCTCACCTGCAGCGACTCCACCATTCGGCGGGCGATGACCCCGCGCAGGCGGGACAGCTTCTCGGTGCGGCCACGCACCGAGGTGTCCGGCATGGCGGCCGGCGACGGCGTGCGGGTGCCGCCGGAGGCGGCCGGGGCCGACGCCGCGGGAGCGGACGCCGCGGGCGCCGGCGCGGCGGACTTCTCCGCGGCGGCCAGCACGTCCTGCTTCCGGATGCGCCCGCCGACGCCGGTCCCCGAGACGGTGTTCAGGTCGACCCCGTGGTCGGCGGCCAGGCGGCGCACCAGCGGGGTGACGTACTGACCACCGCCGTCACCCGAGGGGGCCGGGGCGGACGGCGCCTGCGGAGCCACCTGGGGCGCGGGCGCCGAGGTCGGCGAGTCCGACGGCTGGGCGCCGCTGGCACCGTAGTCGCCACCGGGCTGCTCGCTGGCCGCGTCAGCCTCCTTGGCCTGCGGGGCCGCCTGCGGCTCCGGCTCGGCCGGCACCTGCTGCTTCGGGGCCTCCTGCTGCGGTGCGGGAGCCGCGGGGGCGGAGCCGCCGCCGGAGGCGCCCGTGCCGATCACGGCGAGCTGGGCGCCGACGTCGACGGTCTCGTCCTCGTTGACCGTGATCTCCAGCAGCGTGCCGCTGACCGGCGCCGGGATCTCGGTGTCGACCTTGTCGGTGGAGACCTCGAGGAGCGGCTCGTCGGCGGTGATCTCGTCGCCGACGGCCTTCAGCCACCGGGTCACGGTGCCCTCGGTGACGCTCTCGCCGAGCGCCGGCATCGTGACGGGGGTCCCCTCGCCGCCGCCGCCACCGGACCCGCCGGCCGGGGCCGGCTCGGGCTCGGCGGCGGGCTGCTCCTGCGCTCCGCCGGAGCCCGCGTCCTCGACCTGCTGGTCGGGGGTCTGCGGCGCGGTGTCGGCGTCCTCGGCCGAGGCCGGCGGGCTGGCGGCGCCCTCGTCGCCGTCCCCGCCACCGATCACGGCGAGCTCGGCGCCGACGTCGACGGTCTCGTCCTCGGCCACGAGGATCTTGGTGAGGACCCCGGCGGCCGGGGAGGGGATCTCGGTGTCGACCTTGTCGGTCGACACCTCGAGGAGGGGCTCGTCGGCCTCGACCTGGTCACCCTCCTGCTTGAGCCATCGGGTGACCGTGCCCTCGGTGACGCTCTCGCCCAGGGCGGGCATGGTGACGGAGGTCGGCATCGGGGCAGTGCTCCTTCTGGCGCTGGGTGGGTGGGGGTGGAGCGAGATCAGCCGTGCACGTGCAGGGGCTTGCCGGCGAGCGCGAGGTGAGCCTCGCCGAGCGCCTCGCTCTGCGTCGGGTGCGGGTGGATGAGGCTGGCGACGTCGTCGGCCTCGGCCTCCCAGTTGTAGATCAGCTGGGCCTCGGCGATGAGCTCGCCGACGCGGCTGCCGACCATGTGGATGCCGACGACCGGGCCGTCGGGGGCCTGGACCAGCTTGACCGCGCCCGTCGTCTTCAGGATCTGGCTGCGGCCGTTGCCGGCGAGGTCGTAGGTGAGGGTCTTCACCTCGCCGTAGCGCTCCTTGGCCTGCGCCTCGGTGAGGCCGACCGAGGCGACCTCGGGGTCGGAGTAGGTGATCCGCGGGACGCCGGCGTAGTCGATCGGGGCGGGCTCGAGGCCGGCGACCCGCTCGGCGACGAGGATGCCCTCGCCGAAGCCGACGTGGGCCAGCTGCAGGGTGGGGACCAGGTCGCCCACGGCGGAGATCGTCGGGATGTTGGTGCGCATGTACTCGTCGACGAGGACGTAGCCGCGCTCCATCGCGACGCCCACCTCCTCGTAGCCGATGCCGGAGCTGACCGGGCCGCGACCGACCGCGACGAGCAGCAGCTCGGCCTCGATCTCCTTGCCGTTCTCCAGCGACACCTTGACGCCGTTCTCGGTGGTCTGCACGCCGGAGAAGCGGTTCCCAAGCTCGAACGCGATCTTGCGCCGGCGGAAGGCGCGCTCCAGCAGCTTCGAGGACGACTCGTCCTCCAGCGGCACGAGGTGGGGCAGGCCCTCGACGATGGTGACGTCCACGCCGAAGGACTTCCAGGCGCTGGCGAACTCGCAGCCGATGACGCCACCGCCGAGGATGATCGCCGAGCTCGGCACCCGGTCCAGGTTCAGCGCGTGGTCGCTGGTGATGACCTTCGTGCCGTCGATCTCCAGGCCCGGCAGCGAGCGGGGGTAGGAGCCGGTGGCCAGCAGGACGTGCTTGCCCTCGTAGGTCTGGCCGTTCACCTCGACCGCCGTGGGGGAGACCAGCCGGCCCTCGCCCTCGACGTAGGTGATCTTGCGCGCCTTCACCAGGCCCTGCAGCCCCTTGTAGAGCTTGGTGATGACGCCGTCCTTGTAGCTGTTGACGCCATCCATGTCGATGCCGGCCAGCGACGTCTTCACGCCGAACTGCTCGCCCTCGCGGGCCAGGTCGGCCACCTCGCCGGCGTGCAGCAGGGCCTTGGTCGGGATGCAGCCCCGGTGCAGGCAGGTGCCACCGACCTTGTCCTTCTCGATCAGCACGACGTTCAGGCCGAGCTCGGAGGCGCGGAACGCGGCGGCGTAGCCGCCGGAGCCACCCCCGAGGATGACCAGGTCGGCGGGGGAAGCGGGTGCGCTCACGGGTGCTCCTCGGGTCGTCGGACGGCAACCCCGCTCGAGCGGGCGGGGGCTGGGCCCCATCCTGCCACCCCGGGAACGAGCTGGCCCGGAGCACCGTTGCTCTCGCGAGCGTCGCAGTGATCACGCGACCCCGGCAGGACGGAGACGGCGATGGGCCTGTTCGAGCGGTGGCGGAGGCGGCGGCCCGGGGATGGCGCCCGCGCCACCCTCGACCGGGCGTCCCACCGGGACGACCTGGTGCACCTGGAGCAGTTCGTGGCGAGCCGCCGGGGCGTCGAGGGGTACGTGGAGCCCCGGACGGCGGTGACCGAGGCCACCATCGTCCTGGTCGCGGCCGACGGCGAGTGGACCCGGAGGCGCATCGACGGTCCCGACGTCGCCCGCCGGCTGTCCAAGGAGCTGGCGATCCCGGTGTACGACGCCCAGGTGACCGGCTACCCGCAGCGCATGCGCGACTGGTCGAAGGGCCACCGTCCCCCCACCGCTCGCTAGCTCGCGGCGGGCCCCTGACGGTGGCGCTCCAGCACGTCGCCAGGCGTCCTGGCTCACCGTGGGGGGTCCTGGCTCACCGTCGACGGTGAGC
>NZ_JBJHAL010000045.1:0-4601 GCF_054050995.1 Blastococcus sp. SYSU DS1021 | reverse complement strand
CACCCGGGAAGGACTCCACCCCACCGGCCAACCGCGACAACGCCACCGCCACCCGACCATCGGGCAGCACCCGCACCCGCGGCCGGTACTCCAGCCCCGACTCCACCCGACGACCGGTCACGTACACGAACGTCCCCGACCCCGTCGGCGTCGACTCCAGCGTGAACGAGGTCCGCACGTCCACCTCGGTGGCCGACACCCCACCCAGATACGCCCCGGTGTTGTGACCGACCCCCGGCAACTCGAACGACGCCACACCCGGGCTCACCGACAACCGGCTGGCCCCGGCCCACGCCGTCCACGCACCACCGACGTCGGCGGTGCCCAGACCACCGGAGACGGTGCGCCCGAACGCATCACCGGCGACCACCGGAATCTCCGCCGGCGCGGTGACCTGGACCTGCCGCTTGGTGTTGCTGGACGCCCCGCTGTCGTCGGTGACCGTGAGGGTCACCGGATAGATGCCGGGCACCGCGTAGCCGTGCGTCGCGGTGGCCCCGGTCCCGGGAACTCCATCGCCGAAGTCCCACGCGAACCCGGTCACAGAGCCGTCCGGATCGACCGACATCGTCCCGTCCACCGAGACGGTGAGCCCGTCGGTGGTGGCGGTGAATGCCGCGACCGGCGCCGTGTTGGTGACCTGTCCTGCACCGACCGGCAGGACCTGGAAGGAGCTGACCCGGACCGCGGTGGCCGCCGTGGTGCTGGCCGGGCGGTGAGCCGTCAGCCCGACCGACCCGGCCGCCTGCAGGGCGGGAGTGGAGTCGGTGGCGGTCAGCTGCGGATCCTCCGGCTCCGGGGCGCCCTCGGCCCAGACGCGGCCGGTGATCGCCGTGCTGCCGGTGCCGGAGACCTCGACGCGGGCGAGGAGCGAGGTGCCCTCCGTCCAGGTCAGGCCGGGGACGAACACCTCACCGCCGGGGAACGCCTCGGTGCCACCGGTGAGCCGGGAGAGAGCCAACGCGACGCGGCCGTCGGCCAGGACGCGCACCCGCACCCGGTACTCCTCCCCCGAGGCGACCCGCCGGCCGGTGACGTACAGGTACGTGCCACCGCCCGTGGGCACCGTGGTCGGGGAGAACGAGGTCACGACGTCGGCGCTGGTCTGCGACACCGAGTCCAGGTAGGCGCCGGTGTTGTGCCGGACGCCTGGCAGCTCGAACGTCGCCGCCCCCGGGGTCACCGACAGCCGCGCCGAACCCGCCCAGGTGATCCACTCCCCGCCGACATCGGCGGTGCCCAGGCCCCCGGTGACAGTGCGTCCGAAGGTGTCCTTGGCAACCAGCTCGCTGCTCACCGGAGCGGTGACGACGACCAGTCGCTCGGCGACCGAGACCGCACCGTCGTCATCGGTGACGGCGAGCGTGACCCGGTACGAGCCCGGCGCGGGGTAGGTGTGCGTCGCGGCGGCGCCGGTACCGGTGGTGCCGTCACCGAACGACCACGCGTGGCCGGTGACGGTGCCGTCGACGTCCGTCGCCCCGGAGCCGTCGACCGTGAGCTCGAGGCCATCGGCCGTGGCCGTGAAGGCGGCCGACGGCGCCTGGTTCGGCGGAGCCGGGGCCACCGTGACCACGCGGGCCGCCGTCCGCGTCGCGCCACCGTCGTCGGTGACCGCCAGCGTGATCACGTAGCTGCCGGCCTCGGCGTAGCTGTGCATCGCGGTGGGACCGGTGGCGGTCGTGCCGTCGCCGAAGTCCCAGGTGTGACCGGTGACGGTGCCGTCGGCATCGACCGAGCCAGACCCGTCGAGGCCCACCGCCAGGTCGGTCACCGTGCTGGTGAAGCGGGCCAGCGGAGCCAGGTTCGAGCCGCCCGCGGCCCCGGCGTGCGCGGCGACCCGCTCGGCGCTCAGCGCCGTCTGGTACAGCGCCACCTCGTCGATCTCGCCGGTGAAGGTGCTAGCGCCGCCCATCGCGCGGTCGCTGCCGACGCGCAGGTAGCCGCTGTACGGCTGGGGCGAAAGGCCGCCGGAGCGGGAGGCGACCAGCTCGCCGTCGACGTACAGCGCCATGCCCTGGGAGTCGAGCGTGGCGGCGACGTGGTGCCACTGTCCGTCGTCGTAGGCCTCGCTGCTGGTAACCGTGACCGGCAGGTACCAGAACAGGAAGCGGGCGTTCACCCCGAAATTGAGCCGGCCCCCCTCGTCGACCCATACCTGGCGGTCATAGGTGGAGCTCGACCCGGTGCGGGCGTCGCCGAAGCCCATGACCCGGCCGGGGGAGGTGGTTCGGATCCACGCCTCCTGGGTGAAGGCACTCGGCGCGGCGGTGCGCGTGCCGGTGGCCAGCGTGGCCGACGCCGTCCCGTCGAAGGAGTACGCGGTGTCACCGGCGACGGCAGCCTCGGCGCCGGGCCGGACGCCCGCGCCCGCGGTCATCGGGTCGGCGCCGACGCTGTCGGCGGCGGTCGAGCCGGAGGCCTCGCCCAGCCGCCAGTGGGAGCGGGCACCATCGGCGCGGACCAGGTCCTGGTACGACGACGTCCCGGCACCGGCGCCCGGGGCCACGTCGACGGCCACCCAGTCGGTGGCGACGGAGTTGCCGAACGGGTCGGTGGCGGTGACCCGATAGCGCAGCGAGCCGCTGACCCCGGGGTCGGTCGCCGACAGCATGGGCCGGTCCCACCAGGTGCTGGTCGCGGTGGTCTCGGCGACGGGCGACTCCTCGCCTTCTCGGTACACGGCGTAGGTGAGGGTCGAGTTGTCCTGGTCGCTGGTCGCCCGCCAGGAGACGGTGACCTGGCCGGCGACCGGCGAGGTGGCGGTGGCGGTGAAGTCCTCGCCGCTGGGGCCCACCTGGTTGGGCGCGGTGTCCGGCATGGCGTAGCGGACCAGGCCCTGTTGCCCGACGCCGTTGACCCGCGGGAACTCGCCCGCGTACACGACGTACTCGCCGTCGCCGGTGACGTGCCAGCCGGCCTGCCCCTGCCCGGTGAACGTGCCGGGGGTCATGCTCGGGAACCAGTTCAGCAGCGCGCCCGCCGGCTGGCCGCTCAGGTTGCTGTTCTCGATCCAGTGCGAGCCGGTCACACCGGACGGCTCGACGGAGAACGCGACCCCGTACCGGTGGGTCCGCGGCTGCTGCTCCTCGAAGCCGCCGATGTTCTCGCAGTCGTGCGGGTGGCCGGTGACGTAGAGCGCCCCGTGCATGGGGTAGCTCGAGTAGCTGTCCCCACGGCAGTCGTTGATCGCGATGATCTCCCCGCCGTCGGCGGCCGCGGCGAACGAGCCCTCGAGGTTGCCGGGACCGTAGAAGTCGTAGGCGGTGCCGTAGACGACGTTCCCGTCGGTGGACAGGCTGTAGACGGCGGAGTTGATGCCCTGGTTGGTCAGCTCCTCGTTGATGGCGAACGGGCGGGTCTCCCCGCTGACCGGGTCGAGCGCGGTGACGCCGGTGGCCTTGGTGCCGTTCATGGAGTCGAACCGACCCCCGGCCACGACCTGGCCGTTCCCGGTGACGACCAGCGCCATCACCTGGTCGCTCGTGCCGCGGTTGCCGTCGGAGTTCCCCGACGTGGGTCCCACTCCGGGCTGCGGGGCCCAGGGCAGCAGCGAGCCGTCGGCCGCGGTCACCGCGGCCAGCCGGGACCGACTGACGCCGCCGACGGCAGTGATGCTGCCGCCGAGGTAGACGGTGTCGTCGGTGGCGGCGATGGCTCGCACCTGGCTGTTGACTGTCGGCTTCCAGTTGGCGACCAGCGTGCCGCTGGCGATGTCGAAGGCGGCCACCCGGCGGCGGACCTGGCCGTCGACCTCGGTGAAGTCACCGCCGACGTAGAGCCGAGAGCCATCCGGCGAGGCGGCGACCACCAGCACCTGACCGTTCAGGGTGGGTGCGAATGACTCGATCAGCTCGCCGGTGCGGATGTCGTACGCCAGCAGGTTCGAACGGGTGGTTTCCCGCTCACCTGGCGCGGCACCGGCCGGCCGGGCGCTGCTGAAGGAGCCACCGACGTAGACGGTGTTGCCGACGACGGCCTGGGACCAGGCCACGCCGTCGATCTGGGCGGTCGGCAACGCGTCGGCGGTCACCGTGGTCGGGTTGGCGGGGCCCACCACACCGGTGGGTGCGGAATCCGCGGCAGCCACCCCCGGCGGCAGCACCGCGAAGACGCCGACGCCCAACGCCGCGGCCATCACCCCGGCCAGGATCTTCTTCGGCGCAGCCGCCAACGATGCACTCATGCGTTCCCCCGTAGTGCTCGGCACCGGTCACACCCGTGACCGATCGATACCGAGAGTCACCCTGACACGACAGACCTCTATCGCCGATCGCCCGATCCGGTGACGCAGCGTGCTCATCCCCCCATCGGAGGCAACCGCGTGACGATGAGTGAGCGTCACGTCACGGTCCGCCCGTGAACGCGTCGCGGCTCGCCCACGGCTGTGCCGACGGGCCGGCGTGGACCGGGTCAGGCGGGGCCGCGCCGGGGCCGGCCGGCCGAACTCGGCCGGCCGGCCCCGGGTCAGTCGAGCGCGGTCACCGTGATCCCGCCGAACCGCACCGCGGTGGCCGCGGTGCTGCTGCCCGGCCGGTGCGCGGTCAGACCCACCGAACCGGCCACCTGCAGACCGGCGGTGTCATCGGTCCAGGTCATCG
>NZ_JBJHAL010000044.1:0-7574 GCF_054050995.1 Blastococcus sp. SYSU DS1021 | reverse complement strand
CCCCCCCCCCCCCCCCCCCCCCCCCCCCCCCCCCCCCCCCCCCCCCCCCCCCCCCCCCCCCCCCCCCCCCCCCCCCCCCCCCCCCCCCCCCCCCCCCCCCCCCCCCCCCCCCCCCCCCCCCCCGCCCGCCCCCCCCCCCCCCCCCCCCCCCCCCCCCCCCCCCCCCCCCCCCCCCCCCGGGTCCCAGCTCTCACCGCTGTTCGGGTAGGCGACCAGTGGCTTGCCGGCCGGCGCCGCGGCGCGCAGGGCCGCTGGCAGCGCCGACGGCGCGGTGCAGTTGACGCCGACGGCGACCACCTCGTCGACGCTCGCGGCCATCGCGTACACGTCGGCCGCCCGCTCGCCGCGGCGGGTGCGGGCGACGCCATCGTCGTCCACCACGGTGGTCAGCGACAGCCACATCGGCACACCCAGCGCCTGCGCCTCCAGCAGCAGGGCCTCCACCTCGGCGGCGGCCGGCACCGTCTCGCAGGCCAGCACGTCCGCGCCCGCGTCGGCCAGCAGCGCCATCCGCGGCCGGTGGAACTCCCGCAGCCGCTCGACACCCACCTCGGAGACGTAACCGCCGGTGTACTCGGAGCCGTCGGCGAGCATCGCCCCGTACGGGCCGACCGAGCCGGCCACCCACCCCGGCCCCTGGCCCTCCCGGGCCAGCGCCACCGACGACGCGATCAGCCGGCGCGCCTCGGTCGCGCCCACGCCGGCGGCGGCGAATCCCGCCACGGTGGCCTGGTAGCTGGCCGTCGTGGCCACCTGGGCACCCGCGGCCGCGAACGCCGCGTGCGCGGCCACGATCGCCGCCGGGTCGTCGCGCAGCAGCCGCGCCGACCACAGCGCCGAGGAGACGTCGTGACCGCGCGCCTCCAGCTCGGTGGACAGGCCCCCGTCGAGGACGACGGGTCCGGCGGCGAGCGCATCGGCCAACGGAGGCATGCCGTCGATCATCCCGCGGTACAGGGCTGTCCATGGTGTTCATCTGGAGCAGCGGCTGGGGTCCTCGTCGGCGGCGTCCCCGGTACGGGGGCGGTTACCGCGGGCACTACGCGGGCCACTACCGCCGCGGGTACGGACCGCCGCCCGGCTACGGCTACGGCCGGCGCAACGACTCGTGCCTGCGCGATCTCCTGTTCCTCAACACCGGCTGCTGCCTGGCCAACGCCGTCGGGTGCGGCATGGACCTGCTGCTGGTCGCACCGCGTTCGCTGCCGGCGATCCGGGAGGGCCGGCAGGGCAGCGGCGCGGCGGCCCACCTGATCGCCGCCGTCCGCTACTACCAGCGGGAGATCAGCCCGAAGCGCCGGCCGTGCTGCCACTTCACCCCGACGTGCTCGGCCTACGCGATCGCGGCGCTCGAGACCCACGGCGCGCTGCGCGGCTCCTGGCTGACCCTCCGCCGCCTCGTGCGCTGCCGCCCCGGTGCGGCTGCCGGTGCCGATCCGGTGCCCGCCTGACCCCTCGCCGGGGTCAGCCCCAGGGGTGATCGCCTACGGTGCGGCGGTGACCCCCGGGGACGGCGCGACGGCGGGTTCCGCGACGTGGCGCGACGCCGCGTGGCGGGCCGCCGCCCTGGACTGGGCTGCGGCTCGGCTGGTACGCGCGGGGCTCGAGCCGGACGGCCCGACGGAGCAGCCGCACGTGCGGGCCTGGTCCACGGCCTTCCGCATCCCGGTGCGGGGCGGGGACGCGGTGTGGCTGAAGGCGGTCGGGCCCGGGTCCGCCCAGGAGCCGGTGCTGGCCGAAGCGCTCGGGCGCTGGGCGCCGCAGTGGGTGCTGCCGCCGATCGCGGTGGATCGGGAACGACGGCTGGTGCTCCTGCCCGACGGCGGGCCGACGCTCCGCGGGACGGGCTCGACCGAGCCCGCCGCGTGGGCGCGATGCTCGCCGACCACGGCCGCCTGCAGGTCGAGGTCGCGGAGCACGCCGAGGAGCTGGTGGGCCTGGGCGTGCCCGACCACCGGCCGGAACGCCTGCCCGAGCTGGTGGAGGACCTGCTGGCCGACGACGAGGCGCAGCGGCCCGGCCGCCCCGACGGCCTCGCCGCCGACGCCCGCGCCCGCGTGCTGGCCCGCCTCGGCGAGTACGCGGGCGCGTGCCGGGAGCTCGCCGACGGCGGCCTCCCGGCCACCGTGCAGCACGACGACCTGCACGACGGGAACGTGTTCGTCCGCGACGGCCGCCACCGCTTCTTCGACTGGGGCGACGCCTCGGTGGCCCACCCGTTCCTCGTCCTGCTGGTCGCCCTGCGGTTCGCCGGCCGCGTGCTCCGGTTGCCCGATGGCGACCCGGCGCTGCGCCGGCTGCGCGACGCCTACCTCGACCAGTGGCTCGACTTCGGCGCGGCCGAGGACCTGCGGCGGCAGTGCGATCTGGCGCTCCACGTCGCCCCGCTGCAGCGCGCGCTCACCTGGCGCCGGATCCTGCGCGGCGTGCACCCGACCGAACGCGCCGAGTGGGCCGGCCAGGTGGCCGGCTGGACCGCCGAGCAGCTGGAGCGGGGACCGCTGCCGCCCGGTCGCTGACCCCGTCGGCCAGACTGGTGCGGTGCCCCTGACCGACGACCCCTCCGGTGACCTCGCCGTCACCGGGTCCCTCGTCGTGCCCGCGGCCGCCTTGTCGTGGCGGTTCTCCCGGTCATCGGGCCCCGGCGGACAGGGCGTGAACACCGCCGACTCGCGGGTGGAGCTCTCGGTCTCGCCCCTGGACCTCCCGGGCCTCAGCGACCAGCAGCGGGCACGGCTGGCGTCACGGCTCGGGACCCGGCTGGTCGACGGCGTGCTGACGGTCGTCGCCAGCGAGCACCGGCAGCAGCTGCGCAACCGGCAGGCCGCCCGCGAGCGCCTGGCGGCCGTCCTGCGTGCCGCACTGGCCCCGCCGGCTCCGGCCCGGCGGCGCACCAAGCCCACCCGTGGCTCGAAGGAGCGGCGGATCGAGGCGAAGAAGCAGCGCGGCCAGCTGAAGAAGCAGCGCCGCAACTGGGACTGACGGTCGGACGTTCCCGCGGGAACGTCCCCGCGGGAACGTCCCCGCACCGGCCGGTCAGCTCAGCCGCTGCTGCAGGTGCACCGTGACCTCCTCGCCCGCCTGGCTCTTGCCGATGGCCGAGCAGATCGCCGCGCGCAGGGGCAGCCAGTGCGGGCCGGTGCCCGACGGCATGAGGGTGGCCGCGAAGGCGTACCCGTCGGCGGTGCCGGTCACCTTCACCGCCCGACGGGTGCCCAGGAGCTCCGCGGAGTCCGGCACGACCAGGTACGTCGGGAAGGCGCCGTCCTTCTCGATCGGCGCGGTGAAGGTGAGGTCCAGCGTGGTGGAAGGGTTCATGCCTCCGTAGACCGGAGCGGAACCGGTAACTCATCGCGGCGCCGCAGCAGGTACGCCCGCTCGCGGTCGTTCCGGACCAGCCGGAGAGCGGCGTCGTAGGTGACCCGCGCGTCGGCGGTGCGGCCGAGGCGGCGCAGGAGCTCGGCGCGGACGGCGGGCAGGAGGTGGTCGTGGGGGAGCTCCAGCCGGTCCACCAGCGCCAGCCCGGCGGCCGGCCCCTCGACCTCGGCGACGACGACGGCGCGGTTCAGCGCGACGACCGGGCCCGGCGCGAACGCCAGCAACTGGTCGTACAGCGTCAGGACCTGCCGCCAGTCGGTGTCGGACGCCGTCGGCGCGTCGCTGTGGACGGCGGCGATCGCGGCCTGCAGCTGGTACGGGCCCGGGCGATCGCGCCGCAGGCACTGCCGCACCAGCGTCTGGCCCTCGCCGATCAGCTGCCGGTCCCACCGCGACCGGTCCTGCTCGGCCAGCGGCACGAGGTCGCCGTCGGCCGTGCTGCGGGCAGGTCGCCGCGACTCGGTGAGCAGCATCAGCGCCAGCAGGCCGGTGACCTCGGGCTCGTCCGGCATCAGCTCGGCCAGGAGGCGGCCGAGCCGGATCGCCTCCGCGCACAGGTCCGGGCGCACGAGCTGGTCCCCGGACGTGGCGGTGTGCCCCTCGGTGAAGACCAGGTGGACGACGGCGAGCACGGCCGGCAGCCGATCGGGCAGCTCCGCCTCCCGCGGCACCCGGTACGGGATCCGGGCCGTGCGGATCTTGGCCTTCGCGCGCACGAGGCGCTGGGCCATAGTGGCCTCGGGCACGAGGAACGCCGCCGCGATCTCGGTGGTGGTGAGGCCGCCGAGCAGCCGGAGGGTGAGCGCCACCCGGGCCGGTGTGGCCAGCGCCGGGTGGCAGCAGGTGAAGATCAGGCGCAGCCGGTCGTCGTGCACGGGTCCCTCCTCGACGGGCTCCGGGGCGCCGCCGAGCAGCGCGGCCTGCAAGTACCGGTCGGTGCGCACGGATTCCCGCCGCCAGCGGTCGATCGCCCGGCGGCGGGCGGTCGTGACGATCCAGCCGGCCGGGCTCGGCGGGATCCCCTCGACCGGCCACCGGGCGAGGGCGGTGAGGAAGGCCTCCTGGACCGCCTCCTCGGCGGCGTCGACGTCGCCGAGGAGGCGGATCAGGACGGCGACCGCCCGGCCGTGGTGCGCGCGGAACACCCGCTCGACCTCGGCGACGGCGTCGTCCACGGGCGTCAGAAGGTCTGCGCGACGGGCCGGACCTCGACCGGCAGGCCGCCGAGGACACGGGCCAGCTTGCCGGCCCAGCCGAGGGCCTGGTCCAGGTCGTCGGCCTCGATCACGTCGAACCCGCCGATGAACTCCTTGGCCTCGGCGTAGGGGCCGTCGGTGACGAGCACGTCGGCGCCCTCGGCGCGGACGACGCTCGACGCCTCCGGCTGGTGCAGCGCAGCGGCGAAGACCCAGGCGCCTGCCGCCTGCATCTCCGCGTTGAGCGCCGCCAGCTGCTCCATCACCGGCGCCAGCTCCTCCGGCGGGGGGACCTCGCCGACCGGCTGGATGATGCTCAGCAGGTACTGGGCCATGGTTGCCTCCTGGGGTTCGGCGCCGGTCCGGTGCCGGTCGCTCACCCCCTGTACGAGCGGGGACCGGCCGGATCGACACCTTCGCGCGGAAATCTCCGCACGGCCAGGACCGGCGCCGCGCCCGCCGCGTCAGCCGGCGAGGACGGCGGCCATCACCCGCCGGGCCCGTCGGCCCTCAGGCACCGGCAGCAGCGGGTGCACGTGCACCAGGCCCTCCTCCTCGTGGTGGTCGACCGGCACTCCGGCCGCGCGGGCGCGGTCGACCAGCAGCCGGGTGTCCGGGCTGGTGATGTCGCGGGTACCGCTGAAGACGGTCAGCGGACCGAGCCCGGCCAGCTCCCCGAACAGCGGGCTGACCAGCGGATCGGTGAGCGGGAGGTCGCCGCGCCAGAGCTCGATCGCCGCCCGGGTGCCGGGGCGGGCCAGCCAGGGGTCCTGCGGCTCGACGAGGTCGATCTCGGGGTTGGCCAGGGTCAGGTCCAGCGCGGGGGAGACGAGCACGGTCCGGTGCAGCGGTGGCACGCCCCGGTCGCGCAGGAGCTGGGCGGCGGACAGCGCGATCTGACCGCCGGCCGAATCGCCCACCGCGGTGACCTGCCCGGCGCCGTACCGGTCGACCAGCGCGCCGACGAGGTCGGCCACCTGGGGCACCACCGTCGCCGCCGTCCCCACCGGCGCCAGGGGGTAGACGGGCACGGTGATCGCGGCGCCGCTGCGGGCGGCGAGCCGGGCGACCAGGCGCCAGTGCAACGGGTGGATCTGGTTCACCCAGGCACCGCCGTGCACGTAGACGGCAGCACGGTCCGGCATCCGGGTCCGGGGGAGGACGCGGTAGACCGGCCAGCCGGTCGCGTGGCCGACGTCCACCGCGACCTCGACCGGGCCGAGCCCCCGTGGTGGTCCGTACGGCGCCGGGCGCAGCAGGCGCTCCTGGACGCCCCGCAGCATGAGCTCCGGGCGCTCGAACTCCCGCCGGAAGCGGAGCAGGCGGAGCAGCGGGGGGAGCAGGCGGCTGGCAGGGCTGGGCACGGGGCCTCCGGGGTCGGCAGGTCGGGGGCGTCCGGGCTCCGGACGGCGGTCAGCTCAGCGAGAGCGGCTCGCGGACGAGGACCCACAACGGCAGCTCGTCGTCGGTGGTGCGGGTGGTCTCGGTGACCTGGAAGCCGAACCCGCGGAAGAACCGCACGTTCGCCCACCCGAACACCGCGGCCGCGGCGGGCGTCCGCTCGGCGTCGCAGCGCACCAGCACCGGCGCCAGCACGGCAGCGGCCAGGCCGCGCCGGCGGGCGGAGGGCCGGACACCGAGGTGCCGCAGCCGCCAGTGCGGCCGGTCGGGCAGCGCGGCGGTCACCAGGGCCTCGGTCTCGGCGACCACCCGGGCGCGGTCCCCGGAGAGGTAGGGGAGCTCACGCGCCAGGGCGACGCGCACGTCGTCCGGCAGGGGCCGGGTGCCGGGCGCGCCGGCCGGCGGCTCCCAGACGGCGACGGCGTCGCGGTCCTCGGTGACCCAGGCGGTGCCGGTGGCGACGCCGCGGTGGGCGGCGTCGAGCTCGTGCAGCCGGGTGAGCCGCTGCATGCGGCCGTCGTCGGGCAGCGCCCAGCGGGTCCAGCGGGAGTCGGCCAGGGCGACGGTGAGGGTGGCGGCGATCGCCGGGACGTCGCGCTGCTCGGCCACCCGGACGTCGGGCCCCGGTTCGTCGGGGTCGTCGATCCGCCGGACGATCGGGCCAGAGGGCGTCACCCCCGAATCCCACCACGAGCCCGGCACGCGCACGGGGCCGCCCCGGTGGGGCGGCCCCCGCTCGTGGCCCCCTGCAGGGTCCCGCCGCGAGCCTGCGAGTGGCGGGGGGCAGGGGGTCCTCTCAGAAGCCGGCGCGGTCGACCTTGCGGTGGTAGCGCTCGCCGAGCTTGCCGCCGAGGACGGCACCGACGAGGGTCAGCACCAGGACCGCGATCAGGGCGATGATGCCGCCGGTCGTGGCGGTGCCCTCGTCGATGGGGATGCGCGGCAGGTTCAGCTGCTGGAGCACGTTGTACTCGGAGCCGAAGAGCAATCCGGCCACGGCCAGCGCGAGGACGACGAGCAGGCCGATGACCCACACGGCGATGCCCTGGCGGGCCCCGTCGAAGCGCGCCATCCGGCCGGCGACGTAGCCGCCGGCCAGGTAGGCGAGGAAGAGGACGACCAGCAGGACGATGCCGCCGACGATGCCGATCGTGCTCGCCTGCTCGGTGGCCTCCTCGACCGACGGGACGCCCTCGGTGAGGCCGACGGCGACACCGGCGGCGCTGATCAGCGCGATCAGCAGGACGGCCAGCCCGTTGGCGGAGAGCCAGCCGAAGAAGGCAGCGCCCCACTTGATGCCGCCGTAGCGGGAGTGCTGGGCGTCCACGGCGTCACGGCCGGCACCCCGGGTGGGGTGCGCTCCGTCCGGGCGGATGCCGGCGTCGTCGCCGTGCGCGGAAGCTGGGGTGGACATGCAGGGGACTCCTCGGACGAGGGAACGGCGGGCGGGATCGCCGGCCGGTGGTGCGGGGGGGGGGGGGGGGGGGGGGGGGGGGGGGGGGGGGGGGGGGGGGGGGGGGGGGGGGGGGGGGGGGGGGGGGGGGGGGGGGGGGGGGGGGGGGGGGGGGGGGGGGGGGGGGGGGGCCCGCGCGGGGCTGG
>NZ_JBJHAL010000043.1:0-13301 GCF_054050995.1 Blastococcus sp. SYSU DS1021 | reverse complement strand
GCTTCCGCATCAACCGCGCCGCCGACGACGCGGCCGGCCTGGCGATCTCCGAGGGCCTGCGCTCGCAGGTCGGCGGGCTCAAGGTGGCCGTCCGCAACGCCCAGGACGGTGTCTCGGTCGTCCAGACCGCAGAAGGCGCCCTCACCGAGGTCCACTCCATCCTCCAGCGGGTGCGTGACCTCACCGTGCAGGCCTCCAACACCGGGGTGGTCACCGAGACCGCCCGCGGCTACATCGCCACGGAGATCGGCGAGCTCGGCGCTGCCCTCGAAGACATCGCCAACCGCACCGACTTCAACGGCACCAAGCTGCTGCAGGGTGACGGCACCCTGGGAAGTGCGGCCCTGAGCCTCACCTTCCAGACCGGTGCCAACGGCGGCGAGACGGTGGGCGTGACCACGACCAACGTGCTCGACGTCGCCGACGCGGTCAAGACCGTCGGTCACGCCATCAACGGCTTCGCCGCGGACGGTGTGACGCCGGCCGCCTTCGACCCGACGACCAGCACCGTGCTGGCCGACATCGACGCGGAGATCGCCGGCGTGTCGAGTGCCCGGGCGACCCTGGGTGCCTCGCAGAACCGCTTCGAGAGCACCATCAACTCGCTCAACGTCGCGATCGAGAACCTCTCCGCCTCCGAGAGCCGGGTCCGCGACGCCGACATGGCCCAGGAGATGGTCGGGTTCACCCGCGCCCAGATCCTGTCCCAGGCCGGCACCGCCATGCTCGCCCAGGCCAACCAGGCCTCGCAGGGCGTCCTCTCGCTGCTCCGCTGATCCCAGCACTGAGCAGCTGAGGCGCGACCCCTCAGCACCACCCCGGTGAGGGGGGAGGCCTTCGGGCCTCCCCCCTCATTGCCATTTCTTACGCGACTCGGAGAAGACGCCGCTTCGCCTCAGCCAACAGCCGGTCGGGTGCGTGACCTCACCGTGCAGGCCTCCAACACCCGTGTCGTCACCGACACCGCCGCCGGCTACATCGGCACGGAGATCGACGAGTTGGGCGGCGCGCTGGAGGACATCGCCACGCGCACCGACTTCAACGGCACCAAGCTCCTGCTGGGCGTCAGCGGTGACCCGGCCACGGCTGCCGCCGGCGACGCCGCCCTGTCGCTGACGTTCCGGACCGGCGCCAAGCCGCTTTCCCACTGCGTCCCGCAACGGCGGCAGAAAGATCGTGGTTCGCCTCAAGCCACGCCCGCGCTCTGCCGTAACCACCAGTGCACCACCCCGCAGCACGGATGCAGCGGGATCAACGAGTACGACCCCGTCCAAGGAGGATCACCATGGGTCTGCGCATCAACCAGAACATCGCGGCGCTCAACGCTCACCGCAACCTGTCGATCACCGACAGCCAGATGAGCAAGTCGCTGGAGAAGCTCTCCTCCGGCTTCCGCATCAACCGCGCCGCCGACGACGCGGCCGGCCTGGCGATCTCCGAGGGCCTGCGCTCGCAGGTCGGCGGGCTCAAGGTGGCCGTCCGCAACGCCCAGGACGGTGTCTCGGTCGTCCAGACCGCAGAAGGCGCCCTCACCGAGGTCCACTCCATCCTCCAGCGGGTGCGTGACCTCACCGTGCAGGCCTCCAACACCGGCGTCGTCACCGCCGACGCCCGCGGCTACATCGCCACGGAAATCGACGAGCTCGGCGCTGCCCTCGAAGACATCGCCAAGCGCACCGACTTCAACGGCACCAAGCTGCTCCAGGGCACCCCCGCAGTTCCCGGGGACCCGGCAGCGGCTGGCGACGCTCCTCTGGAGCTGACCTTCCAGACCGGCGCCAACGGGGGCGAGACGGTCAAGGTCACCACGACCAACGTCCTCGACGTCGCCGCCGCCGTCAAGGACGTGGCAACGGCGCTGAAGGGCGGGGGGGTGAGCGCGGTGGACGGCACCACCGCCGTGGCGGCGTTCGACCCCACCGACACCTCGGCCACCTCGGCCCTGAAGGTCATCGACACGCAGATCGCCAACGTGTCCAGTGCTCGGGCGACCCTCGGTGCCTCGCAGAACCGCTTCGAGAGCACCATCAACTCGCTCAACGTCGCGATCGAGAACCTCTCCGCCTCCGAGAGCCGCGTCCGCGACGCCGACATGGCCCAGGAGATGGTCGGGTTCACCCGCTCCCAGATCCTGTCCCAGGCCGGCACCGCCATGCTCGCCCAGGCCAACCAGGCCTCGCAGGGCGTCCTCTCCCTGCTCCGCTGATCTCGATCAGCTGAGTAGCTGAGGACGATTCCTCGGCACCACCCCGGGTGAGGGGGGAGGCCCTCCGGCTTCCCCCCTCACTCACTTCCCACCACCGTCCCGTCGAGTCCAGGAGCCCGAGACATGACGATGAGCATCAGCACCGGCCTGGTGTCCGGCATGGACACCGGGTCGATGGTCAGCCAGCTCATGCAGCTCGAGGCCGCTCCGCAGACGGCGCTCAAGAGCCGACTGTCCGCCACCCAGACCGCGGCCGGCGCGTACCGGACGGTCAACACCGCCCTGCAGGCTGTCACGGCCGCGGCGGAGACGGTCCTCAAGCCGACGACGTGGACCAGCACGAAGGGCACCAGCTCCGCTGCCGGCGTCACGGTCACGGCCGGTGACACGGCCTCCCCTGGGTCGCTCACCTTCAGCGTCACGTCGGTGGCCGTCACGCACTCCACCGTCAGCACGACCCGCTGGGGATCGACGACGACGGCGGCGAACCTCGACGACATAACGGTGACGAGCCTCGACGGGACGACCACCAAGGGCACGATCGCACTGGACGGCAGCGAGTCCCTGGCCCAGGTCGCGACGAAGATCAACGGCAGCGCCCTCGGCCTCACCGCCGCCGTCGTCCAGACCGGCACGAACCAGTACGCCCTCCAGATCAGCGCCGCCACATCCGGCAAGGACGCCGCTTTCTCCCTTACCGGCACGGAGGCGTTCAAGACGACCAGCGCCGGCGCCGACGCCGAGCTCAAGGTGGGCACCACGGCCGACGCCTACGTCGTGACGTCCGCGACGAACGTGTTCGAGGGGCTGCTCGCCGGCGCGACCATCACGGTGAGCCGGCAGGAGCCCGACCCCGTCACCGTGAGCGTCGTCTCCGACCCCGACGCCATCACCGGCAAGGTGTCCGCGCTCGTCGACGCGGTGAACTCCGCGCTGGACACCGTCAAGAAGCAGACGAACAACACCCCCGGGAGCACCGCGGCCCTGCGCGGCGAGTACGCCGTGACCCAGATCAGCGGCCAGATCCTGTCGGCGCTCTCCCTGGCCGTTGGTGCGGACTCCCCCGCGCGCATCGGCTTCGAGCTGACCCGGGACGGAAAGCTCACGTTCAGCAAGGAGACGTTCACAGCAGCGCTCAAGGACGACCCTGCGCTGGCCCAGAAGCTGCTGGCGGGAACCCCCGAGACCACGGACGCCAACGGCAACGCCGTCGCGGCCGTCCCGGGCATCGCCGAGCGGCTGCGCGGCGTGGCGAAGACCGCCTCGGACGTCACGACGGGAACACTGACCTCCCTGGCCAAGGGCCAGGACTCCATGGCCCGCGACATCCAGGACCGCATCGCCGCGTGGGACGTGCGGTTGGCCAAGCGCAAGGCCGCCCTCACCCGGCAGTTCACCGCGATGGAGACCGCGCTGAGCTCGCTCCAGAACCAGTCCAACTGGCTGGCCGGCCAGCTCAACTCCCTCCCCTCGTCCTGACCCGGCCCGACGTCCGCACCGCCGTTCCCACGCTCCAGGAGATCTCCCGATGAGTGCCGCATCCCTCCGCGCCCGCTACCTCGGTGACGCCGTCGCCACCGCCTCGCCGCAGCAGGTGCTGGTCATGCTGTATGACCGGCTGGCCCTCGACCTCGAGCGGGCGCAGGTGGCGGTCGCCGAGGGTGACCGCGCCCGGGCCAACGAGGAGCTCCAGCACGCCCAGGCGATCGTCCTCGAGCTGCTGTCCAGCCTGCAGGTCGACCTGTGGGAGGGCGGTCCGCGCCTGGCAGCCCTCTACAACTGGCTGATGGGCGAGCTCGTGCAGGCCAACCTCAAGTTCGACGCCAACCGCATCGCCTCCTGTCGAGCAGTCGTCGAGCCCTTGCGCGACGCGTGGCGGCAGGCCGCCGCGTCCTTGGCCGGCGTCGCGTCATGACCGTCGGCCCGGTCAGCGGCTCGGCCGCGGCCGGTTTCGGTGCCAGCCCGTACACGCCCCCCGGACGGCCGAACGCCTCCGGCAGCTCGACGTCCGGCGACCGACGCCCGCCCGCCGACTGGCACGAGGCCCTCGACCAGCTGGAGGGCGACGTCCTCGACGCCCAGGAGCGCCTCGCCCGTGGCCGGGCCGAGGAGATCGCCGCATGGGGGCGGCGCAGCACCGACTGGGTGCCGCCGTCCGGGCTGGGCCCCATCCCGGCCGACCTGCGCGAACGGGCCGCGCGGTTGCTGCAGCACCAGCTGGCGGTCGCCGAGGCGCTGGTCGAGCGGATCACCCAGTCGCAGAAGCAGCGCGACGTCGCCGCGCGCATGTCCTACGGCGCCGAGCGGCCCGTGCCCTCGTTCATCGACCGCGGGCTCTGAGGCCATCCGCCCCGATCCCACCACTGCTCAGAACGCCCCGTCGCCGACGGGAGGTTCTGCGCTTTCCGGGATCGATCCGCCCGCCACCGCCGCTCGCTGATTCGCTCTCCGCACGTCCGCCCCGTCGCCGGCTCCCGGCGGCGGGGCGTTCGTCTTCTTCTGCCGTGCATCCGCCCGCAGGCGCGGCGACCGTGCGGAAGGTGCCAACTCCCCCGCCCCGGTCGGCTCGCGGCACGGCGAGCTCACCGCCCGTCACATCCGCCACGGTTCCCCCATCCGGTCCCTGCCGTCCCTCGTGTGGCGGAACGAGGTCAGGCGGCACCGGCCGGCTGCCGATGGAGCAGGTGCACGGAGAGCACCACTTTCGCCACGGATCGGCGGCCCAGCACTCGTTCGCGAGTGTCTTCCGCGTACCCGGAGGTCGATCGTGTCCTGCTCCACCCGCCGGCGAGCCGCCCGATGATCGGCGACGTCGGCACGCCGGTCCTGAAGGCCGCGCTCGCCGGCCTCGCGCAGCGGCAGCGCGTCACCGCAGACAACATCGCGAACGTCAACACCCCCGGCTTCCTGGCCGGGCGGACCGACTTCGAGACGTCACTGCGCGGGGCGATCCGCAACGGCACCACCCCGGTCATCTCCGGCGGCACCACCGTGCGCTCGCTGGAGCCGACGAACACCAACGGCAACAACGTCAACCTCGACGCGGAGACGGTCATCGCCACCGAGACGGGGCTGCGCTACCAGCTGGCGCTGACCGCACTCGACGGCAAGTACAACTCGATCCGCACGGCACTGAGGACGTCCTGACCCCATGAGCATGTTCCAGGCCCTGAGCATCTCGCAGTCCGGGCTGATGACGCACCGGAAGTGGCTCGATGCCGCCGCCGACAACATCGCGAACATCAACACGGTGCGGCGCACCGACGAGGACGCCTTCCAGGCGCGGCTCGTCGTCGCCCAGGCCGTGGACTACGGAACCGGCACGGGCGGCGTGCGCGTGGCCCGCGCGGAGTTCGGCGACCCCGAGGGCCGCCTGGTGTACCAGCCCGACCACCCGCTGGCCGACGCCGAGGGCTACGTCAAGTACCCCGACATCGACCTCGGGGACCAGATGACCCACATGATGATGGCGCAGCGCGGCTACCAGGCGAACCTCGCCGTGGTCGAGCGGGCCACGAACGCCTACCAGGCGGCGCTGCAGTTGGGTAAGGGCTGATGACGATCCCGCTCGGCGGCATCCCGCCGATCGGCCTCGGCGCGGTCACCGGTGTCGCCGGCAGCACCCGCGGCACTCCCGCCGCCGAGGGCGCCGACGGCTTCGCCGCCGTCCTCGCCTCCACCTTCGACAAGCTCCAGGCCACCCAGTCGGTGACCGCCGAGCTGGGCGTGCAGGCCGCCACCGGCGACCTGAAGGACGTCCACGACTACATGATCGCCAGCGCTGAGTCCGGCGTGGCCACGGAGATGGTCGTGGCGATCAAGAACCAGGCCGTCGCGGCCTTCAACGAGATCATGAGGATGCAGATCTGATGAAGTCGGCACTCGCCGGGACGCTGGAGCGTGCCCGCTCCACGTTCGACACGGTCAGCGCCGGGCAGAAGGTCGTCATCGGCCTGCTGCTCGCGGGGCTGACCCTCGGCGGGTTCTTCTTCTACAGCTGGATCACCACGCCGACGCAGGCCCCGCTGTTCTCGAACCTCGCCGCCGCCGACGCCTCGGCGATCGTCGAGGAGCTGAACGCCCAGGGCACGGCCTACGAACTGGCGGACGGCGGCGGAACCATCATGGTCGCCAAGGACAAGGTCTACGACCTCCGCCTGGCCATGAGCGGCAAGGGCCTGCCCGCCGGCAAGGGCACCGGGTACGCCCTGCTGGACGAGCAGGGCATCACCACCAGCGAGTTCCAGCAGCAGGTCACCTACCAGCGCGCCCTGGAGGGCGAGCTGGCCAACACGCTGAAGGCACTGGCGGGCGTCAACTCCGCCGTCGTGCACGTCGCCCTGCCCAAGGACGAGGTGTTCGTCGCCGACAAGGCCGTGCCGACGGCGTCGGTCCTGCTCGACCTGGCCCCGGGCACCGCGCTCACGGGCGAGCAGATCCAGGCGGTCACCAACCTGGTCTCCTCGAGCATCCAGGACATGGACCCCGACCAGGTCACGGTGGCCGACTCGACCGGCCGGGTCCTCTCGGCCGCCGGCACGGGCGTCACCGCGGCCGCCGGCGACGCCCGCTCCCAGGTGGAGCAGGACTACGAGAACCGGCTGGCCGCGAACGCCCAGAAGATCCTCGACCAGGTGGTCGGTCCCGGTAAGGCGGTCGTGTCGGTCCGCGCCGACGTCGACCTGGCCCAGCGCAACACCACCACCGAGACCTACCAGTTCGAGGAGGGCACGCCACCCCTCTCCGAGCAGACGACCACCGAGGAGTACGTCGGCGGCGGCGCCCCGGTGGGCGGCATCCTGGGCCCGGAGAACATGCCCGACGCCGCGGAGAACGCCGGCGGCGAGGCCACGTACAACAAGGAGTCCACGACGGCCAACAACGCCGTCGGGAAGACCGTCGAGGTCGTCGACGACGCCCCCGGGACCCTGAGGCGGCTCACCGTCTCCGTCGTCATGGACGACGCGGTCGCCGGCAACCTCAACCAGCAGCAGATGACCGATCTGATGGTCACCGCCGTCGGCCTGGACGAGGCCCGAGGCGACGACATCACGGTCGCCGCGCTGCCTTTCGACGCCACCGCCGCCGAGAACGCCGCCGCGGCGATGGAGGCCGCGCGCGAGGCCGAGGCCGCCGAGCAGATGTGGTCGATGATCCGCACCGGTGGCATCGCCGCGGGCATCGCGCTGGTCGTCCTCATCGTCTGGCTGCGCTCGCGGCGCCGCCAGGACGACGAGGACGACGAGGACTACGAGGCGCTCGAGCTCGACGACGACGTGCTCGCCGAGCTGGACCGCCTGCGCGTGGCCAGCACCCGGCAGGTGGTCGAGCCGGACAACGCCGCGCTGGAGCTGGAGGCCGCCGAACGGGCGAAGGTCCGAGGGGAGATCTCGACCATGGTCAGCGAACGTCCCGACGAGGTCGCGGCAATGCTGCGCGGCTGGCTGGGCGAGGGCAAGTCATGACCCTCGCGAGCATCCCCACGATGCCCGGCGCGGCCGTCGCCGTACCGCCGCGCCCGGAGCTGCCCGGCCTGCGCAAGGCCGCGGTGTTCCTCGCGCAGATGAGCAAGGAGGAGGCCGGCGTCCTGCTCGCCCAGCTGCGGCCCCGGGAGGTCGAGGCGCTCACCCGCGAGCTGATGAAGCTGGGCTCGGTGGAGCTCGAGGACGTCGACGGCGTCATGCGCGAGTTCCACCACCTGATGACCGCGCAGCAGTTCGTCGGCCGCGGCGGTGTCGAGTTCGCCCGCGAGATCCTCGCGGCAGGGCTCGGCCAGGACAAGGCAGAGGGCATCCTGTCGCGGCTCAACGTCGTCTACACCGAGGTGCCGTTCGCCTCCCTGCGCAACGCCGACGTGCGGCAGCTGGTCACCTTCCTCAAGGACGAGCACGCGCAGATCATCGCCCTGGTCCTCGCCCACCTCACGGCCGCGCAGTCGGCCGAGGTGCTCTCCGGGTTCGCACCCGAGCAGCAGGCCGAGGTCGCCCACCGCATCGCCATGATGGACCGCACCTCGCCGGAGATGGTGCGGCTGGTCGAGGAGGAGCTCGGCCGCCGGATGGGGTCGATCCTGGCGCACCAGGACATGACCACCGTCGGCGGTGTCGAGACCCTCGTCGAGATCATCAACCGCTCCCCGCGGCCGACCGAGCGTTCCATCCTCGAGTGGCTCGACAACACCGATCCGGAGCTGGCCGACCAGGTCCGTTCGCAGATGTTCGTCTTCGAGGACATCGTCACCATCGACGACCGCTCCCTGCAGCTGGTGCTGCGCGAGGTCGAGGCCAACGACCTCGCCACCGCGCTCAAGGGTGTGCGGCCCGACGTGCAGGACAAGATCAAGCGGAACCTCTCCGAGCGCGCGGCCGAGAACCTCAGCGAGGAGATCGAGCTGCTCGGCCCGGTGCGCACCCGCACGGTCGAGGAGGCCCAGGCCAAGGTCGTCGCGGTCATCCGCACGCTCGAGGAGCAGGGTGTACTGACCATCAACCGCGGCGGGGACGATGAGTTCGTCTCCTGACACCGGTCACCGGCCACCCCGACGGGAGGGCGCGGTCCTGCGCGGCGGCTCCGCCGCGCTGGCCCGCCCCTACCGGGAGGTCATGGCCGAGCGCGGCGCCCCCGCGGACCCACGGGTCGCGGTGGTCCCGGCCGCCCGGACCGCCGGCATCCCGGTGCCGGCCTGGCCGGCCGCGGCCGCCCCAGCGCCCTCCTCCCCCGCCGTCCCCGCCCAGCCCTCGCCGGTCGAACGCCGGACGAGCGTGCGCCGCGCCGAGGACCAGCCGGTCGCCGGCAGCAAGCCGTCCTTCCGGCTCGGTGACGTGTACGCCGAGGAGCTGGCACGGCTGCGGGCCCAGGCCCGCACCGAGGGCTTCGCCGCCGGCCACGCCGAGGGCCTGCTGGCCGCGGAGTCCGTCGTCGCCGAGGTCGAGCGCGACGCCCAGAAGCGACTGGCCGAGGTCCAGGCCCGGTGGGAGCGTCGGCTGGTCTCCGCGACCGCCGCGCTCGGCGCGGCCGTGCGGGAGGTGGAGGAGGCCGCCCGCCCGGTGGCCGACGACATCCGCGACTCGATCGTGGGCACCGTGCTCACCCTCGTCGAGGACCTCCTCGGCCGGGAGCTCGCGCTGGCCACCGACCCGGTGATGGACGCGGTCCGCCGCGCCCTCACCTTCTGCCCCGCCGACGCCCCGACGATCGTGCGGCTGCACCCGGACGACCTCGCCGAGGTGCCCGCCGAGACGCTCGCCGAGCTGCCCGACACGGTGCGGGTGGTCGCCGACCCGTCGGTGGAGCGGGCCGGCGCCGTCGCCGAGTCCGGCCCCCGGCGGATCGACGCCCAGCTGGGCACGGCGCTGCAGCGCGTGCAGGAGGTGCTGGGCGCATGACCGTCCCGCCCGGCGTCGTCGAGCGCGCCCGTGCGGCGGCCCGCCCGCAGGTGACCGGTGTCGTGACCGGTGCGATGGGGCTGACCCTCAGCGTCGACGGCGTCACCGCGGCCGTGGGTGACCTCGTCGAGGTCGACCCCACCACGCGCCGGCTGCTCGCCGAAGTCGTGGCCGTCGGCCGCGACCGGCTCACCTGCATGCCGCTGGGGGGGCTGTCCGGCGTGCACGCCGGCGCCCCGGTGCGCGCCACGGGCCGGCCGCTGCAGGTGCCGGTCGGTGAACAGCTGCTCGGCCGCGTCCTCGACGGGCTCGGCCGGCCGGTGGACGGCGGACCGTCCCTCGACGGCCGCGTGTCGTGGGTGGACCTGGAGACCCCGACGCCGCACGCCCTCTCCCGCGCCCGCGTGGAGGAGCCGCTCAGCTTCGGCGTGCGCGCCCTGGACACGCTCGTCCCCTGCGGCAAGGGCCAGCGCCTCGGCATCTTCGCCGGCTCCGGCGTCGGCAAGTCCAGCCTGCTCGCCCAGATCACCCGCGGCACCGACGCCGACGTCCGGGTCATCGGGCTGATCGGCGAGCGGGGCCGCGAGGTGCGCGAGTTCATCGAGGAGAACCTGGGCGCCGAGGGGCTGGCCCGCACCGTCGTCGTCGTCGCCACCTCCGACGAGCCGCCGCTGGTGCGGCTCAAGGCCGCGTTCGTCGCCACCCGCATCGCCGAGGCGTTCCGCGACGAGGGCCGCGACGTCCTGCTGCTGATGGACTCGATCACCCGCACCGCCATGGCCCAGCGCGAGGTCGGGCTGTCGGCCGGGGAACCCCCGGCCACCCGGGGCTACCCGCCGAGCGTCTTTGCGATGATGCCGCAGCTGCTGGAGAAGGCCGGCACCGGTGTGACCGGGTCGATCACCGGGCTCTACACGGTGCTCGTCGAGGGCGACGACCACAACGAGCCGATCGCCGACACCGCGCGCTCGATCCTCGACGGGCACATCGTGCTCACCCGCAAGCTGGCCACGACCGGCCACTTCCCCGCGATCGACGTGCTCGAGTCCATCTCCCGTGTCGCCGGCGCGGTGGTGCCGCCGGCGCAGATGGCCGATGCCCGGGAGATCCGCCGCCTCATGGGCGCCCTGCGCGACGTCCGGGAGCTGATCGAGATCGGGGCCTACCAGGACGGCAGCGACCCGCTGGTCGACCGCGCCCGCCAGTTGGCGCCGCAGATCGACGCGTTCCTCCAGCAGCCGCTCGGTGAGTCGACGTCGGCCGCCGAGGCGTGGGGCTGGCTCCAGCGGATCGTGAGGGGCGGGTGAAGCGCCCCGCCTTCCGGCTGCAGCCCGTCCTGGAGCTGCGCCGGAGCGAGGAGCGGGCAGCGGCCGCCGCCGCGGCGGCCGCCGCGAACGCCGCCGCGGACGCCGCCCGGCGGGCGGCCGAGCAGGAGACGGCGCTGGCCGGCGCCGTGCTGCCGCCGTCCCTGCCCGCCGGTTCGTTCGTGGCGGCCATGGTGCTGCTGCGCACGGCGGCCACCGATGCCGCCGACGCCCGGTCGCTGGCCACCGCACAAGCGGAGCAGGCCGAGGCCGTCCGGGCGGAGTGGACCGCCGCCGCGCGCCGCACCAAGGCGCTCGAGCGGCTCGCCGAACGGCACCGGGAGGCCCAGCAGCGCGCCGCCGACGCCGCCGAGGCGCGCGCCGCGGACGACCTGGCCACCGGCCGTGCCCGTCGCAGCACCGACGAGGGCACCGACACGGGGAGGGGCACGGCATGGACGGAGTGAGCGCGGTGCAGACCCGGATCGCCGAGATCCACGCCCGGTTCCAGCCGACCGCCACGACCACCTCGTCGTCCGCCGCGTGGGCCTCGGCCGCCGGCGCGGCCGGGCTGACCGGCAGCTCCTCGGTGACCACCGCGGCGGCCGGCACCGCCACCGCCTCCGAGGGTGCGGTCGTCTCCGAGGCGCAGAAGTATCTCGGCGTCCCCTACCTCTGGGGCGGCACCGACCCGCGCAAGGGGCTGGACTGCTCGGGCTTCACCAAGCTGGTGTTCGGCAACCTGGGCATCGAGCTGCCGCGCACCTCCTCGCAGCAGGCGACCGCCGGCAAGGCTGTCGCCTCGCTCGCCTCCGCGCGCCCGGGTGACCTGGTGTTCTTCGACCACTCCTCGTCGCGGGCCGGGATCGACCACGTGGGCATCTACCTCGGCAACGGGCAGATGATCGCCGCGCCGCAGGCCGGTGAGACGGTGAAGGTGCAGGCGGTCGGCAACCCCACCGTGATCCGCCGGGTCCTCCCCGAACCGGCCGGCGCGAGCCCGGTCGCCCCGGCGACCGCGAGCACGCTGGCCGGGGTGCCCTACGCGGACCTGTTCCAGCGCGCGGCGAGCAGGCACGGCGTCGAGGCCTCGCTGCTGGCAGCGGTCGCCAAGCAGGAGTCGGGGTTCAACACCTCGGCCGTCTCCCCGGCGGGAGCCCAGGGCCTCATGCAGTTCATGCCGGCCACCGCCCGCGGCCTCGGCGTCGATGCGCTGGACCCGGCCTCGGCGATCGACGGCGCCGCCCGCTACCTCAGCAGCCTGACCAGGCAGTTCGGCTCCACCGAGCTGGCGCTGGCGGCGTACAACTCCGGGCCCGGGACGGTGAGCCGGTACGGCGGCATCCCGCCCTACCCGGAGACCCAGAACTACGTCCGGTCCGTGATGAGCAAGGCGGAGGCCTACCGATGACCGCTCCCGTGACCACCGCTGCCCCGGCCCCCCGGGCCGCTCCGGCCGGCGCCTCGCCGGGCGGCTCCAGCGACAGCGCGGAACCCTTCGCCTCGGCCCTGGACGGCGCGCTGTCCGGCGGTCAGGGCCCGGTTCGCGGCGACGGGGGACAGCAGTCCTCCGGCGACGCCGCCCCGGGCGAGGACGGAGCGGCCACCGGGGAGGCAGCAGCCGACGGCGTCACCGTCGTCGACACCGCCGCCGCCGGGGTGGCTGCGGCGCTGTGGGCCCTGGCACTCGGCAGCGCCGCGGGGTCGGCCGCGGGCTCCACCGCGGCCGGGCCGACCACCGGCACCGTGGGAGCGAACAGCGCCACCCTCGCCGCGGGCATCGGGGCAGGAGCCGCGGCCGCCGCGGCCGAGCCCGGCGCCGCGATCGTTCCCGGCCCCGTTCCGCCCGCGGGCACGCCCGCGCCGGCGGCTCCGCCCATGGCACCGACCACCCCGGCCGTGCACGCGGCAGCGGCACCGGTGGCGACCGTGTCCGGTGCGCCGGGGGGCGCCGCGACGGCGCAGTCGGCCGCACCAATCTCCGTGGTGGTGTCCGCCTCGGGCGGCCCGGCCGCCGCGGCCACCGCCACGGGCGCCGTCACCGGCGTGCCGGGCGAGGCACCCGAGGGTCCGGGTGCGCCGCCGCCCACGGCCCTGCCCCCGGCCGGGGCCGTCGGCGACGGCGCCGCGACGGCGGACGGCGGCGGGCCGGGCGGGGAGCCCCGGGCAGCCGTCGCCGCGTCCCTCCCGGACGCCGGTGCCGGGACAGCCGGCCACGACTCCCCGGTCGTCCCCGGCACCACCGGCTCCGTTTCTGCCCCCGGCCAGGTGACCGCTGCCGCCCCGGGGGGGGGGGGGGGGGGGGGGGGGGGGGGGGGGGGGGGGGGGGCGGGGGGGGGGGGGGGGGGGGGGGGGGGGGGGGGGGGGTGGGGGGGGGGGGGGGGGGCGGCGCGGGGCCCGGCCCCG
>NZ_JBJHAL010000042.1:0-17943 GCF_054050995.1 Blastococcus sp. SYSU DS1021 | reverse complement strand
CGCGACCCCCGCACCCCCCCCCCCCCCCCCGCCCCCCCCCCCCCGAACCGCCCCATCCCCCGGGCCCTCACGACCCGCCACCACGACATCCCGCCCCATCAAGGGGGCGGTGTCAGGCGGGGCCGCAGGTGAGCAGGTGGTCGACGGCGGCGGCGAACCCGTCGACGTCGTCGAGCGCCTCGGTGAACGGCACCCGCAGGTCGTAGCAGCCGTTCCGGCCCTGCACGCGGAACCGGACGCCGAACCGGTCCAGCCCCAGCAGTCGGACGTCGTCGTGCCGCCCGGCCCAGTGCTGCACCCGGCTCGTCAGCCGGCTCAGCGCAGGGGCCTGCTGCGCCATGAGATCGACCTCCGCGCCGCTGACCACGTCGGGCCGGGCGGCCCGGAAGTCGTCGGGGTCCACCTTCGCGCGCGTCCCGGACTCCTCGAGCTCGACCTCGGCCAGGTCCAGTCGCACCAGGGCCACACCCAGGCCCACCTCGAACAGCACCTCCGCGGGCGAGGAGTCGGCGAAGTCCAGCACCAGCTGCGGCGCGTCCTGCTCGCTCACCGGCACGAGCCAGCCGGTGAGCTGCACGAGCCCCCGGACGGGGTGGCGGAGCGGGAGGGGAGCGCGGTCGGCGACGGTCAACCGGGCGGGGACGTCGCCCAGCAGTGAGGAGCGCAGCGCCGCCATCACACCGCTGTCGGTGGGGACGACGAGCAGGACGTCACCGTCGGCCGTCGTCGTCGCGGCCAGCACCTGGCAGGAGCCGACCCCGGCGACGTGCAGGCTGGCGGCGGAGCGCACCGCGACGGTGCGGGCGCGCTCGGCCGCCGGCGGCTGCCGGTCGACGGCCGCGGACGAGTGGGTCGGGCCGGCCGTCATGGACCACCTCGGAGAGCTCGTGGGCGAGTAGTAAGGTGAGCCTAACCAAACCGGAGGTCCCGAGTGAACACGCCCCGTCCCAAGGTCCGGCTCAGCCGCGCGCTGGGCATCCCGCTCACCCCGAAGTGCGTGCAGTACTTCGAGCGCCGCCCGTACCCGCCGGGCGAGCACGGGCGGAAGCGTCGCAAGGACAGCGACTACTCCACCCGGCTCAAGGAGAAGCAGCGGCTGCGCGCGCAGTACGACATCAGCGAGACGCAGCTGCGCGCCGCCTTCGACCGCGCCAAGCGGACCGGCGGGAAGACCGGCGAGGCGCTGATCCAGGACCTCGAGTCCCGGCTGGACGCGACCGTGCTGCGCGCCGGGTTCGCCCGCACCATCTACCAGGCCCGCCAGTTCGTCACCCACCAGCACGTGCTGGTCAACGGCAAGCGGGTCGACCGCCCGTCCTACCGGCTCAAGCCCGGGGACTTCGTGCAGATCGCGGAGAAGTCGCGGACGAAGGAGCCGTTCGTCGTCGCCGCGTCCGGGGCGCACGCCGAGGCGCCGAAGTACCTCGAGGTCCGGCTGGCCGACCTGGTCTGCCGCTACGAGCGGACGCCGACCCGCGACGAGGTGCCGGTCGTCTGCGAGGAGCAGCTGGTCGTGGAGTACTACTCCCGCTGACCTCCCCGCGGGAAGGTGCGCACCGCCCGCATCGGCTGCCTGGTGGGCCGGTGCGCGCCTCCCGCCGCCGGATCCACCCTTGCCGTGCGTGCGCGGAGCCGTCAGGCTGCGCCACCATGTGGGCGAGCTCCGGGAACGTGCCGCACGACGCACACGCCGAGCGCTTCCGGTTGACGAGCCCGCCGGAGAACGAGATCCCGGTGGTCCTGCCGCTCGCGGCCGTGCTCGGCCGCAGCGACCACGCGGCGGTCGCGCTCACCCGCGTCGCGGTCTTCTCGACGGGGGTGCTCGTCGACCTCGTCGTCCGCGTGCGTCCCGGCGCCATCCCCATGGTGGACCTGCACGAGATGGTGTGGCGGAGCGGCGACGGCGCACCGCGGATGCTGATCGGGGTCCAGCTCGCCGACGGCACCCGCCTGGACAACGACCGCCGCCAGGGGCCGATGGAGGACGTCGTCTTCTCGTCGCAGGGCGGCAGTGGCAACGAGCACTCGGTCGACCAGGGCTGGTGGCTGGCACCGCTCCCGCCACCCGGGCCGGTGCGGTTCGTCGTGCGCTGCCCGGTGCTGGGGATCGAGGAGACGGTGACCGAGCTCGACGGGACGGCCATCCGCCGGGCGGCCGAGGACGTGGTCGAGCTCTGGCCGTGGACGCCGCCGGAGCCGGCGCGCGAGGAGTCGGGGCGCCACCCCGACGTGCCGCCGGACAGCTGGTTCGCCGGCTGACGACCAGGCGGCCAGGCGGGCCGCCCAGCAGACCGTCGGCGGCCGCGCATCGGCGCTGGCCCCCCGTGGTGGGGAAAAGGTCGTGCCCAATGCACCCCGTGCGGGCGCGGGTGCGAGGATATGGGCAGCACGAACGAACGGCCGCCGCCACGGTGGTCCGGCGTGTGCCGGGCCGTCGGGAGGCAGCGCTGAACAGGCACCTGGCGGAGCTGATCCCCGGTGGACCCCGGACGGAGCTGCAGCGGCTGGTCCTCGAGCACGACTGGGGGACGACCGCCCTCGGCCCGCAGGCGGACTGGTCACCGACGCTGCGGACCACGGTCAGCACCGTGCTGAACTCACGCTTCCCGTTCCTGCTGATGTGGGGACCGGAGCTCGTCATGGTCTACAACGACGACTACGCCCCCATGCTCGGCGCCCGGCACCCGGCCGCCCTGGGCCGGTCGGCGCGGGATGTCTGGGCCGACATCAGGCCGGCCCTGGACCCGATGGTCGCCGAGGTCATGGCGGGGCGGGCCACGTACTCGGAGGACCTGCTCCTGGTCATGACCCGCCACGGGTTCGAGGAGGAGACCTACTTCTCCTTCTCGTTCAGCCCGGTGGTCGAGCCGGGCGGCGCGGTCGTCGGCCTGCTCGACACCGTGGTCGAGACCACCCACCGCGTGCTGGCGGCGCGCCGACTCGGCATCCTCCAGCGGCTCGGCAGCCTGCCGCGTGCCTCGCACGGCGACACGACGGAGGCGGTGCCCACCGCGCTCGGGGTGCTCGCCGACGCCCGCACGGACTGCCCGTTCGGGCTGGTCTACCTGGCGGACGAGGACGGGAAGCCGCGCTTCGTCGCCGGGCAGGGCCTCGGCGTGCACGGGGAACTGGCCACCAGTGCCATCCCCGAGCAGGTGCTCCGCGCCATGGCGACCGGCGAGGCGCAGACGGTGACCGGGCTGGCCGGCGTCCTGCCGGGGCTGTCCAGCGTCGGCGCGAGCCCGGCCGGGCAGGCCGACGTCGACACCGCCGTCGCCCTGCCGCTCACGGCCGCCGGCGCCGAGCGGCCGATCGGTGCGCTGGTCCTGGGCGCCAGCCCGCACCTCCCCCTGGACGACGGCTACCGCATCTTCATGGCGTTGGCCGCCGGGCAGGTCGCCGCGGCGGTCGCCGACGCGCAGGCGGTCGTGGCCGAGCGGCGGCGGGCCGAGGAGCGGGCACGGTCCGAGCGCGCGCGCCCAGTTCTTCACCGACGTCGCCGTCACCCTGCAGCGCGCGGTCCTCGGGCCGACCGCGCTGCCCGAGGGGTTCGCCGTCCACTACGAACCGGCCACCGGCACGCTCGAGGTCGGTGGGGACTGGTACGACGTGGTGGACCTGCCCGGTGGCGGCTACGGCGTGATGGTCGGCGACGTCGTCGGCCGGGGTCTGCCGGCCGCGGCGGTGATGGGCCAGCTGCGCAGCGCCGGCCGGGCGCTGCTGCTGGAGAGCCGGTCCCCCGCCGACGTCCTGTCGGCGCTCGACCGGTTCGCCGCGCTGGTTCCCGGTGCCGCTGTGAGCACGGTCTTCTGCGCCGTCGTCGACCCGCTCGCGGGCATCCTCTGCTACAGCAGCGCCGGGCACCTGCCGGCGATCCTGGTCGAGGAGAACGGTGCCACCTCGCTGCTGGAGGCGGCGAGCGCGCTCCCGCTCGCCGTCGCGGACGGGGACGGGCGCCCGGAGGTCGAGGTGGCCTTGCCCGCCGGCTCGACGCTGCTGCTCTGCACCGACGGCCTGGTCGAGCGGCGGCACGAGGCGCTGGACGAGGGGATCGGCCGGGCGGTCGACGCGCTGGTCGACGGCCGGCACCTCGGCCCCGCCGAGCTGAAGGCGCGGCTCACCGAGCGGCTGCTCGGCGACGCCCCGGACGACGACGTCGCCTTCGTGCTCTTCCGCTGCGGCTGACGCGGGCGCGGTAGCCGGGGATGGACGTCGTCCGGGTGAGCAAGCGGCTGTCCTTCGTCCTGCGGCACCGCCCCGAGTCGGTCGGGATCACCCTGGACCCCGCCGGCTGGGCCGACGTCGACGTGCTGCTCGCGGCGCTCCACCTCACCCGCGAGCAGCTCGAGCACGTCGTGGCCGCCGACGACAAGCGCCGGTACGAACTCCGGGGTGGCCGCATCCGCGCCAGCCAGGGGCACAGCGTCGCCGTCGATCTCGGTTACGCGGACGAGACGCCACCGGACGAGCTCTTCCACGGCACCGTGGCGCGTTTCCTGGCGGCCATCCTCGCCGAGGGGCTGCGCCCGGGACGCCGGCACGCGGTCCACCTGAGCGCCGACGTCGTCACCGCCCGCGCCGTCGGGAGCCGCCGCGGCGCACCGGTCGTGCTGCGCGTCGACGCCGCCGCGATGGCCCGCGAGGGCGCGCGGTTCAGCCGCTCGGCCAACGGGGTGTGGCTGGTCGCCGCGGTACCGCCCCGCTACCTGACCGTGCTCGGCGGCTGACCGGTCAGGACGGCACCCGGAGCGCCAGCAGGGCGATGTCGTCGTCGCCGCGGGTGCCCAGCGCGCCCAGCAGGCCGTCGCACATGCGGTCCAGCGGCTCCCGGCCGCGCTCCTCCAGCGCCCGCACCAGCCAGGCGGTGCCGTCGTCGAGGGTCATGTCGCGCCGCTCGACCAGCCCGTCGGTGTAGAGCAGCAGCGTGTCGCCCCGCCGGAGCACCACCTCGTGGTCGGTGCGCGGTGGCCCGTCGGCGGTGCCGGCTCCGAGCAGCCGGTCGGGTTCCCGTTCCAGCACCTCCACGCAGCCGTCGGCCCGCACGACCACCGGGGGCGGGTGCCCCGCGTTCGACCACTGCAGCGGCACCGCGTTCCCGGCCACGCCCCGCGGGTCGACGGACGCAACGGCCACGGTCACCAACGTGTCCAGCCCCAGGCCCTCCAGGACGTCGTCCAGCACGGTCAGCGCGGCGGCGGGGGAGCCGTGCCCGACCCGGGCGAGCGCGCGGAGCATCCCGCGGGTCTGCGCCATGGTGGCTGCCGCGGGCGCGTCGTGGCCGGCGACGTCGCCGATGACCAGCATGGTGCGGCCGTCGGTCAAGGGAAAGGCGTCGTACCAGTCACCGCCGACCTGCGCCTCTCGCGCGCCGGGGAGGTAGCGGGCGGCCGTCTCGAGCCCCGGGACCTGCGGGATGCCGCCCAGCAGCGCCCGCTGCAGCGTCTCGCCGGTGTGGACGGCGGCCCGTGTCGCGGCGGCCTCGGCGCCGAGCCGGGCCACGTGGGCCTCCCGGCGGAGCCGCAGCTCGCAGGTCACCACGGCCAGGATCCCGCCGAGGGCGACGGCGACCAGCCGGACGCTCTGCGCCACCGCTGTCTCGGCGGTGTACTGCTGGCTGTAGAGGCCGAGGAGCGTGGTGACGACGAACGCGGCCGACGCGTAGGCGACGGTGGCCTGCCGGCTCAGGAAGGTCGCCGACGCGAGCGGGGCGATGACGGTGAGCCCCAGCACCACCTGGCCGCGGCCGGTGATCACCTCGGCGATCACGACGAGCAGCAGCACGATGGCCGGCAGCGCGGTGTTCACGCGCCCGAACCGCTTCACCGCATCCCCCTCGTGCCCGCCAGCAGCGCGGCGCGTCCCCTGGTCAACCTAGAGGACGGTGGCGGCCTCGCCGTCGACCCCCGGAGCGGTCAGCCGCCGGTGCCGGGCATCGAGTCCAGGGGCAGGCCGACGTAGAGCATGCCGATGAGGGCCCCGCCGTCGTCCCGCAGCCCGGTGTAGGCGGTGAAGTACGGCCGGTCGGCCACCGTGGCCGCACCGGTGTAGGTCCCGCCGGCCAGCACGGCGGCGAGCACCGGGTTCGGGCGGCCGTCGGGGCCGGTCCGCGCGATGGCGGTGCCGACATTGCGCCGGCCGGCGGGCGTGAGCACCGTCGTCGCCACCCGCACCATGCTCCCGGCCTCGTCGAGGCGCTGGAACAGCGTGCAGCTGCCGCCGACCTGCCGCACCACCTCGTCGACGAGCCGCGACGGCCGGCGGGGGTCGTCGCTGCGCTCCATGGGCGTGTCGCCGAGCAGCAGGTCGGGGAGCGTGGCGGTGTGCGTGGCGCCGGTGGTCTGGTCGCGCACGGGAAAGGGGGTCCGGGCGTCGCCGAGTCGGGCGCCACCCAGGTCGGCCAGCTGCTGCTCGGCCACCGCGAGGGCTCGCCGGACGTAGACCACCCGCTGGCTGTCGGCCAGCTGCCCGACGGCCTCGCTGATCCGTGCGGAGCCGCCGGCCGCGCGGTCCACGTTCTCCACGACGCGCTCGGTGGCCACCCGCTGCTGCTCGACGGCGGCGGCGATGGTGTCCTGCGCCTCGGCGATCGCGCCGAGCGTGCCGGTGATGCGGCGCACCGCCTCGACCGCCTGCGCCGTCTCCCGCTGCACCGCCTTGATCTGGGCGTCGATGTCCTGGGCGGTCTGCGCGGTGCGGCCGGCGAGCTCCTTGACCTCGTCGGCCACCACGGCGAACCCGCGCCCGACGTCGCCGGCGCGGACGGCCTCGACGGAGGCGTTGAGCGCGAGGAAGCGGCTCTGCTGGCTGATGGCGCCGAGGAGCCGGACGAACTCGGTGATCGACTCGCTGGCGGCCTGCAGCGCGGCGATGCGGTCGTCGACGGCCTGCGCGTCGCGCACGGCCTCCTCGGCGACGGCGGACGCGCGGCCGGTGCTCGCCGAGATGTCGCCGATCGCGGCCCGGAGCTCGGCGAGGGACGCGGCGGCCTCCGCGGAGGTGTCGGAGACCTCGCGCGAGGCCTGGGCGAGGACGCCGGCCTGCCGCGCGGCGTCCTCCATGCTCGTGTCCCGCTCGGCGGCACGCCGCGGGGTGCCGGGGGACGGGACAGGGTTCCGCGACGTCGACGAACGCACGACCCGTCCCTCCCGCAGCCGCCTGGCCGATCCCTGGACCACCCCGCCGCGGGGAGGTTCCGGAACACCGTAGGTCCCCTCGGCTCCGCGCCCCGGGGAGGCGCGCCGGTCGACCCGGTGGCCGGATCCCGGGGCGACCATTCGCAGCCATTCGGCGACCATCCCGGAATTGTCGACTCAGCGACTCCTGATCATTTCTGTGGCACGAGTGAAGAATGTGCGACCCGGTGCCGAGAACGAGGGAGTCAATGAATCGGCGCAGCCAGCACGTGGACCGGGCGACCAGCATCCCGGCGGGTCTGAGCCACTGAGAGAACAGGACCCACTGCCATGCGCCTGTCGCGCGTTCTGCTCGCCGGTGTCGCGGTCGCCGGCGTCGCCGCCACGACCTCCGCCTTCACCGCCAGCAACAACTTCTCGGGCGTGGACAACAACGTCGCGGGCTACGGCGAGCTCACTGCGACGGGTGTGGCCGTCAGCAACATCGCCTACAACCCTGCCGCCGACGCCACCAAGCTGGCCAGCGTCGTGTTCACGGTGGGCCAGGACACCAGCACCATGGACGCGGTGATGACCCTCACCTCGGGTGACCCCGACGTAGTGGCGCCGGGTAGCGCCTCCACCTGCGTGTACTCCGCCTCCGGCACCACCCACCTGATCACCTGCACGCTCACGACGCCCGTCGACTTCACCTCCTTCGACAAGACCGGTCTCACCGTCACCTCGAACTAGCAGTTCCGCGCTGGGCGGGGCGGCTCACGGAGCCGCTCCGCCCGTACCCCGAACGGGCCTCTCCATGACCGCCACGTCCAAGGTCGTCAGCACCAGCGCCGTCGCCGCGCTGGTGCTGGCGACCCTGTGGTTGTTCTGGCCCCTGGCGCTCGGTGGTGGCACGACGTACGTCACCACCTACGGCGACAGCATGGAGCCGCAGTTCTCCGCCGGGGACCTGGCCGTCCTGGGTTCGGCCGGCTCCTACGCGGTGGGGGACGTCGTCGCCTACCGCAGCGAGTCCCTCGACACGGTCGTCATGCACCGCATCGTCTCCGTGGACGCGGACGGGTTCGTGACGCAGGGGGACAACAACGACTGGCTGGACGAGGACCGCCCGACGCAAGGCGAGATCCTGGGCAAGCTGTTGGTCCGCATCCCGCAGGGCGGCACGGCGCTCCAGGCGGTCAGCTCCCCCTGGGTCCTCGGGGCGGTGGGGCTCGCGGCGTCCCTCCTCATGGGGTCGGTCCGCCGGGGCCGCGGCGGCCACCGGGCCCGCGCCCGCCGCCGGCGGCTGCCGGCCCTTGGTGCGCCGTCCTTCTCCGTGCCCTCGTTCACCGCGCCGTCCGTCTCGCTGCCGCGGGTTCCGGCCGGCGCCCTGCCCGTGCTCGTCCGGGCCCGCGCCCGCCAGGTCGCGCTGGGCTCGGCAGCCGTTGCGCTGGTGGCCGCAGCCGGCGCCGGCGTCCTGTTCGTCGTCCCCTCCACCGAGACGGTCGAGGAGGAGCTCCAGGTCAGCCAGCAGGGGCGCTTCTCCTACACGGGGACCGCCGAGCGCGGCACCACGTACCCGACGGGTGCCGTGGCGACCGGGGACACCGTCTGGACCAAGCTCTCCACCGGCCTGACCGTCTCCTACGAGAACACCGTCAGCGGCCCCGACCTCGCCGACCTCCGCGGTGCCCTGCGCCTCGACGTCTCGGTGCAGGCGGCCGACGGCTGGAGCACGTATCTGAACAGCGGCCCCGTCGTCGGCTTCACCGACGGGCTGGCGGCGGCGTCGGTCGACGTCGACGCCGCCCACGCCGCCGAGGTGCTGAGCCGGCACTACGCCGAGGTCGGCGTCTCGGGTAGCACCGCGACCCTGACGATCACTCCCACCGTGGCGCTGGCGGGGACCGCCCGCGGCTCCGCCTTCGAGGCCGCGTCGCCGGCCGGACTCGACTTCGCACTCGACCCGACGGCCCTGCGCCTGGCCGGCGATCCCGACACCGTGCTGGCGACGTCCAGCGAGACGGCCGTGCCGGTGGCCGCGGTCGCCCCCCGCTCGTTCGACGTCCTGAGCCTGTCGATCCCGATCGGCCTGGCCCGTGGCGTCGTCCTCGCCGTGCTGGCCCTCGCGCTGCTCGTCGCCGCGGCCGGTGCGCTGCTGGGCCGGACCGGCCGCGGCGACGCCGCCGACGAGTTCCTCGTGCGGCACGCCGACCGGATCGTGCCGGTCGCCGGGCTCGCCGCGGGCGGGACCGTCATCGACGTCTCCGACGCCGAGTCCCTGCGCCGGGTCGCGGAGCGGTTCGACACCGTCGTCCTGCACCACGCCGCCGCGGAGGAGGACGTCTTCGCCGTCCGGGACGTCGACGCGACCTACCGGTTCGTGGTGCCGGGCGGAGCGGGCGCCCGGCGCGGCAGGCCGCCCGTCCCGGCCCCGTCCCGGGCGCCCCGTGCGGCCGCCGACGAGGACCTCACCGCGCCGCTCCCACCCGTCGGCCTCCGCGGTCTCCTGGCCTGATCCCGGGAACGACATCGGGGAAGCAGGGCTCCGGAACGTCGTCCGGACCCCCACTTCCCCGAAGTGGTGTTCTGGGAACTACGCCTTGACGATCGCTGCCACCGGGCCGCCGCCGGACGGGCCCTGGTGCACCGCGGCCACCGAGACGAACACCGCCGGGTCGCCGGTCACCGACGCGGTCACGCCGCCCACGCACGCCTTGATCTGGCGGTGCCAGGAGACGTCGGAGTCGTCCAGCATGGCGTTGCGCCGCCCGCGCACCTTGCCGTCGGGCGAGGCCTCGCACTTGAGGAAGACGTTGACCAGCCGGTCGCCGAGGTCGGTGTGGTGCGGCCGCTCCGGCAGCTCGAGGCCGGCGTCGCGGATGGCTGCCCAGATGCCGTCCTGGTCCAGCGCGTCCTTCATCACCGAGTGGCCGACCCGGTAGTTGCCGCCGTGCCCGCGGGCGTTGCCGACGACGACGATCTGCGCCCGGTCCAGCTCCACACCCGACGAGCAGGACGCGACCGAGGAGTACAGCGACAGGTCGCGCATGATCTGCTCCTGCTTCGGCATCTCGATCTCGCCGAGCGCCACCGCGATCCCCAGCGCCGTCGTGCCGTTGGAGATGTCCATGGAGCCGTGCGGCTCCTCCAGGATGGTGGTCTCCCCGCGCTGGTGGGCGTCGCGGATCGTGTCGATCGTCAGCAGCGGCGTCTTGGTCTGCACGTAGTGCACGTCGGCCGGGTCGGTGATGCCCGCGGCCTCCATCGCCTTCTTCACGCCCTCGGCGACCTTCTCGACCATCGCGACGCGGCCGATGTCCTCGGGCAGCAGGACGTCGCTCATCGCGTAGCCCACGGTCAGCCGCGGCTCGTCGGTCTTCTCGACCGAGTCCTCGGGCAGCGTCGCGAAGACGGTCGCGTGCGGGCTGATGACGCCGTCGGTGCCACCGGACCACACGATCGGGATGTCGCCGACCTCCTCCTTGCTCCGCGAGCCCTTCTCGAGCAGCACCTCGCGGAAGGCACGGTCGGCGATGATCCGCGTGTAGTCGTTGATCCCGCCGTTGCCCTCGGTCTTGCCGATGACGGCGATGACGCGGTCGGCCTCCATGACGCCGTCGTCGATCAGCTTGGCGAGCTCGGAGGCGTCGCTGACGTTGTGCAGCGGGACCTTGCGGACCTCGATCGGTGCGGGCATGCGGGTTCCCTTCAGGAGTGGGTGAGGACGGTGCCGGCGTCGTCGCCACGGACGGCGTCGGCGATGTGCTGGAGCGAGGTGATGACGGCGCGGGTGGGCGGGGCGTGGCCGGCGGCGGAGCCTTCGACGAAGCGGAGAGCTGCTTCCACCTTCGGACCCATCGATCCTCGGGCGAACTGCCCGGCCGCCGCCAGTTCGCGCAGCTCGGCGACGGTGACCCGGCCCAGCGGGCGCTGCGACGGGGTGCCGAAGTCGACCATCACGTTCGGGACGTCGGTGGCGATGACCAGGGTGTCGGCGTCCACGTCGCGGGCGAGGATCGCGGCGGTCAGGTCCTTGTCGATGACCGCCTCGACGCCGCGCAGCGCGTGCCCGTCGACGTGGTCGTCGATCACCGGGATGCCGCCACCGCCGGCGCACACCACGACGAACCCGGCCGCGGCCAGGGCGTGGATGGCGGGCGAGTCGACGACGGCCTGGGGTTCCGGCGAGGCGACGACGCGCCGCCAGCCCTTCTCCCCGCGGTCCTCCCAGGTCTGCCCGAGCGAGACGAACTGTTCCGCCCGCTCCCGCGGCAGGAAGCGGCCCACCGGCTTGGAGGGCTCGGCGAAGCGCGGGTCGTCGGCGTCGACGCGGGTGCGGGTGACCAGCGCGGCGGTGCGCTGGGGGAGGCCGCGCACGGCGAGGGCGGCGTCCAGCTCGTCGGCGACGGTGAAGCCGATGGTGGCCTGGGTCTGCGCCACGTTCCAGTCCAGCGGCACCGGGGGCACCTCGTGGGCGGCGAGTTCGTTCTTGACCAGCAGGTTGCCGACCTGCGGCCCGTTCCCGTGGGTGAGCACCACCTGGACGCCCGCGGCGACGACCTCGGCGACGTGCCCGGCGGCCTGCCGGATCGCGTCGCGCTGCGCCTGCGGGGTCGCGGAGCCGTCGGCCCCGGTCATGGCGTTGCCGCCCAGGGCGATCACCACGCGCGTCGACGTCACCCCGCCGACCCTAGCCGCATTTCCCTTAGCGGTGAAGTACTTCTCCGGAGGAGGTCAGCTCGGCTCGGCCGGGTCGTCGTCGTAGGCGCCCAGCGGTCGCTGCGCCCAGAGCACGTCGCGCCACCGGCCGTGCTTGAACCCGATCCGCCGGTAGGTGCCGATCGGCTCGAAGCCCATCGCCGTGTGCAGGCCCTCGCTCGGCTCGTTGGGCAGCGTCATCCCGGCGATCGCGGTGCGGAACCCGCGGGCGGCCAGCCGCTCGAACAGCGCTTCGTAGAGGGCGCGCCCGCCGCCGCGCCGTCGTCGCCCGCCGTCCAGGTAGACGCTCACCTCGCAGCTCCACCGGTAGGCGGCGCGCTCCTTGTACGGCCCGGCGTAGGCGTAGCCGACGACGGCGCCGTCGTCCTCGAGGACCAGCCAGGCGTGCGCCCGCCGGGCCGCCGCGATCCGCTCCGCCATCTGTGCCGGCGTCGGCGGCTCGAGCTCGAAGGTGATCGCCGTGCCGGTGACGTAGGGCGCGTAGATCGCGGCGCAGGCGGCGGCGTCCGCCGGGGTGGCGTCGCGGACGGTCGGAGCGGGGGCACCCATGATCGTCAACGTAGCCGGGCGCCGGGTCGGAGCGCGGTGAGCTGGAACACCCGTGCCCCTCGGCTAGCGTCCCCGGCCGTGCCTCCCGCCCCCTCCTCGACGACCGTTGCGGGGCTGGTCACCGCGCTCGTGGGCTTCCTGAGCTCCTTCGCCGTCGTCCTCACCGGTCTGCGGGCGGTCGGGGCCACACCGGAGCAGGCCGCCTCGGGCCTGCTGGTCCTCTCGGTCGCGATGGGCGTGGCCACCGTCCTGCTCGCCCAGCGGACGCGGATGCCGATCACCGTGGCCTGGTCCACGCCCGGGGCCGCGCTGCTGGCGACGGCCTCGGCGCCCTCCTGGTCGGTGGCCGTCGGCGCCTTCCTCCTCGTCGGCGTCCTCGTCCTGCTCACCGCTGCGTGGCCCCGGCTGGGCGAGGCGATCGGCGCCATCCCCCCGGTGCTCGCCCAGGCCATGCTCGCCGGCGTCCTCGTGCCGCTGTGCCTCCAGCCGGTCCGGGCCGCGCTGGAGATCCCCTGGCTGGTGGTGCCCGTCGTGCTTGTCTGGGTGGTGCTCCTGCGGTTCTCCCCGCGCTGGGCCGTGCCGGCTGCCTTCGCGGTCACCCTCGGCATCATCGGGTGGCTGGCCGTCCGGGACGGCGGCGTCCCGGTCGCGGCGCTGCTGCCGAGCCTGGTGTGGACGACCCCGGACTTCGGCTCGGTCGCCGTCGTCGGCCTGGCCCTGCCGCTGTTCCTGGTCACCATGGCCTCGCAGAACGTGCCGGGCATGGCGGTGCTGGCCGCCTTCGGCTACCGGGCGCCCTGGCGCCCGGCCATGGCGGTGACCGGCGCCGGCACGCTGCTCGGCGCCCCGTTCGGCGGTCACGCGATCAACCTGGCCGCCATCAGCGCGGCGCTGGCGGCCGGTCCGGAGGCGGACGCCGACCCCGGGCGCCGCTACCTCGCCGCCCGCACCGCCGGCCTTGCCTACGTCGGGTTCGCGGTGGTCTCCGCCGCCGTCGCAGCCCTCGTCGCCACGGCCCCGGCCGGCTTCGTCGCGGCGGCCGCCGGCCTCGCCCTGTGGCCGGTGCTGGCCTCGTCCCTCAGCGCCGCGCTGGCGCGGGCGGAGGACCGGATCCCCGTCGTCGCCACCTTCCTCGTGGCGATCAGCGGGATCACCGTCGGCGGCATCGGGTCGGCGTTCTGGTCGCTGGTAGTCGGGCTGGTGCTCTGGGCCTGGTACCGGCCGTCCCCCACCGCGCCGGAGCCCACCGTCCCGGCCTGACGGGGACCTGGCGTCAGCGGCGCCAGAAGTCGAAGCGGTCCCGGCCCGGGCGGAACCCGGCCGCCTCCGCGACGGCGACGGCGAGGTCGAACTTCTGCCCGACGGCGGCAGGCGCGTGCGCGTCGCTGCCGAAGCTGACCGCTTCCCCGCCTGCCTCGTAGAACCAGCGCACCTGGTCCGCCGACGCCAGCGGGCTGCTGGTGTTGATCTCCAGCGCCCGGCCGCTCCCGGCCAGGGCCCGGAACACCGCCCGGTACTCCTCCTCGTAGTCCTTCTCCACGTACCGCTGCGAGCCGCCGGGCCAGTACCGGCGGGGGAAGTCCACGTGGGCCAGGACCTGGAAGACGTCGCTGCTCTCGATCATCCCGACCATCTCGCCGAGGTAGCGGCGCATGGTGGCGTCGGCGTCGACGTGCAGGAGCCGGCCGACACCGACCAGCCGACCCTGGTCGGAGAGCGAGTGCAGCGAGCCGAGGATGCGGTCGACCGGGGAGTCCTCGAGGTGGCGGGCGATGCTCGCGGCGAACAGGTGCGGCTCGCCGGTCTCGATGCCCGACCAGATCCGCAGTTCCGGGAACCGGTCGCGCACCTCGGCCAGCTCGGCGAAGTAGCCCTCGACGTCGATCGGCAGCTGGTGGGCCGGGTAGCGGTCGACCAGCCCTTCCGCGGTCGCCCGGTCCTCCTCGTGCCAGACGGTGAAGTCGAGGTGCTCGGTGAAGGCGACCGCGGGCAGGCCCTGGGCGATCGCCCGCTCGCACGCCCTGCGCATGGTCGACGAGTCGGGGGTGTCCCACGACCAGTGGGTGTGCACGTGGTTGTCGGCCGGAAGCTGCCCCTGGTGGTCCATCGCCTGTGGATTCTCCCCGTCGTCCACCGGTCGCGCGCGGGGGGCCGTCGCTGTCGGCGGTGGTGCCTACTGTCGTCGGCATGAGCACCGCCGCACCGCCGTCCTCGATCGCCGACGAGGCCCTGGAGATCCTCCGGGAGCTGACCGGCCGCCCCGACGCGGTCTTCCGCGAGGGGCAGGACGCCGCCGTCGCCGCGCTGGTCGAGCGCTCCCAGCGGGCGCTGGTCGTGCAGCGCACCGGCTGGGGCAAGTCCGCCGTGTACTTCGTCTCCACCGCCCTGCTGCGCCGCCGCGGCGCCGGGCCGACGCTGCTCGTGTCCCCGCTGCTGGCGCTGATGCGCGACCAGGTGGCCGCCGCGGCCCGCGCCGGCATCCGCGCGGTGGAGATCTCCAGCGCCAACATGACGGAGTGGGACGACATCGCCGCCCGCCTGGCCGCCGACGACGTCGACGTCCTGCTCGTCTCGCCCGAGCGGCTCACCAACCCGCGCTTCCGGGAGGAGCAGCTGCCCGGGCTGGTGGCCCGCTGCGGGCTGGTCGTCGTCGACGAGGCGCACTGCGTCTCCGACTGGGGGCACGACTTCCGCCCCGACTATCGCCGGATCCGCGACCTGCTGGGCACGCTGCCGGCCGGCACGCCGGTCCTGGCCACCACCGCGACGGCGAACGAGCGGGTGGTGGCCGATGTCGCCGAGCAGCTCGGCGCCGGGGGCGTCGAGGTGACCACCGTCCGCGGTCCGCTCTCCCGCGACTCGCTCCGCCTGGGCGTGCTGCGGCTGCCCTCGGACCGGGCCCGCCTGGCCTGGCTCGCCGCCCACCTCGGCGACCTGCCGGGCAGCGGCATCGTCTACACGCTCACCGTCGCGGCGGCCGAGGAGACGGCGAACCTGCTGCGCGACGCCGGCCACGAGGTCCGCGCCTACACCGGCCGGCTCGACGACGCCGACCGCAAGGACGCCGAGGAGGCGTTGCGGAAGAACGAGGTGAAGGCGCTGGTCGCCACCTCCGCCCTGGGCATGGGCTTCGACAAGCCCGACCTGGGGTTCGTCGTCCACCTGGGCGCGCCGTCGTCGCCGGTCAGCTACTACCAGCAGGTCGGCCGTGCGGGCCGCGCGGTCGAGCACGCCGACGTGCTGCTGCTCCCCGGCCCCGAGGACATCGCGATCTGGCAGTGGTTCGCCACCTCGTCCATGCCGCGCGAGGACCACGCCGCCGCGGTGCTCACGGCGATGGCCGACGGCAAGGCCTGGTCGGTGGCCCGCCTGGAGACGGTGGCCGACGTCCGGCGGTCCCGGCTGGAGCTGCTGCTCAAGGTCCTCGCCGTCGACGGTGCGGTGGAGCGGGTGCAGGGCGGCTGGCGCTCGACCGGGCAGCCGTGGGTCTACGACGCCGACCGCTACGCCCGGGTCACCCGCACCCGGGAGGCCGAGCAGCGCGCGATGCTCACCTACGCCAAGCCGGTCGACGAGGCCGAGTGCCGCATGGCATTCCTGCAGTCCGCGCTCGACGACCCGACCGCCGCCCCCTGCGGCCGCTGCGACGTCTGCGCCGGGCCCTGGTACGCCACCGACGTCCCCGAGGCGGCGTCCGAGGCGGCGTCCGCCGCGCTGGACCGTCCCGGGGTGGAGCTGGCGCCGCGGGCGATGTGGCCGACCGGCGCCGACCGGCTGGGCGTCGACGTCAAGGGGAAGATCCCGCCGGGGGAGCAGCTGGCGACCGGCCGCGCCGTCGCCCGGCTGACCGACCTCGGCTGGGGACAGCGCCTGCGGTCCCTCCTCGGCGACGACGGCGTCGGCGGTGTGGTGGAGCTCGACCTCGAGGCGCCCAGCATCGAGGAGGACCCGGACGCCGCCTTCGACGTGCCGGTGCGCCGCTCCGTCTCCGACGTCCCACCGGACGAGGAGCTCCTCCGGGCCTGTGGCCGCGTGCTCGCCGCCTGGGACTGGGCGGAGCGCCCGGCGGCCGTGGTGGCGGTGCCGTCGCGCCGCCGCCCCCAGCTGGTGACGGGCGTCGCGCAGGGGCTGGCGCGCATGGGCCGGCTCCCCTACCTGGGCGAGCTCTCCCTGGCCCACGGTGGGCCGACCGGGCAGCCTGGCGGGAACAGTGCCTTCCGGCTGGCGGCCGTGTGGGACCGGATCGTCGTGGGCCCGGAGCTGCGCGACCGGCTGGCGGAGGTGTCGGGACCGGTGCTGCTGGTCGACGACCTGGCCGACTCGCGCTGGACCATGACCGTCGCCGGCCGGGAGCTCTGCCGGGCCGGCGCATCGTCGGTGCTGCCGTTCGCCCTGGCGCTCACCGCCTGAAGGAGGACCCCTCTGCCCCCCACGCTCGGCGCGGGCCCCTGCAGAGGGGCCGCGTATCCACAGCTTTTCGCACACATGTGCGAAAAGTCGGGGTAGCGTGCCGGCATGGAGAAGGACCCCGTCCCCCTCGCCGCTCGCCCGCTCGCCGCGAGCCTCCGGACGGGGCCTGCCCAGCCCTCGATGTGGGATCTCGCCGACGAGGCGACGCTCCAACCCCTGGATGGCGCGACCCGTCACGACCTGGGCCGGGGGGCGTGGGTCGACCACCTGCCCGGCTGGGTGGCCGGCTCGGACGAGGTGCTCGACGTGCTGCTCGGTGACATCGGCTGGCGGGAGGACCGCCGGCAGATGTACGAGCGGGAGGTCGCGGTCCCGCGGCTGCTCCGCTGGTACTCCGGCCGCGAGCAGCTGCCGCACCCGCTGCTCGGCGAGGCCCGGGATCGGCTGAACCGGTACTACCTGCCCGAGCTGGGCGAGCCGTTCGTCACCGCGGGGATGTGCCTCTACCGCGACGGGCGGGACAGCGTGGCCTGGCACGGTGACCGCATCGGCCGCGGGCGATCGGCCGACACTATGGTCGCGATCGTCTCCTTCGGCTCGCCCCGCCCGCTGCTCCTGCGCCCGGTCGGCGGCGGGGAGTCGCTGCGCTTCCCCCTCGGCCACGGTGACCTCGTGGTCATGGGCGGTTCCTGCCAGCGCACCTGGGAGCACTGCATCCCGAAGACGACCAAGCCGGTCGGACCGCGGGTGAGTGTCCAGTTCCGCCCTCGCGGCGTCGCCTGAGCCCGAAAAGTGCGGAACGACGGGGCTGGAGGCGCCGTCCCCTGGCTCCGCGCGGGGCCCGGGGACCCCCCCCCTGCAGACCCCCTCGGAGAGCGTGTACTGTTCTCCCTGCACCGAGCGAGAACGGACCGGGCCGCGAGGCCCGGGAAACCGCCGGACGAGCCCCCGAGGTTCACCGATGCGGAGCCCGGTGTACAGTGGAGAAACCGCCTCGAACGATGGCCAAGAAATTGGCCGGGATTCTTGCGCGTCCGCTCCTTGAGAACTCAACAGCGTGCCGAAAGTCAGTGCCAAGTAATACCCCGTGCCCTGGCCACTGTGTGGTTGGGGCTGGGATTCCTTTGGTTGATTGATATCGCGAGTGTCA
>NZ_JBJHAL010000041.1:0-20392 GCF_054050995.1 Blastococcus sp. SYSU DS1021 | reverse complement strand
TCGCTCGTTCCTCGCTGCGATGCTCCTGGGGCTGTCAGCGGACGATGGCTCTGGTCCGCTTCCGCGCCCCAGTCCGCTCCTCGCTCGTTCCTCGCTGCGATGCTCCTGGGGCTGTCAGCGGACGATGACCACGTGCTCCTGGCGCGGCACGAACTCGCCGATCACCGGGGAGCCGGCGACCTCGCCGCCGAGCAGGAGCCCGCCGGAGGTCTGGGCGTCGGCGAGCAGCAGCGCCTCGTCCTCGCCGACCGCGGAGAGGTCGGCGTGCGGGCGCACCCAGTCCAGGTTGCGCCGGGTGCCGCCGGAGACGAACCCCGCCGCCAGCGCCTCACGCGCGCCGGCCAGGTAGGGGACGGCGGCCGCGTCGACGACGGCGGTGACCCCGCTGGCCCGCGCCATCTTGTAGAGGTGCCCGAGCAGGCCGAACCCGGTGACGTCGGTGCCCGCGCGGATGCCGGCGGCCACTGCGGCCCGGCCGGCGTCGCGGTTGAGCGCGGTCATCGAGGCGACCGCCTCCTCCGACACCTCGCCCGTGGCCTTCATCCGGCTGTTGAGCACGCCCACGCCGAGCGGCTTGGTGAGGCTCAGCGGTGTGCCGGCGACCGCGCCGGCGTTGGTGATGATCCGGTCGACGTCGACCACGCCGGTGACCGCCATCCCGTATTTCGGCTCCGGGTCGTCGATGGAGTGGCCGCCGCCGACGTGGCAGCCCGCCTCCTGCGCCACCTCCAGCCCGCCGCGCAGCACCTCCGCCGCCAGCTCGGCAGGCAGCACGTCGCGCGGCCAGCCGAGCAGGTTGACCGCCACGACGGGCGTGCCACCCATGGCGTAGACGTCGGAGAGCGCGTTCGCGGCGGCGATCCGGCCGAAGGTGTACGCGTCGTCCACGACGGGGGTGAAGAAGTCGGTGGTCAGCACCAGCCCCTGCCCGCCGGCGAGGCGCACGACGGCCGCGTCGTCGCCGTCGTCCAGGCCGACGACGAGCTCGGCCGCCGGGTCGACCGGCCCCTGCGCGGTGAGCCCGGCGACGACGGCCTCGAGCTCCCCGGGCGGGATTTTGCAGGCGCACCCCCCGCCGTGGGCGTACTGGGTGAGCCGGATGCGCGCGGGTGCGGTGGTCACGGCCCCGAATCTAGGCCCGCCCGCCGGGCAGCACCCGGAGCCGGGGTGGCTCGGGGACCGGCGGGGTTCGGGGAAGCCGCCGCCCGGCCGGGTGCCCGGGGGACGGCGGCCCGCCGATCCCGGCGAGCTCACGACGCGGAGCCGCCTCGTCGGTGACCTCGGCCCCGCCGATGCGGTCCTCCCGGAACCAGCGCAGCGCCTGGCGCTCGCGGCACCAGGCCACCAGGAAACGGTGCGCCCCGGTGTGGACCAGCAGCTGCGGCTCCACCGCCCGCTCCGACCAGCGGTTCTGGCCGTCGCAGTAGTGCAGCACCACGACGCGCCGCTCGGCCAGCCCACGCTCCAGACGCCGCCGCACCTCGGCGTCCCGTGCGGCCTCGGCGGCCAGCCAGCGGCTGCTCGCCAGCAGCCGCGCCCGCTGGGCCGGATCGGGCTCCAGCGCCGTCAGCACCTTCTCCAGCGCCGTCTGCCCCGCCTCGGCATAGGGCCCCGCGGCCGGGGCGGCCAGCGCGGCGGCGACGGCGGCGGCCTCCTCGGGCGTGAGGGGGACCGGCGGCAGCGTGGCCGGGGTGCGGGGCTCGGTGCGGTTCACGCTGCCGATGCTGGCAGCGACCACCGACAGTTCCACGTAGGCTGCCGGGCGGAGGCGTCAGGGTGTCTGGTGGCCCCCGCGGCCTCTAAAGCCGACGTGGCCGAGCATCTCGGCCAGGCGGGTTCGATTCCCGTCCGCCTCCGCCAGCTCCCGCCCCGCACCTACGCTGCGGGGCGATGACGACCGACCCGCGCCGCCAGGTGCCCCGCACGGACACGCTGCTCGCCGACCCCCGCCTCGCCGGCGCCGGCGAGCGGCTGGGGCGCGTCCTGGTGAAGGGCGCCGTCCAGCGCGTGCAGCAGCGCATCCGGGCCGGCGAGGTGGCGCCGGACGCCGCCGTCGACGCCGTCCTCGCCGACCTCCCGCCCACAGCCGGCAGCCTGCGCCCGGTGCTCAACGCCACCGGCGTCGTCGTGCACACCAACCTCGGCCGCGCGCCCCTGTCGGAGGCCGCCGTCGCGGCGGTGGCCGCGGCGAGCGGCACCACCGACGTCGAGCTCGACCTGCGCACCGGTCGCCGGGGCCCGCGGGGGGAGGCGGCCATCGCGGCGCTGCTGGCGGCGGTCCCGGCCGCGGAGGCCGCGCTCGTGGTGAACAACTGCGCGTCCGCGCTGGCGCTGGTGGCCACCGCGCTGGGGCAGGGCCGGGAGCTGGTGCTCGCCCGCGGCGAGCTGGTCGAGATCGGCGACGGCTTCCGCATCCCCGAGCTGCTGGAGAGCACCGGCGCCCGGCTGCGCGAGGTCGGCGCCACCAACCGCGTCGCCCTGGCCGACTACCGCGGGGCGCTCGGCCCGGACACCGGCGCGGTGCTGAAGGTGCACCCGTCCAACTTCGTGGTGCGCGGCTTCACCCGGGCGGTCGAGGTGCACGAGCTCGCGGCGGCGCTCGAGGGCACCGGGATCCCGCTGGTCGCCGACGTCGGCTCGGGGCTGCTCCGGCCGCATCCGGTGCTCCCCGACGAACCCGACCTGCAGACGGCGCTCGCCGCCGGTGCGGACCTCGTGCTCGCCAGCGGTGACAAGCTGCTCGGCGGCCCCCAGGCCGGCCTCGTCCTCGGCCGCGCGGAGCTGGTGCAGCGCCTGCGCCGGCACCCGCTCTACCGGGCGTTCCGGGTCGACAAGACCACGCTGGCCGCGCTGGAGGCGACGCTGCGCGGCCCGCTGCCGCCCGTGCAGCGGATGCTCGCCGCCGACGTCGAGGAGCTGCGGGCACGGGCCCGGGCGCTGGCGGAGCGCCTGGCGGCCGGGGGCGTGGACGCGCTCGCGGTGGACGCCGACTCCCGCGTCGGCGGGGGAGGGGCGCCCGAGCACCCGCTGCCCGGGGCCGCGGTCGCGCTGCCCGAGCGGTTCGCCGAGCCGCTGCGCCTGGGCGCCACCCCGGTGGTCGGCTACGTCGAGGACGGTCGCACGCTGCTCAACCTGCGCAGCGTCGATCCCTCCGACGACGGCACCCTCGCCGCGGCCGTCCTGGAGGTGGTCCGCCGGTGGACGTGATCGCGACCGCGGGTCACGTGGACCACGGCAAGTCGGCCCTCGTGCGCGCGCTCACCGGCATGGAGCCCGACCGGTGGGCCGAGGAGCGCCGCCGCGGGCTGACCATCGACCTCGGCTTCGCCTGGACCACCCTGCCCTCGGGGCGCCGGCTGGCCGTCGTGGACGTGCCCGGACACGAACGGTTCGTGGGCAACATGCTCGCCGGCGTCGGCTCGGTGCCGGCCGCGCTGGTCGTGGTCGCGGCCGACGACGGCTGGTCGGCGCAGACCGCCGAGCACGTCGCCGTCCTGGACGCCCTCGGGGTGCGGCACGCCCTGCTCGCCGTCACCAAGGCCGACCTCGCCGACCCCGCGCCGGTGCTCGCCGACGTGCGCGAGCGGCTGGCCGCGACGTCGATGGGCGAGGTCCCCGGCGTCGCGGTCAGCTCGATCACCGGGCAGGGGCTGGCCGAGCTGACCGCTCGGCTGGAGGAGCTCCTCGGCGCGCTCCCGGCCCCGGACCCCGACGCGCCGGTGCGTCTCTGGATCGACCGGGCCTTCAGCATCAAGGGGGCCGGCACGGTGGTCACCGGGACGCTCGCCGCCGGAGCGGTCGCGCCCGGCGACCGGTTCCTGCTGGGGGACCGCGAGGTCACGGTGCGCGGCGTGCAGTCGCTCGGCGAGCCGGTCGAGCGGGCCGCGGCCACCGCGCGCGTGGCGCTCAACCTGCGCGGTGTCGCGGTCGAGGACCTCTCGCGCGGTGACGCGCTGCTCACCCCGGGCGCGTTCCGGCTGACCGACGTCGTCGACGCGACGCTGGCCGGGGCGCCGGAGGAGCGGCTGCCGGCCGAGCCGGTGGTGCACGTCGGCTCCGCGACGGTGGGTGCGCGGCTGCGGCCGCTGGACGGCCGGGCGGTGCGGCTGCGCCTCGCCTTCCCGCTGCCGCTGCGGATCGGTGACCGGCTGCTGCTGCGCGACCCCGGCGCCCGGCGGGTGCTCGGCGCCGACGTGCGCGACGTCGACCCGCCCGAGCTCCGCCGCCGCGGCGCCGCCCGGCAGCGGGCCGCCGAGCTGGTGGCGCAGCCCGCCGGCTCCGACGGCGCCTCGGCCGACCTCGCCCGCCGCCGGATCGTGCGCTCCGCCGACTTCGCCGCGATGGGCTGGCCGGTACCTGCCGGGGCGACCCGGCTCGGCCCCTGGCTGCTGGCCGCCGGGCTGGCCGACGAGCTCGCCGCGCGGGTGCCCGAGATCGTCGCCCGCTACCGGCGGTTGCGGCCGCTGGAGCCGGGGCCGCCGGCGGAGGTGGTGCGCCGGGCGCTCGAGCTGCCCGATGCCGAACTGGTGCCGGCGCTGGTCCGCGAGCCGCTGGTGCTGCGCGAGGGCCGCGTCGTCGACGGCGCGGCGGACCTGCCGCCGGAGGTCCAGCGGGCGGTCGACGCCGTTCGTGCCCGGCTGGCGGCCGATCCGTTCGCCGCTCCGGAGGCGCCCGAGCTCGCCGACGCGGGGCTGGGCACCCGGGAGCTCGCGGCGGCCGTCCGCAGCGGGCAGCTCGTGCGCGTCGGGGAGGGCGTCTACCTGGCTCCCGGCGTCGACACGGTGGCCCGGGAGCGGCTCGCGCGGATCCCGCAGCCGTTCACCCTCAGCCAGGCACGGCAGGCGTGGGGGACCAGCCGCCGGGTCGCGGTGCCCCTCATGGAGTGGCTGGACGCCCGGGGCATCACCGAGCGGCTGCCCGACACCACCCGCCGGCTGCGGTAGGCAGCCTGTCCCGGGCTCCGCGCGTCGAGGACGACTCCCGTGCTCCGGCACCTAGCGTGCGGGGGTGATCGACTTCTCCAACGGTTCCGTCTTCAAGCTCAACCCCGCGAATCCCCAGGACATCGGTCCCGCCGTGGCGCCGCTGCTCATCCAGGGGGAGCAGATCGTCGCCTGCTTCAAAGCGGTGCGTGACTTCGTCGTCTTCACGAACAAGCGGCTCATCGCCGTGAACGTGCAGGGCATGACGGGCAAGAAGCGGGACTTCACGTCCCTTCCCTACAGCAAGGTGCAGGCGTTCTCGATCGAGACCGCCGGGACGTTCGACCTCGACGCGGAGTTGGACCTCTGGTTCAGCGGGCTCGGGAAGGTCCGGCTGGAGTTCAAGGGCAACGCGGACATCCGTCAGCTCGGGCAGATGATCGCCACCTACGTCCTCTGACGAGCCTGGTCCCCGCTCGCTCGTGCCCTGCCCACCCCTGTGGGCAGGGCACGAGCATGCGGCGGGAACAGGTCAGTCCGTGGCTGGGACCCAGCGGGCGGGGCGCTTCTCCCGGAACGCCGCGATGCCCTCCTGGCCCTCCTCGCCGGCGAAGAAGCGCGCCGACAGGTCGAGCAGGGGCTCGAACTCGAGCCGTGGCTGGCGTGCCCGCAGCAGCCGCTTGGTCTCGGCCAGGGCGGCCGGCGCACCGGCGGCCAGCGCGGTGAGCTGCCCGGCGAGGACGGCGTCGACCTCGTCGTCACCGGCCACCAGGTCGACCAGCCCTCCGTCGGCGGCGGTCGCGGCGTCGAAGACCTCGCCGCTGAGCATGAGCCGGTGGGCCACGTGGGTGCTCATCCGGGGGAGGACGACGGCGGAGATCACCGCCGGCACCAGGCCCAGGCGCACCTCGGAGAAGGCGAACGTCGCCGACTCCGCCGCGACGACGACGTCGCAGGCCGCCAGCAGCCCGACCCCTCCGGCGCGGGCCGGACCGCGCACCACCGCCACCACGGGCTTGGGCGAGGACCAGACCAGCTCCAACAGCTCCGGGAACTCGCGCACGCCCTGGCTCTCCGACGAACCGCCGGCCGCCTCGGAGAGGTCCATCCCCGAGCAGAACACCCGGCCGGTGTGGTCGAGCACGACCACCCGCACCGCGTCGTCGGCCAGGGCATCGGCCAGCGCCGCGCGCAGCTCGGCCCGCATCGCCCGCGACAGCGCGTTGCGGTTGGTGGGGGAGTCCAGCGTCAGGGTGGCGACGCCGCGCGAGACGGACACCTGCAGCACTCGGTCGGAGGTCACGTCCGGCATCCTGCCGCCCCGGTGGCCCGGCGCGGCACACTGGGAGCAGATGAACACCGTCCTGCCGCTGATCGACGACGCCGGCCTGCCGCCCGGGTCCCCCGGCCCCGACCGGCTCCCCGGCAGCGCCCGCGAGGGGGTCACGACGACGCCGTTCGGCCTGTACGTGCACGTCCCGTTCTGCGCGACCCGCTGCGGCTACTGCGACTTCAACACCTACACCTCCGACGAGCTCGGCCCCGGCGCCACCCGCAGCGAGTACGCGGGCACCGCGATCGCCGAGCTGGAGCGCGCCGTCCGGACCCTGGGCCCGGACCTGCCGACCGTCTCCACGGTCTTCGTCGGCGGCGGCACGCCGACGCTGCTGCCGGCCGACGACCTCGCCGCCGTGCTCGAGGCCGCCCGCGGGCTCTTCCCGTTCGCCGACGACGTCGAGGTGACCACGGAGGCCAACCCCGAGACCGTCTCGCCCGCCTCGCTGGCCCGGCTGCGCGAGGCCGGCTTCACGCGGGTCAGCCTCGGCATGCAGTCGGCGGCGCCGCACGTGCTCGCCGCGCTGGACCGCCGGCACACCCCCGGCCGCGCCGTCGAGGCGGCGCACGAGGCCCGCGCGGCGGGGTTCGAGCACGTCAACCTGGACCTGATCTACGGCACGCCCGGGGAGACCGACGCCGACTGGGCCGCCTCCCTCGACGCGGTCCTCGCCTCGCCGGTCGACCACGTCAGCGCCTACGCGCTGATCGTCGAGGAGGGCACCAAGCTGGCCCGGCGGGTCAAGCGGGGCGAGCTGCCCATGCCCGACGACGACGTCCTCGCCGACCGCTACGAGCAGGCCGACGCGACGCTGCGCACGGCAGGCTTCGAGTGGTACGAGGTGTCGAACTGGGCCACCGCCGACGCCGCCCGCTGCCGGCACAACGAGCTGTACTGGGCCAATGCGAACTGGTGGGGGATCGGGCCGGGCGCGCACAGCCACGTCGGCGGCGTCCGCTGGTGGAACGTGAAGCACCCCGCGGCCTACGCCGACCGGCTGGCCCGCGGCGAGAGCCCGGCGCAGGACGCCGAGCTGCTCGACGACGACGACCGCGCACTGGAGGCGGTGATGCTCGGGTTGCGGCTGCGCGCCGGACTGCCGCTGACCGCGCTCACCGGCACCGGGCGTGCGCGGGCGGCCGAGGCGGTCGCAAGCGGTCTCCTGGACCCGCTGGCGCACGCGAACGGGCGGGCCGTCCTCACCGACAGGGGCCGCCTGCTCGCCGACGCGGTGGTCCGCGACCTCACCGACTGACGGAGGACCCGTCCCCGTCCCTCACACGCTCGGGACGAGCTTCGGAACACGACCGAGGGTGGCTCGGTTCATCCGAAAGGGCGAGATTGGTCCGGCCGTCGTGGGCTATGGTCCCCGTTCCGGCAACGGGGCCGGGTGTTCGGAGGGGGTGGTCGGTCGTGACCGTGCCAGGAGTGCGCCCAGCGGCGGCCCCACCGTTCGCCCTGTCCGGCGGTGCCCGGCTCGCCCTCGCGATGAACCGCCGTGCCCGCGGGCTGCGTGGCCTCGACGTCCTCCGCCGCAGCCAGGACCGGGCCCCGCCGCGTCGCTCCTGACTCCGTCCCGGAGTCCCCGCACCAATCCCGACGCGCCACCGACCGGTGACCGCGTCTTCCCGCGTTGCCCCGAGAAGGAGATCCCCGCATGTCTGCCAGCATCGACAGCACGACCGCCGCCTCGGCGAACCGCTTCCGCACCCTCCTGGAGGAGCAGCGCGCCGACTGCGCGCAGCAGCGCGAGGAGGCGCTCGCCGAGTGCGCGACCTCGGTGCCCGACCCGGTCGCCCAGCGCCGCAGCGCCGACCTGCAGCGCACCATCGAGGAGATCGACGCCGCGCTCGCCCGCCTCGACGACGGCAGCTACGGCCGCTGCACCGGCTGCGGTACCGCCATCCCCGAGGAGCGGCTCGAGCTGCGCCCGTTCGCCCGCACCTGCGTGGCCTGCACGCCCGCCGCCTGACCGGGTGCGCCGGTCGCGTCTGACGGATGTCAGGGGCGACCGGCGACGTCCGGCACTACTGCGCTCCGGCCCCGCGGGAGCAGGCTCGTCGCATGCCTCCCGCACCCGCTCTCGACATCCGCGGGCTGACCGTCCGCTACGGCGACGCGGTCGCCGTCGACGACCTCGACCTCACCATCCCGTGCGGCCAGACCGTCGCCCTGCTCGGGCCCAACGGCGCCGGCAAATCGACCGTCGTCAACGCCGTGCTGGGCCTGCTGACCCCGACGGCCGGGGAGATGCGCGTGCTCGGCCGCAGCCCGGGCGACGCCGTCCGGGCCGGCAGCGTCGGCGCGATGCTGCAGCACGGCGGGCTGCCCAGCGAGGCCCGGGTCGGCGAGGTGCTCCACCTGGTGCGCCGCAGTTTCCCGACGGCGTGGCCGCTGGACGACCTCGTGGTCACCGCGGGCATCGACGGGCTGCTCGACCGGCCGGTGGAGGCGCTCTCCGGTGGTCAGCGCCAGCGCGTCCTGCTGGCCCTGGCCCTCGCCGGCGCACCGCCACTGCTGCTGCTCGACGAGCCCACCTCCGCCATGGACGTCGAGGCGCGCCGTGCGTTCTGGACGACGATGCGCGGCCTGGCCGGCCGCGGGCACACCGTCGTCTTCGCCACCCACCACCTCGACGAGGCCGACGCGGTCGCCGACCGGGTGGTCGTGGTCGCCGGCGGGCGGGTGGTCGCCGACGGCACCGCCGCGGAGGTCAAGGCCGGGGTCGGCGGGCGCACCGTCTCCTTCACGGCCGCTCCGGAGCGGCGGTTCGACGCCGTTCCGGGGGTCACCGCGGTGACCTGGCAGGGGAGCACGGTGCGGCTGGCGACGACCGACGTCGACGCCACCCTGCGGGCGTTGCTGGCCGACGGCGGCCTGCCCGACCTCGAGGTGCGCGGCGCGTCCCTCGAGGACGCCGTCCTCTCGCTGATCCCCACCCGCCGGCCGAGCACGATCGGAGCCGCCCGATGAGCCCGCTGTTCGCCTTCCAGCTGCGCCGCGTGGGGCGCAACAAGCAGTTCCTCTTCTTCACCGTGCTGCTGCCCGCGCTGTTCACGATCTTCCTGACCAGGATCATCGGGGGGCAGATGACCGGTGCGGCGGCGCAGCAGGAGGCCGCCGCCGCGATCATGGTCTCGATGATGGCCTACGGGGCCATCGGGGCGTCCCTGGGCGCGACCATCCGCATCTCGTTCGACCGCGCCTCGGGCTGGCTCCGCCAGCTCCGGGTGACCCCCGTGCCGCAGACCCAGGTGTTCGCCGTCGACGTCGCCGTCGGGGTGCTGCTGACCCTGCCGAGCCTGCTGGTCGTCGCGCTGGTCGGGCGGTTCGTCAACGGGGTGCAGCTGCCGGCCGGCACGTGGCTGGCGCTCCTCGCCGTGCTGTGGGCGGGGTCGGCGGCGTTCGTGGCCCTCGGCATCCTGGTCGGGCTGTCGCTGGACGAGAAGGCGGCCGGTGGCGCCATCGGCATCCTGGGTGTGGTGCTGGCGGCGCTGGGCGGGCTGTGGTGGCCGGTGGAGATGCTGCCCGAGGCGATGCGCGGCCTGGCGTACAGCCTGCCCTCGTACTGGTACGCCGAGCTCGGCCGCGACGTGGTCGCCGGTGGGTGGCCGTCGGCGGTCGCAGTGCTGGCGATGGCCGGGTACACCGCCGCCTTCGGAGCCCTCGCGGTGTCCGTCGCCCGCGCCCGGCCGCTGCACGCGGTCGCGGGCTGAGCCGACCGCTACCGTGCCCGTCGTGGACGCCCCGAGCCGCTGGCAGCGCCTGGGCTGGGCCGTGCCGTGGCTGCTGTTCCAGGCCTTCCCGATCGCGGACCTGGTCAGCACGCCGCGGCCCGTGGCGGTGCAGGTGGTGGCGGCCGTCGCCCTCGTCGCCTTCACCGTCGTCTACCTCGGCGTCTTCGGCGAGGTCTTCGGGAGCCGCCGGGACTGGCCCCGCGTGCAGCTCGTGGTCGTCGCCGTCCTGGGGGTCGGGCTGGCCGTCTGGCTGGGCCCCGCGTGGGCCGGGTTGATGATCTACGTCTCGGCGGCGGCGTCGGTGGCCCTGCCCGCGCGGTGGGTGTGGCCGGCGGTCGTCGGCGCGGCCGCGGTGTGCGCCGGGGTGCTGACCGCCCACGGCGTCCTCGGCGACGTCTTCATCCTGCCGGTGATCTGCCTGCTCACCGCGTTCGCCCTGCGGGGGATGCGGCAGCTGATGAGCGTCAACGCCGAGCTGGTGGAGGCGCGCGAGGAGCTGGCCCGCAACGCCGTCACCGAGGAGCGGCTGCGGTTCGCCCGCGACCTGCACGACCTGCTCGGGCACAGCCTGTCGCTGATCGCGCTCAAGAGCGAGCTCGCCGGCCGGCTGGCCGAGCGCGACCCGGTGCGCGCCCGCCAGGAGATGGCCGACGTCGAGGCCGCCGCGCGCCGGGCGCTCGCCGAGGTCCGCGACGCGGTCAGCGGCTACCGCCAGGTGAGCCTGGCCCAGGCGCTGGCCGAGGCCCGCTCGGCGCTCTCGGCCGCGGGCATCGCGCTGCGGGCACCGGCTCCGGGCCGATCGCTGCCGGCGCCGGTCGACGCGGTGCTCGGCTGGGTGGTGCGGGAGGCCACCACGAACGTGCTCCGGCACAGCGCCGCCCGGTCGGTCACGGTGAGCCTCGCGGAGACGGACGAGGACGTGGAGCTGAGCGTGACCGACGACGGCCGGGGCGGGGACGCGCCCGCCGGCGCCGGCCTGTGCGGGCTGGCCGAGCGGGTGGCCGCGGTGGGGGGCCGGCTGACGCACGGGCCGGTCGACGGCCGCGGGTTCCGGCTCACCGCCTTGGTGCCGCTCAGCAGCGCGGTCCGCGCCTCGCCCGTGGCGGCGTCGTGATCCGGGTGCTCATCGCCGAGGACCAGACGATGGTCCGCGGGGCGCTGCGCGCGCTGCTGGAGCTCGAGGACGACATCGAGGTGGTGGCGGAGGTGGGCCGGGGCGACGCCGTGGCGGCGGCCGCCGTGGAGCACCGACCCGACGTCGCCCTGCTGGACATCGAGATGCCCGGCGCCGACGGGCTCGCGGCCGCCCGGGAGCTGGCGACGGCGCTGCCCGGGTGCCGCGCGGTCATCCTGACGACGTTCGGCCGGCCGGGGTTCCTGCGCCGCGCCATGGAGGTCGGCGCCGCGGGCTTCCTGGTCAAGGACGCGCCCGTGAGCGAGCTGGCGCAGGGCATCCGGGCGGTGATGGCCGGCGAGCGGGTCATCGACCGCGACCTGGCGGCCGCCGCCCTGGCCATCGGGGCCACGCCGCTGTCGACCCGGGAGGCCGACGTGCTGCGCGCCGCGGCCGACGGGGCGACCGTCGCGGACATCGCCGGCCGGCTCTTCCTGTCGGAGGGGACGGTGCGCAACTACCTGTCGTCGGCGATCGGGAAGACCGGCGCCCGCACCCGGGTGGAGGCGGCCCGCGTCGCGGAGGAGAAGGGCTGGCTCTAGGTCAGCTGTCCCGCGGCCCGGGCACCGGTGGCTGCGCCGGGAGCGATGCCGTGCTCGGGCCGTCCGGCGTCTGCACAGGGGTGAGCGCGTCGAGGTCGAGCACCCGCACGTGGATGACCGTGCGCTGCTGCAGCGCCGCGCGCAGCGCCCGGTGCAGCCCGTCCTCCAGGTACAGCTCCCCGTGCCACTGCACCGCGTGCGGGAAGAGGTCGCCGTAGAAGGTGGAGTCGTCGGCGAGCAGCGCGTCGAGGGCCAGCTCGCGCTTGGTGGTCGTCAGCGTGTCCAGCCGGACCTGGCGGGGCGGGATCATCGCCCAGTCGCGGGTGGACAAGCCGTGGTCGGGATAGGGGCGCCCGTTGCGCACGCCTTTGAAGATCAGGGGACCGACCTCCGCTCTCCGCCCCCGCCCGGGGCACCGACCGTTACCAGCCTAGCCGTCGGAACGGCGCCGTACCCCCGCCCGTGCGGCCCCGTCCGGGGGCTCGCCGCGAGCCTGCGAGCGGGGGAGGAGGACGGGCTGCTTCGCGTATGCTGGCCTGGCACTCTGTCCGTGCGAGTGCCAGCCGGGGCGAACCGGGGCCGGCGTCGGTCCCGCCCCCGGGGCGCGGCACGGCGCGTCGACCGGTACGGGGAGGTGTCACCGTGGCGCACGACGAACGGCGCCTGGAGGTGCTCCGGGCCATCGTCCAGGACTTCGTCTCCACCAACGACCCGGTGGGCAGCAAGGCCCTCGCCGAGCGGCACGACCTGGGCGTCTCCCCGGCGACCATCCGCAACGACATGGCGGTGCTGGAGGAGCAGGGGTACATCACCCAGCCGCACACCAGCGCCGGCCGGGTACCCACCGACAAGGGCTACCGGTTGTTCGTCGACCGGCTCTCGGCGGTGAAGCCGCTGTCGGCCGCCGAGCGCCGGGCGATCGAGCGCTTCCTCGACGGCGCCGTCGACCTGCACGACGTCCTCGGCCGGACGGTGCGGCTGCTCGCGCAGCTGACCCGCCAGGTGGCGGTCGTCCAGTACCCGACGCTGTCGCGCAGCGCCGTCCGGCACCTCGAGGTGGTGCAGGTGGCGGTGGGCCGGCTGCTGCTGGTGCTCATCACCGACACCGGCCGGGTCGAGCAGCGCGTCGTCGACTGCCCGGCCGACGTCGACCCGACTGCGGTGCCCGAGCTGCGTGCCCTGCTCAACTCCGCCTTCGCCGGGGTGAAGCTGGGCGAGGCCGGGGACAAGGTGCCCGGGCTGCTGGAGACCGCGCCGCCGCACCTGCGGGGGCTGGTCGCCGCGGTCAGCGCCACGCTGGTGGAGACCCTCGTCGAGCCCAGCGAGGACCGGCTGGTCATCGGTGGGACGGCCAACCTCGCACGGGGCACCGCCACCGACTTCCCCGGCACGCTCCGGCCCCTGCTGGAGGCCCTCGAGGAACAGGTCGTCGTGCTGCGCCTGATGAGCGAGGTCGACGCCGGCACCGTGCTGGTGCGCATCGGTGAGGAGAACGCCCACGAGGCGTTGAGCGGGGCCTCGCTGGTCACCGTCGGGTACGGCTCGGGTGACCGGGCGCTCGGCGGCCTCGGGGTCGTGGGACCGACCCGCATGGACTACCCAGGAAACATGGCCGCGGTGCGAGCCGTGGCCCGCTACGTCGGCCACCTGCTGGCCGAGAGCTGAGGACGAGACTTTTCGATGGCGACCGACTACTACGGCGTGCTGGGCCTGGCCCAGGGAGCGACCGATCAGGACATCAAGCGCGCCTACCGGCGGCTCGCGCGCGACCTGCACCCGGACGTCAACCCCGATCCGGAGGCCAAGGAGCGCTTCCAGGAGGTCACCCGCGCCTACGAGGCGCTGACCGATCCGGAGAAGCGCCGGATCGTGGACCTGGGCGGTGACCCCTTCGACAGCGGCGCCGGGGGTGCCGGTGGCTTCGCCGGTGCCGGGTTCGGCGGCCTGGGCGACATCATGGACGCCTTCTTCGGCGGCGCGGCCACCCGTGGCCCGCGCAGCCGCACGCGGGCCGGGCGGGACGCGCTGATCCCGGTGGAGCTGGAGCTGGACGAGACCGTCTTCGGCACCACGAAGGACCTCACCGTCGACACCGCCGTGCTCTGCGACACCTGCGCCGGCGCCGGGACCGCCCCCGGCACCCACCCGGCCACCTGCGGTACGTGCTCCGGCCGCGGCGAGGTGCAGAGCGTGCAGCGCGGCTTCCTCGGGCAGGTCGTCTCCAGCCGCATCTGCCCGACCTGCTCGGGCACCGGCCAGGTCATCCCGCAGCCGTGCCCGAAGTGCGCGGGCGACGGCCGGGTGCGGGCCCGCCGCACCCTGTCGGTGAAGGTGCCGCCGGGCGTGGAGGACGGGATGCGGATCCGGCTCACCGGCCAGGGCGAGGTCGGCCCCGGTGGCGGGCCGGCCGGCGACCTCTACGTGGAGGTGCACGAGCGGCCGCACGAGGTGTTCACCCGCGATGGCGAGGACCTGCACTGCCGGGTTACGCTGCCGATGACCTCCGCGGCGCTGGGCACCACGCTGACCCTCAAGACGCTCGACGGCGAGGAGGAGCTCGACATCCGCCCGGGCACCCAGTCGGGCAGCGTGCTCACCCTCCGCGCGCACGGGGCACCGCGGCTGCGTGCCACCGGGCGCGGTGACCTGCTGGTGCACGTCGAGGTGCAGACGCCGACGAAGCTCGACGCCGAGCAGGAGAAGCTGCTGCGCGAGCTGGCCGCCCTCCGGGGGGAGGACCAGCCCGGTGCCAACCGGGAGGCCCAGGGCGGCCTGTTCTCCCGGGTCCGCGACGCCTTCCACGGGCGCTGATCCATGAGCACCGAGGCCCCCGAGCTCGACGGCGTCCCGCTGTTCCTCGTCGACGAGCTGCCCGAGGTCCCGGAGCTGCTCGTCGCCGGGCAGGAGGGGCGGCACGCCGTCGACGTGCTGCGCCTGCAACCGGGCGAGCGGGTGCACGTCGGTGACGGCGCGGGCACCGTCGCCGAGGGCGAGGTCGTCGCCGCCGGCCGCGAGGGTCTGCGCGTCGCCGTGCGGAACCGGTTCGAGGTACCCGCGCCGGACCCGGAGTTCGTGCTGGTGCAGGCCCTGCCCAAGGGGGACCGGGGCCCGCTGGCCGTCGACCTGGCCACCGAGCTCGGCGTCGACCGGATCGTGCCGTGGCAGGCCGCGCGCTGCGTGACCCGCTGGCGCGACGACCGGGTGGAGAAGGGCCTGGCCAAGTGGCGGGCCGCGGCCCGGGCGGCGAGCAAGCAGTCCCGGCGGCCGCGGCTGCCCGAGGTGACCGCGCCGATGAGCACCCGGGAGGTCGCCGGGGTGCTCGCCGACGCCGACCTCGCCGTCATCCTGCACGAGCAGGCCCGCCGGCCGCTGGCCGAGCTGGCCGTGCCCACCTCGGGCACCGTGGTGATCGTCGTCGGCCCGGAGGGCGGGCTCTCCGACGGCGAGGTCGTCGCGTTCCACGCGGCCGGGGCCGAACCGGTGCGGCTGGGCCCGGAGGTGCTGCGCACCTCCACCGCGGGCGCCGCCGCCCTGGCGGCGCTGTCCGTCACCGCACGCTGGAGGTAGGGCGTTCCCCGCCGCGGGGCCCGGAGGGCTCCCGGCAGGGAACGCGGACGCACTCGTCGCAGCCGGGGAACGGCACCTGGCCGTGGTGCGGCCCGGAGGGTCGCAGTGTCATCGCCTCATCGAACTGCGGCGCGGGCGCGGTCGCTGACCAGGTCGACGAGGAAGGTCAGCAGCACGATCGCCGCCAGCACGGTGGTGACGCCTGCCCAGTCGAAGGCCGACATCCGTGCCGACAGCAGCACCCCGATCCCGCCGGCGCCGAGCAGGCCGACGAGGACGGTGTCGCGGATCGCCACCTCCCAGCGGTAGAGCGACAGCGCGAGCACCGGGCCGGCGAGCGCCGGGGCGGAGCCGTAGAGCCACCGGCCGACCGGAGAGGCCCCCATGGCGCGCAGCGCCTCGGCCGGGCGCCGGTCGGTTTCCTCGACCGCCTCGCCGACCAGCCGGCCGAGCACGCCCAGGGTGTAGACCCCGAGGGCCAGCGCTCCGGGCAGGACGCCGGGCAGCAGGACGAACAACGCGACCAGCGCCCACACCGGTGGCGGGACGGCGCGCAGCAGGAGCAGGGCCAGCCGGGTGAGCACCCCGGCGGTGCGTCGCACCGGCCCGGCCGGGCCGGGCGGGCGCGCGGCGAGGGCGGCCAGCGCCACCACGCCGGCGGCGGCGAACGCGATCGCCAGGATCGACATGCGCAGGGCCTCCAGAGCGGTGGACCAGACGTCGCCGAGCAGATCGCCGTCCAGGGCAGGTGGCCACGCGGCCGAGGCGACGTAGGCCAGTTGCTCGCGGGTGCGTGCGGAGACCAGCGCGGCGGGGGAGAGCGCCAGGTACCAGGCCGCCCACGCGACCGCGGCGACGACGGCGAGCACCGCGCCGGTCAGCAGCGGATCACGCCGGGACCCCGTGCCCGTGCGCCGGGGTGCCGCGACCCGGCGGCGCACGGCCCGGCCGCCGACGTCGGCCAGCAGGCACAGCAGCGCGAGCGCGTAGACCGTCGTCCACACCTGCGCCCAGCGCAGCGAGGTGAAGGAGAGCGCCAGCTGGTAACCGAGCCCGCCGGCCCCGATCAGCCCCAGGACGACGGCTGACCGGACCGCGCACTCCAGCCGGTAGAAGGAGTACGAGAGCAGCCCGCCGGCGGCCGCGGGCAGCAGCCCGTACAGCGCCGCCGTCCCCCGCCCGGCGCCTGCCGCGAGGAGGGCGTCGTAGCTGCCCCGGGGCACCTCGTCCAGCAGGTCGGCGAAGACCTTGGCGGTGATCGCGCCGTACGGGACGGCGATCGCCAGCACGCCCACCCACGGGTCGAGCCCGAGCACGTTGACCAGCAGCAGGCCCCACACCGCCTCGTGCAGCCCCCGGGGCAGCGCCAGCACCCCGCGGGTCAGCAGCCAGCCGGTGCGCCGTCCTCCCCAGGCGGTCCGGGAGACCGGGACCGCGGCCAGCGCGCCGAGCAGCACGGCCAGCCCGGCGCCGAGCACGGCGTAGGCGACGGTGACCAGGGTGGAGCCCGCGACGACGCGGAGGAACTCGCCGCCCAGCTCCGGGCGCAGCGCGGCGGAGAGGAAGCGGCCGACCTGGGCGGTGCCGGCCGGGTTGAGCACCGGCCCGGAGAACAGCCCGCTGCCGGCCAGCGCCCAGCCGAGCAGGCTGAGCCCGGCCAGCCCCCAGACCCACCGCCTCCGGTCCCGGCGCAGCCGGAGCTCGGGAGGTGCCGCCCGGTCGAGGACGGTCGTCACCGGGTGACCCCGTAGAACCGCTCCAGCTCCGCCACCGTCAGGCCGCGGGCGGGGGCGTCCAGGACGATCCGGCCGGCGGCAAGGCCGACGACCCGGTCGCAGTGGCGCAGCGCCAGGGCCGGGTCGTGCAGGCAGGCCAGCAGCGCGCCACCCCGCCCGGTCGCGAGGTCGCCGAGCAGGCCGAGGGCGAGGTCGGCCAGCGCCGGGTCGAGGGCCGACGCCGGCTCGTCGGCGAGCACGAGCTCCGGCTGCTGCACGAGCAGGCGGGCCAGCGCCACCCGTTGCCGCTGCCCTCCCGACAGCCGGTCGGTGCGCTCGTACATCCGGTCGGCGAGGCCCACCCGCTCCAGGGCCTGCCGCACCGTCGACGGGTCCTGCGGGCGGAGCAGCGACCACGCCGCCCGGCCGGCCGGCCACCGACCCAGCCGCCCGGCGTTGACGTTGTGCACCACCCGCAGCGCGCCGGTCAGCTCCAGGTGCTGGTGGACGGTGCCGGTGCGGGCCCGCAGCCGGCGCAGGTCCCGGCCGCGCAGCGCCGTCGGGTCCTCGCCGAGGACCCGCACCTGCCCCGCGGTCGGGGTCACCGCGCCGTTGAGCACGTTCAGCAGCGTCGACTTGCCCGCTCCCGAGGCGCCGACGACGGCGACCCGCTCGCCGGCGGCCACCGCGAGGTCCACCCCGGCGAGGGCAGGCGTGCCGCCGAAGCGGACCTCGATACCGGTGAGCCGCGCGATCTCGGTCAGTTGACCAGCCCCAGGTCCCGGCCGATCTGCTCGATCTGGTCGTAGTTCGCCGCCTCGGTGGGGAGGAACGCCCCCGCGCCGAACAGCCCGAGCACCTCGGCGTCCTGCGGATCCTGCGCGGACAGGCCGGTGAAGTACCCGGTCAGCCGGTCGGGCAGGTCGTCGCCGAACCGTTCGACGGCGCCGGGGCCGAGCAGCCAGTGGTAGTCGTGGTAGGCGGGGGTCCGTGCGTAGCGGACGACCGCCGGGTCGATCTCCCCGGCGGCCGCGCGGGACTCGTAGACCTGCTCGTTCAGCACGCCGGCCTGGTAGCTGCCGGAGGCGACGAGGGACAGCGTCGCGTCGTGCGAGCCGGAGAACCCCGGGCCGCCCGGGAAGCCCTCCGGGTCGACGCCGGCCTCGCGCAGGAAGTAGGCGGGCATGAGCCGGCCCGAGGTCGAGGTCTCGCTGCCGTAGGTGAAGCGCAGGTCGCCGAGCGGGGTGAGGTCCTCGGACGGGGACAGGCCGGTGCTCGCGTTCACCACGAAGACGGAGTGGAACTCCTCGTCGATGTCGCGCTGCGCGATCGGGACGGCGCCGGGGGTCTGCAGCCGCGCCTGGACGCCGGTGAGACCGCCGAACCAGACCAGGTCCAGGTCGCCGGTGCGGAACAGCGAGACGGCGGCGGCGTAGTCGGTGACGGGCCGGTACTCGACGTCGACGTCGAGCGCCCGGGCCATGGAGTCGGCCACGGTGCCGTGGAGCCGCTGCAGGACCTCGGGGTCCTGGTCGGGGATGGCGCCGATGCGCAGCGGCCCCGGGGAGGACGGTGCGGGGTCCGAGGTGCGGCCGCAGCCGGCGAGCGCGGCGGCGAGGGCGGCGCCGGTGCCGGCCAGCAGGGCGCGGCGGGAGAGGTGGGGGAGGAGTGCGGGACCGGGGACGGGGCCACCCGACCGGGCGGCGCGAGCGGGACGCACTACGTCCTCGCCCGGGGAACGGGCACGGGCACGGGAACCTCCGTGGTCGGTGGTGGGGGGCGTCCCATCCTCTACCCCGCGTGCCGGGAGCGGCGCGCCGCGCCTCCGACGCGCGTCCCCGGGGACCGGGTCGGTCACGTACTGGTCACGCTTGCCACGCCCCTAGGGGAAGCCCGGCCGCGGCTGCCTACTGTGACGGCCGTAACCCGGCCGACCGACCTCGGTCGGCCCACGATGCCGGGGTGACACGGGCAGTGCCCGTCCGACCCGGGGAACGCGCGGCCGCCTCGGCGGTGCGCGGTCGTCGTGCTCGACAAGGGAGAGACATGCGCACCAAGCTCCACACCGTCGCCGCGGCCGGCGCCGCGGCCCTCCTCCTCGCCTCCTGCGGCTCCGGTGAGTCCGACGGCGGGGGAACCGCTGCCTCCGGAGAGCTGACCGGCGAGGGCAGCGGCGAATCCTGCACCATCGAGGGCGAGGTGCCCCTCGGCGCGGTGCTCAGCCTCACCGGCGCCGCGGCCAGCTACGGCGAGTCGCAGCAGCGCGGCCTGCAACTGGCCGCCGCGGAGCTCGCCGAGCAGGGCGGCGTCACCTACGACCTCACGATCGAGGACGACCAGACCGATCCGCGCCAGGCCATCACGCTGTTCGACGAGTTCGTCTCCGACGGCGTGAGCCTGATCATCGGCCCCACGCTGTCGAACGCCGCCGTCCAGGCCGACCCGATCGCCCAGGACGCAGGCGTCCCCGTGCTGGGGATCTCCAACACCGCCGAGGGCGTCACCGAGATCGGCGACTACATCTTCCGCGCCTCGCTCACCGAGCAGGCGGTGATCCCGCAGACGATCGCCCAGGCGACCGAGCAGTTCGGGCTCCAGGACGTCGTGGTCATGTACAGCAACGACGACGCCTTCACCGAGTCCGGCTACGAGGCGTTCGCCGCCGCGCTGGAGGAGGAGGGCGTGAACATCAGCGAGACGATCACCTTCTCCAAGTCCGACACCGATTTCCGCGCCCTGCTCACCCAGGCCCGGGAGAACGACCCCGACGCGCTGGTCGTCTCCGCCCTGATCGAGGCAGCGGTGCCGCTGGTGACCCAGGCCCGTGAGCTCGGCATCGACGTGCCGATCATCGGCGGCAACGGGTTCAACAACCCGCGGCTCATGGCCGACGCGGGCGAGGCGGCCGAGGGCGTCGTCGTCGGCGCCGCCTGGAACTCCTCGTCCGACAACCCGGAGAACCAGGCGTTCCTCGAGGCCTACGAGGCCGAGTACGACGCCCAGCCCGACCAGTTCGCGGCGCAGGCCTACGCCGGGCTGAAGCTGGTCGACCAGGCCGTGCGCGCCAACTGCTCCGGCGAGCGCGACAGCATCCAGGAAGCGCTCGGCGAGATCGAGGACGTGCCCACCGTCCTCGGCGAGTTCTCCATCGACGAGAACCGGGACGCCGACCACCCGGCCGTCGTGCAGGTCGTCGAGAACGGCCAGTTCGCCGTCCTGGAGTGATCTGCTCCGCGGCGCCGGCCCCCTGATCGGCCGGCACCGCGCTGCGACCCCGGGGGGGGGGGGGGGGGGGGGGGGGGGGGGGGGGGGGGGGGGGGGGGGGGGGGGGGGGGGGGGGGGGGGGGGGGGGGGGGTGGGGCGGGGGGGGGTTCCACTGTTACCGGACTGGTTCTATAA
>NZ_JBJHAL010000040.1:0-21256 GCF_054050995.1 Blastococcus sp. SYSU DS1021 | reverse complement strand
CGGGGTGGTTTGGGGGGGGGTGGGGCGGGGGGGGGGGGGGGGGGGGGGGGGGGGGGGGGGGGGGGGGGGGGGGGGGGGGGGGGGGGGGGCCGGCGGGGGGGGGGGCCCCGGGGGGGGGCCCCCCACCGATCGAGGTGCCCCTCCCGGCGTCGCCCACGGAGCCGGGAGCGCCCCCGACCGTGGATTCCGGCCCATCGCCCGATCCCGCTCCGGAGCCACCGCCGCCTCCCGCACCGGCACCGCCTCCGGCACCCGCTCCCGCACCGGCACCGCGCCCGGACGTCGTGCCCCCTCCTCCCATCACCGACGATGACGATGACGATGACGATGACGACGGCGATGACGATGGCGGCGACGATGGCGACGACGACTGAACGGTGACGACCCAACCGTGACGATCGAGGAACGGACCGCGCCCGGGTGGCGGCAGCACGTCCGGGGGCGGCTGGCGCCCCGGGCCGCCCGGACCCGCATCATCGGCTGGGTCCTGCTGCTGGTCCTGCTCGCCCTCGCCCTGCTGACCCTGGTGACCTGGTGGTTGCTGATCCGGGCGACCGACGAGCGGATGGACCTCGCCCTCGAGGCGGAGGTCGCCGAGTTCTCCCAGATCGTGGCCTCGGGGATCGACCCGGAGACCGGTGCACCGTTCGCCTCGGTCGCCGAGGTCCTGCAGACGGCGATCACCTACAACCTCGCCCGGCCCAACGAGAAGTTCCTCGGGTACGTGGACGGCGCCTATCGCTTCCAGAGCCGGATCGAGGCCCCGGTGCTGCTGAGCGAGGACGCCGTGTTCACCGACCTGGTCGGCTCGGTCGAGGAGCCCGTGGCCGGGCGGTACGAGAGCGGCGCGGGCGAGGTGCGCTACCTCGCCGTCCCGGTGACGCTGGAGGGCGATCCGTCGCTCGGGACGGCCGTGGTGGCCTACTTCGCCGACCAGGAGCGCCAGGCAGCCGATGAGACGGCCCGGTTGATGCTCGGCGTGGGGGCGGTCACCGTGCTGCTGGCCGCAGCCGGCGCGTGGGTGGTCGCCGGGCGTGTGCTCGCCCCGGTGCGCGCCGTCGCGGTCACCGCCCAGGGGATCACCGAGACCGACCTCACCGGCCGCATCCCGGTCGACGGGCGACCGGCCGACGAGCTCACCGACCTCGCCTCCGCCGTGAACGCGATGCTCGACCGGGTGGAGACAGGCGTGGCCGCCCAGCGGCGATTCCTCGACGACGCCGGCCACGAGCTGCGCACACCGATCACCATCGTGCGCGGCCACCTGGAAGTGCTCGACCCGGCCGACCCGGAGGACGTGCGCCAGACCGTCGCCCTGGTCGACGACGAGCTGGAGAGGATGAACCGCATGGTCTCCGAGCTGCTGCTGCTCGCCCGCGCCGAACAGCCGGAGTTCGTCCGCCTCCAGCCGGTTGACGTCGCCGAGGTGACCGCAGAGGTGTTCGGCAAGGTGCGGCGGTTGGGCGACCGGGACTGGCAGCTGGGCGCCGTCGCCCGGGCCGACCTGCTGCTCGACCCACAGCGCCTGACGCAGGCGGTGGTCGCGCTGGCCGACAACGCCGTCCAGCACACCGCGCCGGGCGACCGGATCGTGCTGGGCAGCCGGCTCAGCGGGGATCAGCTGCTCGTCTGGGTCGACGACACCGGGCCCGGTGTCGCTCCCGCCGACCAGGCGCGGGTCTTCGAGCGCTTCGCCCGCGGCAGCTCCGGGGCCCGGCGCAGCGACGGCGCGGGACTGGGCCTGTCCATCGTGCGCGCCATCGCCGCCGGCCACGGCGGGGAGGTCGAGCTGCACAGCCGCCCCGGCGAGGGGGCCACCTTCACCCTGGTCCTGCCGGCCCGCCCGGCGCCGCCCCGCGCCGAGGCAGGCCCCGACGAGCTGCTGGACAGCGGCTCCGGCACCGTCGACGACGCGCTCGACACCCCACCGATGACCGTTCCGCCCGCGACGGTCGCCCCGACCGAGGGAGGGCCGCGGTGAGCCGCGTGCTGATCGCCGAGGACGAGCCGCGGATCGCCGCGTTCGTCGAGAAGGGGTTGCGGGCCAACGGCTTCGCCACCTCCGTGGTCGGCGACGGGCTGTCCGCCCTGGACCGCGCCCGGAGCGGTGAGGTCGACCTGGTCGTGCTGGACATCGGGCTGCCCGTGCTCGACGGCTTCGCGGTGCTGCGGGCGCTGCGCGCCGAGGGGTCCGCCGTGCCGGTCATCGTGCTGACCGCGCGGGACAGCGTGCAGGACACCGTCGCCGGGTTGGAGGGTGGCGCCGACGACTACATGCCCAAGCCCTTCCGCTTCGAGGAGCTCCTGGCCCGGGTGCGACTGCGGCTGGCCGGGGCCCGCGGCGGCGAGGTCACCGTGCTCACCGCCGGCGAACTGTCGCTGGACCTGCGCACCCGCCGGGCCGACGTCGCCGGGCGGGTGGTCGACCTGTCGGCCCGGGAGTTCGCCCTGGCCGAGACCTTCCTCCGCCACCCCGGTCAGGTGCTGGCCCGCGAGCAGCTGCTCAGCCACGTGTGGGGCTACGACTTCGACCCCGGGTCCAACGTCGTCGACGTCTACGTCCGCTACCTGCGCCGGAAGCTCGGCGCCGACCGGATCGAGACGGTGCGGGGCATGGGGTACCGGCTGGCGACGTCCTGAGCCCACCCCGGACGGGCGGACGGCCCCGGCCTCCTGACGGGAGCCGGGGCCGTCCGCCGCCCTCAGTCGTCGGTGTCCGGGGTGTCGGTGTCGGGGGTGTGGGTGTCGGGGGTCTGGTCGACGGGGCTCTCGGCGGGCGAGTCCGCCGTCTCCGGGGAGGCGTCCACGTCGCCCACGGCGGCGTCGGGGGCGTCGGGCGTGTCGTCGGGGCTGTCGTCGGCGGCGACGGCGACGGCGGCGGGCGTGGACGGGGCCCCGTCGTCGGCCGCGGCGACGCCGATCCCGGCCAGACCTAGCCCGGTGAGCGCAGTGCCGACGGTGACGACCTTCCAGGTGGCGGCGGGCTTGCGGGTCATGGGCGTTCCTCCTCCGGAGCGGGTGGTGCGCTGACGTGGACCACGGTGCCCGGCGCAGGTGAGGCCGCCAGGAAAGCGCGATGAGCCCTCTCTCATGTCGGCGGGTGCGCGCTCACCGCACACCGGCCCACTCCTCGGCCAGGGCCACCCGGGCCTCGGTGGCGGGAGCCCGGTCCGGCTGCTGCACCCGAAACGGGCCGGTGGCGAGCCCCACCAGGACCCCGGCCACCCGCGACCGCAACTGGCCCTCCGGCCAGCGCCCGGCGAGCAGCTCCTGCACCCGTTCCCGGTAGGCGGCGATCGGCGCCGAGTGGCCGGAGAGGTGCTCCAGAAGGACGAGGTGGCCCAGGAGGGTGGCCCAGTCGTCGATCCGGGCGCCCGCCCCGGCGGTGTCCACGTCGAGCAGGCCGACCACCGTCCCGGCATCCACGAGCAGCTGTGCCTCGTAGAAGTCGCCGTGCACCGGGACCAGCGGGTGCTGACCGGCACCTGCGGCCACCGCCGCGGTGAGCCGGTCCAGGCGCGACGTCAGGGGAGGGTAGAGCGTGGCCAGCACGTGGGCGTGCGACCGCACCGGCGGAAGCGGGTCGCCCGGGTTCCGGCGCCGCGCCGCGGCGGGGAGCTCGGGTAGCCGGTCCAGCAGCGCCTTCAGCGACCGCGGGTCGGGCAGTTCCGCGGCGTCTCCGGTCAGCGCCGACCGCATCGACGTGCCCGGCAGCCCCGGCAGCACGACGACCCCGTCCCCGGTGCTCGCCAGCACCGGCGGCACCGGCACCGCCGGGGCCAGGGCGGCGTGACGGGCGACCAGCTCCGCGACCGCCGCTGGACGCACCACCTTGAGGAACCAGCGCCCGGCCGGGGAGGCGACCTCGACCACGGCCCGGCGCCCCGGGCGGTAGGCGCGCAGCCGCAGCCTGGGGCTGCCGACGTCGATGCCCAGGGCGCCCAGCTGCCGCGCGGTCCGCGCCGCCGAGGTGGCCCAGGCCAGGCCCGGCAGCGCGGGGTCCAGCGGCCACCGCCACGCGCCCACGGTGACCGGCCGGCCGGCGACCTCGCCCTCCAGCACGGCGGCGCCCGGGGGGATCGCCGCCCCGGTCGTGGCGGCGAGGGACTCGCGGGTGGACCGGCCGTCGGCCCAGTCGACCACCGCGGTCCACCGGACGGTGGCGGCACCGTCGGCGCGCAGGTTCACCGAGGTCGCCGTCAGGGTGCGCAGCCGGCCGGAGAGCGGGTCGAGGACAGTGGTCCACAGATCACCGGCGGGTTCGCCGAGCAGGACCTGCAGCGAGGGCGGCCACCACGGCGGCACGGGGGGCGGAGCGAGCCGGGCAGTGTCCACGCGGTCACCCTCGCTCCGCGAGGTGAGCGGCCGGTGAGACCGGGATGAGGACGCTCTCACCGGCCGTCCGGTCACCAGCGGCCGCGGTGCACGACCTCGTCGACCCCCCGCCGGCCGCGGCGCAGCGACGGGGAGCGGCGGTCGTCGCCCCCGGGGTAGCCGACCGACACGCAGCCGACCGGCCGGTACTCCTCCGGCACACCGAACGCCGCCCGGAACGCCTCGACCCGCTCACCGGGAACGCCGAAGAAGCAGGCGCCGAGCCCCTCGTCGACGGCGGTCAGCAGCATCAGCAGCGACGCCATCCCCGCGTCGACGTCCCAGTACGGCACCGGCCAGCGGGCCTCGTCGCGGTCGGTCCAGCCCTTGTCCGGCTCGGCGTAGCGGTCGAGGTAGGCGCTCTTGTTGGCCAGCGGCACGATCAGCAGCGGCGCCCGGCGCATGCGGGTGAGCCACCGGTCGGGTGCACCCTCGTCGGTGGTGGCCGTCCAGAACCGGTCGCGCTCCTCGGCCGTCTCCAGCACCAGGAACGCCCAGCCCTGGCTGAAGCCGGCCGACGGCGCCCGGATGGCGTGCGCCAGCAGCCGCTCGCGCACCTCCGGCGGCACCGGGCGGTCGGGGTCGTAGTCGCGCACCATGCGGCGACGGCGGACGACGTCGGCGAACTCCACGACCCCAGCCTGTCACCCGCGCGACGGGGTCAGGCGCTCCGCCCGAGCCGGGCCAGCACGCGCGCGGTGCGATCGGCGTCCCCGGGCACCTCGACGGCGGGGCGGCAGATCCCGTCCATGTGCAGGGCCGGGCCGAAGCCGTCCGCGCCCGCCTCGATCCGGTCGAGCTCCTCGGCGGTGAGCCCGGCGTCGGCGCCGACCGCGCGGGCGAGGTCCCAGCGGTGCACGACCATGTCCCAGACGTAGAACTGCTCGAAGGCCGCGCCGACCGTCGTCGGACCGAAGAAGCCGTCGAACTCCCGGGCCGCCACGGCGTCGTCGGACACGGCCCCGGCCACCCGCTCCGCGTGCTCGCGCCAGGCGGCGGCCGGGTCGGCGGCGACGTCCGGCGCGCCCCCGAGGTCGACGCCGTGCGTGGTGAGGAAGTCCCGTTGCGTGCCGATCAGGTGCCCGACGACGTCGGCGGCGGTCCAGCCCTCGCACGGCGAGGGGCGGGCCCAGCCGGCCGGGGGCACGGCGTCGAGGAGCTGGCGGAGGGGACGGTCGGCTGCCTGGTGGCTCGCGGCGGTGCGGTTCATGCCCCGGAACGTAGGAGCGTGCGGCAGGCTCGGTCTTGATGGAACCCGACAGCCCCGCCGCGATGGACCTCGTGGAGCGGGCGCACCTCAGAGACCCCGGCGACGCGTCCCACGCCATGTACCGGTACGCCGCACCGGCTGAGTTCGACGGGTTCCTCCAGCGCTTCTGGATCCCGGTGTGGTCGGTGCCGCCGGGGGAGGAGGCGCCGCAGGCGGTGCTGCAGTACCCGGTGGCGCTGGTCGTCGTCGCCCGGGACTACGCCCGGTTCTACGGCGTCGTCCCGGGGCTGTCGGTGACCAGGCTGACCGGCGCGGGCTGGGCGGTCGGCGTCATGTGCGCACCCGCCGCGGGGGCGCTGATCGCGGGCGGGCCGATGAGCGGGTTCACCGACCGGCACGTCGACGTCGCCGACGTCCTGGGCGACCGGGGGGAGCGGCTGACCGAGCGGGTCCGTGCGGCGATGGGCCCGGACCCGCACGCGCCGGAGGGGCACACGGCGGCGATGGCCGCGTTCGGCGACGCGCTGCGGCCCTGCCTGCCGGTGGACGAGGAGGGCCGGCTGGTCAACGAGGTCGTCGCCTTCGTGGAGGGGAACCGCGAGGTCGTCCGCGTGGCCCAGGTCTGCGAGCGCTTCGACCTCTCCGAGCGGTCCCTCCAGCGGCTGGTCCGGCGCCGGCTGGGGCTGAGCCCGAAGTGGCTCATCCAGCGCCGCCGGCTGCAGGAGGCCGCCGAGCGGCTGCGCGGCGCCCCGGCGAACCTCGGCGAGGTGGCGGCGGCGCTGGGCTACGCCGACCAGGCGCACTTCACCCGCGACTTCGCCCGGGTGACCGCCATGACCCCCGGCCGGTTCGCCGCCCGGTACGCGCCGGGGAGCTGACGCCGACGCCGGCCGGGGCGGTCCCTACGCTGGTCACCGTGCCGAAGCTGCAGCTGCTCCCCGCCGTCGACGTCGCCGACGGCCAGGCCGTCCGTCTCGTGCAGGGGGAGGCCGGGAGCGCCACCTCCTACGGCGACCCCCTCGACGCCGCGCTGCAGTGGCAGCGCGACGGCGCGGAGTGGGTGCACCTGGTCGACCTCGACGCCGCCTTCGGCCGGGGGAGCAACCGCGAACTCCTGGCCCGCGTGGTCGGTGAGCTCGACGTCGACGTCGAGCTCTCCGGGGGCATCCGGGACGACGCGTCGCTCGAGGCGGCGCTGGCCACCGGCTGCCGGCGGGTGAACCTCGGCACCGCCGCCCTGGAGTCGCCGGAGTGGTGCGCCCGGGCCATCGCCGAGCACGGCGACCGGATCGCCGTCGGCCTCGACGTCCGCGGCACCCGGCTGGCCGCCCGCGGCTGGACCCAGGAGGGCGGGGAGCTGTACGAGACCCTCGCCCGGCTGGACGCCGAGGGCTGCGCCCGCTACGTCGTCACCGACATCACCAAGGACGGCACGCTCAAGGGGCCGAACCTCGACCTGCTGCGGGAGGTCTGCGCCGCGACGGCCCGGCCGGTGATCGCCTCGGGCGGGGTCAGCTCGCTCGACGACATCCGCGCCCTGGCCGGGCTGACGACGATCGGCGTCGAGGGCGCCATCGTCGGCAAGGCGCTCTACGCCGGCCAGTTCACCCTGCCCGAGGCGCTCCGGGTCGCCTCCGGGGACGGCGACGGAGAGCTCGCGTGACCGTGCTCAACCTGGGGTCGGCGAACCCCTGGGAGCCCGTCGTCGGCTACAGCCGGATCGTGGTCCGCGGCGACACGGCCTGGGTGAGCGGGACGACGGCGGTCGTCGACGGCGTCGTCGCCCACCCGGGCGACGCCGCGGCGCAGACCCGGCAGGTGCTGGCCACCATCGAGCGCTCCCTGGAGCGGGCGGGCTTCCGCCTCGCCGACGTCGTCCGCACCCGGATGTACGTCACCGACATCAGCCGCTGGGAGGAGGTCGGGCGCGCCCACGGCGAGGTGTTCGGCGACATCCGGCCGGCGTCGACGATGGTCGAGGTGTCCGCGCTGATCGGCCCGGAGCTGCTGGTGGAGATCGAGGCCGACGCCGTGCGGGAGCCCGCGGCATGACGCTCGCCGTGCGGGTGATCCCGTGCCTCGACGTCGACGCCGGGCGGGTGGTCAAGGGCGTCAACTTCGTCGACCTGCGCGACGCCGGCGACCCGGTGGAGATGGCCCGGGTGTACGACGCCGAGGGCGCCGACGAGCTGACCTTCCTGGACATCACCGCCAGCTCCGGGAACCGGGAGACGACCTACGACGTCGTCCGCCGCACCGCCGAGAGCGTCTTCATCCCGCTCACCGTCGGCGGCGGGGTGCGCGGCGTCGAGGACGTCGACAAGCTGCTGCGCGCGGGGGCGGACAAGGTCGCGGTGAACACCGCCGCCGTCGCCCGGCCCGAGCTGATCGCCGAGATCGCGCACCGCTTCGGCAGCCAGGTGCTCGTGCTGTCGCTGGACGCGCGCCGGGTGCGCGACGGCGCGGTCACCGACTCCGGGTATGAGATCACCACCCACGGCGGGCGCCGGGGCACCGGCCGCGACGCCGTGGAGTGGTGCGTGCAGGCCGCGGAGCTCGGCGTGGGGGAGATCCTGCTCAACTCGATGGACGCCGACGGCACCCGGGCCGGCTTCGACACCGACCTGATCGCCCGGGTGCGCCGCGAGGTCGCCGTCCCGCTGATCGCCAGCGGGGGAGCGGGCGCGGTCGAGCACTTCCCGCCGGCGGTCGCGGCCGGCGCCGACGCCGTGCTGGCCGCGAGCGTCTTCCACTTCGGCCAGCTGCGGGTGGGCGACGTCAAGGCCGGTCTGGCCGCGGCCGGGGTGCCGGTGCGCCGCGAGGGCGACACCCCGCTCGGCTAGCGGGACGCCCCAGGCCGCCGCACAGCCCCGATCGCGGGTGGGCGCTGCTCCCGCCGGCTGATCACGGGGACGCCTTCCCTCCGCCGGGAGTTCGCCTTCCGGTCAGCCCGCCGCCACCTCCGTAGGTCACGGTGCCCCGAGCAGACGAGGGGAGCGGTGATGCAGGAGCACGGCAGCCACCACCACGGTGGTCACCACCACCACGGCGGGCACCACCACCACGGCGGTGACCACGAGGACGGTGCCGGGCGAACCGACGAGGGACACCGCGGCCTGCGGCGTCGCGACGTCCTGGCCGCGGGGGCGGCCGGCGTCGCCGGCGGGCTGCTGTTGCGACCGGCCGGTGCCCTCGCCGCCCCCTTGGGGCCTCGCGGCGTCGCGGGCGCCGAGCGGGTGTCGCGCCTCGGCCGGCGGGCGCGCCTGGCGCACGCCGACCTGCACAACCACAGCCTCCAGTCCGACGGCTCCGGGGATCCCGCCCTGGCCTTCGAGTCGATGCGGGACGCAGGTCTCGACGTGGCCGCGCTCACCGACCACTCGACGGTCTCCAAGCCGCTGGGCCCGATCGACGCCTGCGCGGCCTTCCCGCCGCCGCAGCCGGGCAGCGAGGACCCGTGCCGCTCGCTGGCCGGGATGAACCAGCAGGCGTGGGAGAACACCCGCCGGTACGCCGACGCGGCCGACGACCCCGGCGAGTTCACCGCGCTGCGCGGCTTCGAGTGGTCCAGCCCGCTCCTCGGGCACGTCAACGTGTGGTTCACCCAGGACTGGACCGATCCGCTGAGCACCGCCGGCTTCAGCCTCTCCAGCCTGCTGCAGCTCGGCCTCACCGAGTCCGGGATCGCCGCGGCGCTCGGGCCGCTCGGGCCGCTCGGCCAGCAGCTGCTGGACCTCATCCGCCGGTCGGAGCCCCGCGGGATGGCGCTGTTCTACGAGTGGCTGCGCCGCTCTCCGCAGACCCCGCTCGTCGGGGGCGGCGCCGACGGGCTGGCGGGTTTCAACCACCCCAACCGTGAGCCGGGGGTCTTCGACGCGTTCGCCTACGAGCCCGCGCTGAGCGACCGGATCGTCTCCATGGAGATCATGAACCGGCGCGACGACTACCTCTTCGAGGGCTGGACGGCGGGGTTCCCCAGTCCGCTGGTCGCCTGCCTGGACGCCGGCTGGCGGGTCGGGCTGCTCGGCGTGACCGACGAGCACGGCACCGACTGGGGGGAGCCGGACGGCAAGGGGCGGGCGGGCCTGTGGGTCGACCAGCTCGACCGCGGCGGGGTGCGCCGGGCGCTGGCGGCGCGGGACTTCTTCGCCACGAACGTCCGGGGCCTGCGGCTGGACGCGACCGCACAGGGCAGCTTCATGGGCCGGTCGGTGCCCCACCGCGCGCGCGACGTCCGCTTCGAGGTGGACCTGGACCGCGGGCCCGAGCACGCCGGCGAGGAGGTCGAGATCCAGGTCCTGACGTCCGGCGACCGGGCCCCCACCGTGGTGCACGTCGAGTCGGTGCGGGTGCCGGATCCGAGGGAACGCCGGCCGATCCGGTTCCGCGCGCCGATCGACCGCGACTCCGCCTCGTGGGCGGTCCTGCGCATCGCCGACCCGACGAAGCCGAACCTCAGCCCCGGGCCGGAAGGGCACCCGTGCAACAACCTGGCCCTGGCGTACAGCAGCCCGTTCTGGTTCGAGGGAGCCAGCCGCCGGCCCCGCGGTGGCGGCCGGCCACCGGTGACGGCGCGAGGAGAGGCGGCTGACCTGCGGGACCTGCTCACCCGCGGTCACTGACGTCGGGGGGCCACGGTCACCCGGGCGACGTCGCGGCGGCCGGAGGCCCACAGCAGCAGCTCCATCGGCTCACCGGTGACCGTGCGACCGCCCGCACCGAAGCGCTTCTCCACGCCGGGGTCGTCGCTGCGCCGGAGCACCAGCCCGCGGCGTCCCGCGGCCCGCCGGCCGAAGAGGGCGGCCGCCGACCAGAGCTGGTCCTGCTCCGACCGCGGCAGGCCCCGCGGCTCCCAGCCCGGCTGGGCGCGGCGGACGTCCTCGTGGTGGATCGCGAACTCCGACAGGTTGAACGCCCGCGCGGCGGCCGGCAGGGCCATCGGCGACCACGCCGGTGGTCCGCTGCGCACCTGGTCGACCACCTCCGCGTACGGCGTCGACCCGCGCAGCCGGTCCTCCAGCCGGTGCGACCACCAGGCCAGGCGCGCGCCGCCGGGCAGCATCTCCAGGCCGTAGCCCGGGAGGGCGTCGGGTCGCCGGTCGCGGACGGCGAGGTGCGCGGCCAGGTGCGCGGTGGTCCAGCCCGCGCAGCACGTCGGTGCCTCCGGGCCGAGCTCGTCGAGGAGGTCGGCCAGCGCGGCGCGCTCGCGGTCCGGCAGGGACGGGGGGACGGCGCTCATCGCTCCTGCTTACCCGGCGGCCGGGCCCGGCGGTACCCGGGCGCGGGAAGAAGCCGCTGCCGCGCGGGGTTGCACCGTCCGCTTAGCGTTCCTAACGACCGTCCGGCATCCTGGCCGGGCCGCCCGCACACCCGAGGAGCCCCGTGTCCCGCCGCAGAGACGCCGTCGTCCGACGCGGGCTGCGCCACGTCCGGCGGGCGATCGCCGAGCAGCCGGGCATGTTCACCCTCGCGCTGCTGGCCAGCAGCCTCTACGGCGCCATGACGGTCGCCAGCGCCTACGTCATCGGGGAGATCACCGACCGGGTGCTGCTGCCCTCGTTCGACGACGGCGCCACCACCACGGCCGCCCTGACCCTGGCGGCCGTCGCCATCCTCGGCGTCGCCCTGCTGAAGATCGTCGGCATCCTGGGCCGCCGGCTGTTCGCCGGCGTCATGAGCTACCGGTTGCAGGCCGAGTACCGCCGCCGGGTGACCGGCCAGTACCTGCGGCTGCCGCTCTCCTGGCACCAGCGCCACCCCACGGGGCAGTTGCTCTCCAACGCCAACTCCGACGTGGAGTCGGCGTGGTTCTTCGTCGCGCCGCTGCCGTTCGCCTGTGGCGCGCTGGTGATGATCGCGATCACCAGCGTGGCGCTGGTGCTCACCGACCCGCTCCTGGCGCTGGTCGGTCTCGTGGTCTTCCCACTGGTGTTCGCGGCCAACGGCGTCTACTCCCAGGTGATGAGCCCGCGGATGCAGCGGGCGCAGCAGCTGCGGGCGGAGGTCAGCGAGATCGCGCACGAGAGCTTCGACGCGGCGCTCGTGGTGAAGACCCTCGGCCGCGAGGACACCGAGACCGAGCGCTTCGCCGCCCGGGCCGAGGAGCTGCGCGACGGGCTGATCGCCGTCGGCCGGGTGCGCGGGGTCTTCGACCCGATGATGGAGGCGCTGCCGAACCTCGGCACCCTCGCCGTCCTGCTCATCGGCGCCGGCCGGGTGGCCGAGGGCGCCACCGACGCCGGGGACCTGGTGTCGATCGCCTACCTGTTCACCCTGCTCGCCCTGCCGATCCGGGCCATCGGCTGGGTGCTCGCCGACCTGCCGCGTGCCCTGGCCGGGTTCGACCGGGTCACCCCCGTCCTCGAGGCGACCGGGGAGACCCCGTACGGGCCGGATGCCGCCGTCGCGGGTGCCGGCGGCGCCGGGGTGGCGCTGCGCGACGTCGCTTTCACGTTCGACGGGGGCAGTCGTCCCACGCTGACCGGCGTCACCTTCGACGTGCCGGCCGGCCGCACGGTGGCCGTGGTCGGCCCTACCGGGTCGGGCAAGTCCACCCTCGCCGGCCTGCTGGTGCGCCTCGTCGACCCGGCCGACGGCGCGGTGCTGCTCGACGGCGTCGACCTGCGCCGGCTGCGGGAGGGCGAGGTGAGCGGCCAGGCGGCCTTCGTCGCGCAGAGCGCCTTCCTCTTCGACGACACCGTCCGCGGCAACGTCACCCTCGGCGCGCCCGTGGACGACGACGAGGTCTGGGCCGCGCTGCGCGTCGCGGCGGCCGACGACTTCGTCGCCGCGCTGCCCGACGGCCTGGACACCCGGGTCGGGGAGCGGGGCGCGTCCCTGTCCGGCGGCCAGCGGCAGCGGCTCGCGCTCGCCCGCGCCGTGGTCCGCCGTCCCCGGCTGCTGGTGCTCGACGACGCCACGAGCGCCGTGGACCCCGCCGTCGAGGCGCGCATCCTCGACGCGCTGCGGGGGAGCGGGGCGCCGACGACCGTGGTGGTGGTCGCCTACCGGCAGGCGACGATCGCGCTGGCCGACGAGGTCGTCTGGTTCGAGGACGGCCGAGCCGTCGCCCGCGGCACGCACGAGCAGCTGCTGGCCGAGGTGCCGGGGTACGCGGCGCTGGTGCAGGCCTACGCGCAGGCGGAGGTGCCGGCGTGACCGCCGCGACGCGGCTGGAGGACCGCCCGTCCGAGGGCGCCCTGGCCACGCTGCGCCGCGGCCTGCGGATGATGCCGGAGTTCCGGCGCGGTCTGCCGGTCACCTTCGCCCTGGCCCTGGTCGCCACGGCCGGCCGCGTGGTGGTGCCCATCGCCGTGCAGCAGGTCATCGACCGCGGCCTGGGTGCGCCCGGAGGTCCGGATCTCGGGCTCGTCACCTGGGTGGTCGCCGGCTGCGCCGTCGTCGTGGTGCTCACCGCCGTCGCGGTCTACCGGATGAACGTCCGGCTGTTCCGCACGACGGAGACCGCCCTCGCGGGTCTGCGGGTGCGGGCGTTCCGGCACGTGCACGACCTCTCCGTGCTGCACCAGCAGGGCCAGCGGCGCGGCTCGCTGGTCTCCCGGGTGACCAGCGACGTCGACCAGCTGTCGGTCTTCATGCAGTGGGGTGGTGTCCTCGGGCTGGTCAGCGTCGGTCAGCTCGTCGTCGCCACCGCCGTCATGGCGGTCTACTCGTGGCAGCTGACGCTGCTCGTCCTGGTCTGCTTCGTGCCGCTGGTCTTCGCCGTCCGCTGGTTCGCCCGCCGGCTCGTGCAGGTGTACGGCGTGGTCCGGGAGCGCGTCGGCGACGTGCTCGCCGCGGTCTCCGAGTCGGTGGTCGGCGCCCCGACCGTGCGGGCCTACGGGGTGCGCGCCCGCACCGCCGCGCGGCTGGACGCCGCGATCGACCGGCACTACCGCGCCCAGGTCGACGCGCAGAAGGTGACCGCCGCGGTGTTCGTCAGCGGCGAGTTCGTCGCCGCGGTCGCCAACGCCGCCGTGGTGGTCGTCGGGGTCCTCCTCGGGTTGGCCGGCGACATCACCCCGGGCACGTTGGTGGCCTTCCTCTTCCTGGTCACCCTGTTCGTGGCCCCGGTGCAGACCGCCAGCGAGGTGCTCAACGAGGCGCAGAACGCCGTCGCCGGCTTCCGCCGGGTGCTCGACGTGCTCGACACCGAGCCCGACGTCCGCGACCCCGCCGTCGCCACCCCCGACCGGGTGCGGGAGCTGCCGGCCGGGCCGCTGGGAGTCCGCTTCGAGCACGTCACCTTCCGCTACGCACCCGGTGCGCGGGCGGCGCTCGACGACGTCGACCTCACCATCGCGCCGCGCACCCGCGTGGCGATCGTGGGGGAGACCGGCTCGGGCAAGACGACGTTCGCCAAGCTCGTCACCCGGCTCATGGACCCGGCCGGGGGGCGGGTGCTGCTGGGCTCCGACGCCGGTGGCTGGGTGCCGCTGGCCGATGTCGCCTTTCCCTCGCTCCGCGCGCGGGTGGTGATGGTGCCGCAGGACGGGTTCCTGTTCGACGCCACCGTCGCCGACAACGTGCGCTACGGCCGCCCCGGCATGACCGACGCCGACGTCGTCGCCGCGTTCGACGACCTGGGCCTCGGGGCGTGGGTCGCCGGCCTGCCGGCGGGCGTCGGGACGGCGGTCGGGCAGCGCGGGGAGTCGCTGTCGGCCGGCGAGCGCCAGCTGGTCGCCGTCGCCCGCGCGTACGTGGCCGACCCCGACCTGCTGGTGCTCGACGAGGCGACCAGCGCCGTCGACCCGGCGACCGAGCGGCGGCTGACCCGCGCCCTCGACACCCTCACCCAGGGCCGCACCACGCTGACCATCGCGCACCGGCTCTCCACCGCCGAGCGGGCCGACGAGGTGCTGGTGGTCGACGCGGGCCGGGTGGTGCAGCGCGGCACGCACGCGGAGCTCGTCGACGCCGAGGGCCCCTACGCCCGGCTGCACGCCTCGTGGCGGCGCTCCTCGACCGGGGAGCCCGAGCCGGTCGCCTGAGCCGTTGCGGCGCCGACGGCGACGTCGGGGGCGCACGCGGCGGCGCAACTCGCCCGCCCGGGGGGACGCGCCCGGCAGGGCGCGCCCGCTAGCGTCGCCCTGTGGACAACGGACGCATCGAGGCAGACGTCGTCGTGGTGGGAGCGGGGCTGGCCGGACTGGTCGCCACCGCCGAGCTCGCCGACGCCGGCAAGCGGGTGATCCTGGTCGACCAGGAGCCCGAGGCGTCGCTGGGTGGGCAGGCGTGGTGGTCCTTCGGCGGGCTGTTCCTCGTCGACTCGCCCGAGCAGCGCCGGCTGCGGGTGCGCGACTCGCTGGAGCTGGCCCGCCAGGACTGGTTCGGCACCGCCGGCTTCGACCGCGACAGCGACCACTGGCCCCGGCAGTGGGCCGAGGCCTACCTGCAGTTCGCCGCGGGGGAGAAGCGGGCCTGGCTCAAGGAGCAGGGCATCGGCTTCTTCCCGGTCGTCGGGTGGGCCGAGCGCGGTGGCTACACGGCCACCGGGCACGGCAACTCGGTGCCGCGGTTCCACATCGTCTGGGGCACCGGTCCCGGTGTGGTGGCCCCGTTCGAGCGTCGGGTGCGGGCGGCCGTCGCGGCGGGCCGGGTCGAGCTGCGTTTCCGGCACCGGGTCACCGAGCTCGTCGTCAGCGGCGGCGCGGTGACCGGCGTCCGCGGCGCGGTGCTCGAGCCCAGTGACGTCGCCCGCGGCGAGGCCAGCTCCCGCGCCGAGGTCGGGGAGTTCGAGCTCGCCGCGCAGGCCGTCGTCGTCACCTCCGGCGGGATCGGCGGCAACCACGACCTGGTCCGCCGGTACTGGCCGGCCCGGCTCGGCCCGGCACCGCAGCGGCTGCTCTCCGGCGTCCCGGCGCACGTCGACGGCCTGATGCAGGAGGCCACCGTCGCCGCCGGCGCCAGCATGGTCAACGGCGACCGGATGTGGCACTACACCGAGGGCGTCGCCAACCACTCGCCGGTCTGGGCGCGGCACGGCATCCGCATCCTCCCCGGCCCCTCGTCGCTGTGGCTCGACGCCACCGGCCAGCGGCTCCCGGTGCCGCTGTTCCCCGGGTTCGACACGCTCGGGACGCTCGCGCACATCGGGCAGACCGGCCACGAGCACACCTGGTTCGTCGCCACGCACAAGATCGTGGAGAAGGAGTTCGCGCTGTCGGGCTCCGAGCAGAACCCCGACCTCACCGGCAAGGACCTCCGGCTGCTCGCCACCCGGGTGAAGGCCGGCGTCTCCGGCCCCGTCCAGGCGTTCCTGGACCGGGGCGAGGACTTCGTCGTCGCCCGCACCCTGCCCGAGCTGGTCGCGGGCATGAACCGCGTGACCGGCGGCACGCCGGAGCTCGACCTCGCCCAGGTGGAGCGGGAGATCGTGGCCCGCGACCGCGAGGTCGGCAACACCTTCACCAAGGACCTGCAGATCACCGCCATCCGCGGCGCCCGCAACTACCTCGGCGACAAGCTGATCCGGGTCGCCCCGCCGCACCGGATCCTCGACCCGGAGGCCGGGCCGCTGATCGCCGTCCGGCTCAACGTCATCACCCGCAAGAGCCTCGGCGGGCTGGAGACCGACCTCTCCGGTCGCGTGCTGCGGCCGGGCGGGGAGGTCTTCAGCGGCCTCTACGCCGCCGGTGAGGTGGCCGGCTTCGGTGGTGGCGGCGTGCACGGCTACCGCTCGCTGGAGGGCACCTTCCTCGGCGGCTGCCTGTTCTCCGGCCGGGTCGCGGGTCGCGCGCTCGCGGCCGCCCTGTGACGGGGCGGGACGTGAGCGCACCGCGCGACCCCTGGGCGGACCCGGCGACGCCGACCGAGCCGGGGCCGGTCTACACCGGCCCGCCGCCCACGGCGCCGCCCCCCGGCTACGCGTCGCCCTACGGTCCGCCGCCGCCCGGGTACGGCCCCCCGCCCTACGGCTACCCCGGCCCCTACGGCTACGGCTATCCCGGCCCGTACGGGACGGCGCCGTTCCCGGGCGGTCCGGTGCCGCCCCGGGCCGGGCGCCGGCCGGGTCAGGTCGTCGGCGCCGCGGTGCTGAGCTTCGTGCAGGCGCTGCTGGTCGCGGTGGCGTCGCTGTACGTGTGGTTCTTCGCCTCGCTCGCGGAGATGGCGGTCGAGCAGAGCCCGGGTGCCGCCCCCACCCAGGCCTACGTGTTCGCCCGCGAGGGCGGCACGCTCGCGGTCGTCCAGCTGATCTCGGTGGCGCTGCTGGTGGCCGCCGGGGTCCTCGCCCTGATCCGGCGCACCCGGACGGCGTGGCTGGTGCTGCTGGCCGCGCACGGTGCCCAGCTGGTGCTCGCCGTCTACTGGTGGGCGAAGCTGACCGACCTGCTGGGGCCGGCCGCGGCGGTCGAGGACGTCGGCGGGGTGCTCGCCGTGTTCAGCCTGTTCTTCGCCGCCGCCCCGCTCGTCGCGCTCGGGCTCGTGCTCTTCGGTGGCGGGCGCAGCTGGTTCACCGCCCCGCAGGGCTGACCGGGCGGCACGGCAGACTGGCGGCATGCCCGCGACCGATCCCTCCCGACCCGCGCTGGCCCCCGAGGTCGCCGCTCTGCTGCGCCGCGACCCGGCCGGCCTGGTCGCCGCCGTCGTCCAGCAGCACGACACCCGCGAGGTGCTGATGGTGGCCTGGATGGACGACGAGGCGGTCCACCGGACCCTCACCACCGGCCGGGCCACCTACTGGTCGCGCAGCCGGCGGGAGTACTGGGTGAAGGGGGAGACCTCCGGGCACCGGCAGTGGGTGCGGGAGGTGCGCCTGGACTGCGACGGCGACGCGCTGCTGCTGCTCGTCGACCAGGAGGGCGCCGCCTGCCACACCGGCGAGCGCAGCTGCTTCCACCGGGTGCTGCCGGCCGCGCAGGGGGTGGCGCCGTGAGGTTCGGGGTCACCTCGCCCTCGCGGGAGGAGTTCGCCGGCATCGACGCGGCGGTCGTCCCGGTCACCCGCCGCCTCCTGGTCGACGGCGAGACCGCCGTCGGCATCTACCGGAAGCTGGCCGGCAACCGTCCCGGCACGGTGCTGCTGGAGTCGGCCGAGCAGGGGAAGCGGTGGGCGCGGTACAGCTTCGTGGGCGTCCGCAGCGCGGGTGTGCTCACCGAGCGGGACGGGCGCACGCAGTGGCTCGGGGACGACGTGCCCGGGCTGACCGACGACCTCCCGGCCGATCCCCTCGAGGCCGTCCGGGTCCTGGCGCGGCGGCTGCGCTCGCCCCGCACGCCGGGGCTGCCCCCGCTCACCGGTGGGCTGGTGGGCTACCTGGGCTACGACGTCGTCCGCCGTCTGGAGCGGCTGCCGAGCACCAGCGTCGACGACCTGGGCATGCCGGAGCTGGCGATGATGCTGGTGACCGACCTGGCCGTGCTGGACCACAGCGACGGGTCGGTGCTGCTCATCGCCAACGCCCTGCGCGGACCCGGAGCCGAGCCCGCCGCCGCCGGCTACGAGGACGCGGTCGCCCGGCTGGACGCCATGGCCGCCGCGCTGGTCCGGCCCGCCGCGCCGGCTGTCGCGGTCTTCGAGCCGGCCGACGTGCCGGCGTCGGTGCGCAGCAACCTGGCGCCCGGGGTCTTCCAGGCCGGGGTCGAGGAGGTGCGGGAGCGCATCCGGGCCGGCGACGCCTTCCAGGTGGTGCTCGCCCAGCGGTTCGAGCTCGAGACCGACGTCGCGGCGCTGGACCTCTACCGGGTGCTGCGGGCGACCAATCCGTCGCCGTACATGTACCTGCTGCGCTTCGCGGGCCGGGAGACGCCGTTCGACGTCGTCGGCTCCTCACCCGAGGCGCTGGTGACGGTGGCCGGCACCTCGGCCGTCGTCCACCCGCCGGCCGGCACCCGGCCGCGCGGCGCCACGCCCGAGGAGGACGTGCGCCTGGCCGAGGGGCTGCTCGCCGACCCCAAGGAGCGGGCCGAGCACGTCATGCTCGTCGACCTGGCGCGCAACGACCTGGGGCGGGTCTGCGTGCCCGGCAGCGTCGAGGTGCCGGACTTCATGCGGGTCGAGCACTACAGCCACGTGATGCACCTGGTCTCGACCGTCGCCGGCGAGGTGCGGCCCGGCTGCGACGCCCTGGACGTCTTCGACGCGACCTTCCCCGCGGGCACCGTCTCGGGCGCACCGAAGCCCAGCGCCATGGCGATCATCGACACCCTCGAGCCGACGCGGCGCGCCCTGTACGCGGGCACCGTCGGCTACGTCGACGCCAGCGGCGACATGGACATGGCGATCGCCATCCGCACCGCAGTCCTGCACCAGGGGCGCGCGTACGTGCAGGCCGGGGCGGGGATCGTGGCCGACAGCGACGCCGCCGCCGAGGAGGCGGAGACCCGCCACAAGGCGCGCGCGGTGCTGTCGGCGATCGCGACGGCCGAGCGGCTGCGGGAGCTGTCGTGAGCTCGTCCCCGGGCGTGGGCCGGTCCGGCGGTGCACGGCGCGAACTGACCGCCGCCGTGGTCGGCGTCGCGCTGGCCGGGGCGCTGGCCCTGTCGACCGCGAGCCAGCGGTGGGCGGAGGTGACCGCCGAGCGACGGGCACCCCTGCCGCCGGTGAGCGGGACCCTCACCGGTGGCGCCGCGGCACCCCTGGTGACCGCCGCCGGCCTGGTGCTGCTGGCCGCGGCCGTCGCGCTGCTGGCGGTGCGCGGGACGGGCCGGCTGGTGGTCGGGCTGCTGGTGGCGGCCTGCGGTGGCGCCCTGCTGTGGTCGGGCACCCGGGTGCTGACCGGGGGAGTCGCCGACGCCGCCGCCGACCTGCCCGGCGTCGGCGGCGCCAGCGTCACCGCGACGGCGGTGGAGATCTCGCCGGTCTGGCCGGGGCTCGCCGTGGCCGCCGGGGTGCTGGCCGTCCTCGCCGGGGTGCTGACCGTCCTCCGCGGGGCCTCCTGGCCCGCGATGGGACAGCGCTACGAGCGGCACGCGGGGCCGGCGCCGGTGCGCTCGGACGAGGACCGTGCGGACGACGCCTGGAAGGCGCTGGATCGCGGGGAGGACCCCACCGAGCCGCCACCCCCGCCGCGGTCCGGTTCCGCCGTATAGCGGAACGGCCGAGGGTCGCGATGCCCGCCCCCGGGCCGGGCGGCCCGTGGCCCGCCTCTAGAGTGGTTCCACCCATCCGCCCGGGATCGACGTACGAGGAGCAGTGGCGCCGATGAGCAACCACCGGACCTCGGCCGAGGCTGCGACGACGCCGTGAACGTGCTCGACGAGATCATCGCCGGTGTCCGCGCGGACCTCGCCGTCCGCGAGGCCGCGACACCGCTGGACGAGGTGAAGGCCGCCGCGCAGGCGGCCCGGCCGGCGCGCGACGCGCTCGCGGCCCTGCGTGCACCCGGTGTCGGCGTGATCGCCGAGGTGAAGCGGCGCAGCCCGTCCAAGGGCGACCTGGCCGACATCGCCGACCCGGCCCGGCTCGCGCAGCAGTACGCAGCGGGTGGCGCGCGGGTCATCTCCGTGCTGACCGAGCAGCGTCGCTTCGGGGGATCCCACGCCGACCTCGCCGCCGTCCGCGCCGTCGTCGACGTCCCGGTGCTGTGCAAGGACTTCATCGTCAGCAGCTACCAGGTGCACGAGGCGCGGGCGCACGGGGCCGACGTGGTCCTGCTGATCGTCGCCGCCCTGGAGCAGAACGTGCTGGTCGGCCTGCTGGAGCGGGTCGAGTCCCTCGGCATGACCGCGCTGGTCGAGGTGCACACCGAGGCCGAGGCCGACCGCGCGATGGCGGCCGGCGCCTCGGTGATCGGGGTCAACGCCCGCGACCTGACCACCCTGCAGGTCGACCGGTCGACCTTCGAGCGGATCGCCCCCGGCCTGCCGTCGGAGGTCGTGAAGGTCGCCGAGTCCGGGGTCCGCGGCCCGCACGACCTGATCAGCTACGCCGCCGCGGGCGCCGATGCAGTGCTCGTGGGCGAGGGTCTGGTCACCGCCGGCGACGCCCGCCAGGCCGTCGCCGACCTGGTCACCGCCGGCTCGCACCCGGCCACCCCCCGCACCCCGCGCTGACCCGTCCCGTCGCTGGGTCCTAACCGGGTTGTCGGCCCGAAGTGGTCACCCGGGTCCTGGACCTGGTCGCTCGGCTCCGACCTGCGGAAACTGTCGTACCCCCCGCTTAACCTGCGGGTATGTCGTCGGGTGTCGGGTTCGCGGTCGGGGTGACCGTGATGCCGGTGAGCCCGCCGTCGGAGTGGGAGCTGGCCGACCCTGATCCGTTGCCGCGGTTGGGTGAACCGTTGAGCGCGTGGTTGCCGGCCCGGCGGGGTGCGGCGGAGGCGGCGGAGCTGCTGGGTCAGATCGTGGCCGCGGAGGCGCAGCTGGCGGCGCTGCGGGCGGAGCTGGTGATGGATCTGGCCGCGGCGCGCCCGGCTCCGGCCGATCCGCTGCCCGGCGGCGAGCGCGCCGGCACCGTGGGGCCGCCAGAGGTCAGTGAGTTCGTGCCCGATGAGCTGGCCGCGGTGCAGAACTGCAGCCGGACGGCGGCGGTGACGCAGCTGGAGCACGCCGAGGTGCTGACCACGCTGCTGCCCGCGACGTACACACGGCTGCGGCTGGGGCGGTTGGACTGGCCCCGTGCCCGGGCGATGGCCGCGGAGGTCGCCGTCACCGGGCGGGAGACCGACCCGGGCGTGATCGCCGCCATGGAGGCCGCCGTCCTGCCCACCGCCACCGAGCTGGGGGTGGGGAA
>NZ_JBJHAL010000039.1:0-24438 GCF_054050995.1 Blastococcus sp. SYSU DS1021 | reverse complement strand
CCCCCCCCCCCCCCCCCCCCCCCCCCCCCCCCCCCCCCCCCCCCCCCCCCCCCCCCCCCCCGCCCCCCCCCCCCCCGGTGCCGGCGGTTCCGGGTCACCTCGACAGCGGGGCCGGGCTCTCCGGCAGGGGCGGCGCGGTCGGCGGGACCGCGGTGCGCGCCGTCTGCGCCAGCGCGATCCCCGTGAGGACGACGGCGCCACCCACGACCTGCCAGGCGGTGAGGACCTGCTCGACCCACAGCCAGGCGACGACGGAGGCGAACACCGGCTCCGCCGTGGCCACCAGCCCCGCCGCGGTCGGCGGCAGGTGGCGCAGGGCGGCGATCGACAGCCCGAACGGCACGACCGCGCCCATCACCGCGATCCAGGCCACCAGGACCCACAGCGGGAGCTCGAGGGAGCCGATCGAGACGGGCACGTCGCGGCCGAGCACCGCGGCATCGAACTGCCACCACGGCGCGGCCACCGCCCAGAAGACGGCGGCGGCGACGAAGGCCCAGCAGGTGAGGGTGACGGGGTCCCGCGACACGGTGCCCCGTTCGCCGATGAGGTAGTAGGTCGCCAGAGCCACGGCGGCGCCGAGGCCCGCTGCGACGCCGAGCACGTCGAGCGAACCGCCTCCGGTCCAGATCTCGGTCACCAGGGCCAGCCCGGACAACGACAGCACCAGGGCCGCCCACACCCGGCGGCGCACCTTCTCGCGGCGGACGAGCCACACGTAGACGGCGATGAGCACGGTCCCGGTGAACTCGAAGACGAGCGCGATGCCCACGGGCAGGCGACCGATGGCCACGTAGAAGAGGTACTGCGTCATGGCGATCCCGACGACGCCGAGGACCGCCAGCAGCGGAAGCTCCCGGCGGGCGACCCGCAGCCGGCCCGGGGCCACCACCAGCAGGACCGCGAGCAGGGCCACGGCTGCGCCGGTGCACCGCAACGCGGTCAACCGCGGCGCGGAGAGACCGGCCTGGAGGGCGAGCGTGGAGACGGTGCCGTTGACCGCGAAGAACGCCGCCGCCGCGAGGGTCAGCGCGTACCCGAGGCCGGGGCGGACGGTACGGGGCACGCGCGCACGGTAGCGGGCTACCGCGGCCGAGACACCTACCGGCTCAGAAGAGGGCGAGCTGGTGCGCCGGCGGGTGCGACTCGCGACCGGAGGCGGTGAAGACGGCGTCCAGCCCCGTCGCCTCGAACACCCGCCACACCGAGGGCTGGGCGTTGCGCAGCAGCAGGTCGATGCCGCGCTGGAGGCACCACCGGCGGACGCCGATGAGCACCGAGAGCCCCCCCGAGCCCATCGAGGGGACGCCACCGAGGTCGAGCTCGAGGACCGTGCAGCCGGCGAGCGGGCGCTCGGCGACGAACGCCTCCAGCTGCGGCGCGGTCACCAGGTCGATGTCCCCGTCCACCACGACGAGGGCGTGGCCGCCGGCCGCCTCCCACTGCAGGCGGAGCCTGGCCGGCTCCGGAGCGGGGTGCGACACCCACCACGGTCGGCGCCCCCCGGGTGGCCTGGACAGCCGCCGGCTGATGTCCCACTCGTGCGCCCGCACCATCCGTGTTCCCCCTCGTGCCGACGGTCGCTGCCCCCGTCGTGCGGACCGTACGGACGACGGTCCGGCGGTACAACGGATTGCGATACCGGATCGGCCGAAGAGCCACGCCCGGCAGGCGTGCTGTGACGGCGCGGCACCGCGGCAGCACGCACCGGAGGCGTCGCGGGAGACCCGGCGCCCGGAGCGGCGACCGACGGCGACAGACTTCCGTCCATGGACGTGCCCGAGGCCCTCTACCTGCCCGACGGCGACGGATTCACCGCCACGGCCCTGACCATCGGCCCCTGGGACGCCGCCCACCAGCACGCGGGGCCGCCCGCCGCCCTGCTCCTGCGCGCCGTCGAGCGGGCCGGCGGGATCGTCGGCGGGCAGACCGTGCGGCTGGCCTACGACATCCTGGCGCCGGTCCCGGTCGGCCCGGTGCGGGTGCGCACCTCGGTGATCCGCCCCGGCCGGCGGATCGAGCTGGTGGAGGCGGTCCTCGACACCGGCGACGACCGCCCGCTCATGCGGCTGTCGGCCTGGCGGATGCGTTCCCGCGACGACGCCGCCCCGGCGACCGGGCAGCCGCACCCGGCGCCGTCCGGACCCGAGGAGAGCCGCCCCGAGCGGGCGGGGTTCTTCACCACCGAGATCGCCTACCACCGGGCGCTGGAGTGGCGGTTCGCCGCGGGGACCTTCAACGGCCCGGGGCCGGCCACGGCCTGGACCCGCCCCGAGTGCGAGTTGGTCGCCGGAGAGCCGATGACGCCGCTGCAGCACCTGCTGGTCATGACCGACGCCGCGAGCGGCATCTCCGCCAGCCTCGACTGGACGCGCGCCACGTTCGCCAACGTCGACCTCTCCGTGGCGCTGCACCGACCCCCGCGCGGGGAGTGGCTGGGGATGGCCGCCGAGACCGTGCACGGCGGCACCGGGGCGGCGCAGTGCTTCGCGGTCCTCTTCGACGTCGACGGCCCGATCGGGCGGTCCACGCAGTCGCTGTTCGTCGAGCCGCGGGAGACGCCGTGAGCGATGTCTCCGTCACCACCGGCACTGGGCGGCGGGTCGGGCTGGCATCGCCGGGCGGCGGTGCGCAAGGTGGAGAGGCCGCTTCCCCCGATGATCGGAGTGCCGCCCCGTGGACGCGCTGAGAGACGTGCTGGACTGGCTGTCCGGGCGGGGTCTCGAAGTGGTGCTGATCGTCCTCGGCTCGGTCCTGCTCGCCCGCTTCGTCGGCTGGGTGGGCGACAAGATCACCGACCGGATCGACCGGAACTCCACCGGCGGGGACGCGCTGGTCCGGTCGGAGGCGGCCAAGCACCGCCACTCGCTGACCCAGGTGCTCACCTGGGCGGCGGTCGTGCTCATCTACTCGATCTCGGTCTTCTTCATCCTCGACCGGCTCGGCATCCCGGTGACCGGCCTGGTCGCGCCTGCCACGGTGCTCGGCGTGGGCCTGGGCTTCGGCGCCCAGCGCATCGTCGGTGACGTGCTGGCCGGCTTCTTCATCATCACCGAGCGCCAGTACGGGTTCGGCGACGTCGTCTCCATCCAGGTCGTGGGCGGTGGCGACCCGGCGAACGGCACCGTCGAGGACGTCACCCTGCGCGTCACGCGGGTGCGCTCGCCCAACGGCGAGGTCGTGACCGTGCCCAACGGCCAGATCGTCAAGGTCGTGAACCTGTCCCGCGACTGGGCGCGCGCCGTCGTCGACGTGCCGGTGCCGACCACGGTGGACGTGAACCGGGCCAACGAGATCCTGCGGGAGGTGGGCCGGGAGGCGTTCCGGGACCCGGCGATGCGGCCGCTGCTGCTCGACCCGCCCACGGTCATGGGGGTGGAGACCCTCGGCCTGGACGAGGTGAACGTACGGGTGGTCGCCCGCACGCTCCCCGGCAAGCAGTTCGAGGTCGGCCGCGACCTGCGGGCGCGCATCGTCCAGGCCTTCCGCAGCCAGGGCATGCAGGTGCCGCAGCCCACCACCTCGGTCGCGGCGCGGGACGGCGCGACCGCCGTCCAGGAGGAGGTTTCGTGACCGCCCCCGACGAGCGCCGCGACCCGACCGACGCCACCGCCCGGGCCTCCGACGAACCCGTCGTCAGCACGGCGCCCGCCGCCGCGGCCGCCGATGCCGGGGCGCCCACCGGCACGACCGCGGCGCCGCGCCACCGCTGGTGGTCGGCCGTGCCCAAGCACCTGGGCCGGGCGCGCACCTCCACGGTCGTGCTCGCCGTGCTGTTCGTCTCCGTCTTCGCGCTGTACCTCAACGTCAAGCCGCCGGCCCCCGGCGAGCCGGACACCCGGGGCCAGGTCACCGAGCAGGCCGAGGAGACCGAGCCGGTCACCACCGAGGAGACGGAGCCGACGACCACCGAGGAGACGGAGCCGGCCCCGACGACGACGTCCCGGCCCAGCACCCCGACGACCGACTCGCCGTCCCCGACCACCGAGCCGACCACGACGGCTCCGGAGACCACCGGACCGGAGCCGACCGGCGACACGGGGGGCACCGGCGACGAGACGGACCCCGCCTCCCCGACCGGGTGACCGACGGGGCCGGTGTTTCACGTGGGACATCCGTCCCGCCACGGGGGCGGCGCGCACTCCCCTGCGGCGCGTCCTAGGATCACCTCGGCTCCTGAGAGGCAGCGCGAAGCACCTGGCTGGCTGCCCGGCAACCTCTACTCCGTCTGAGGTGCTCCAGGGGAAGAGCCGGCCGGGAGGCGCCCGCCCCCCGGCAAGGACGGAGCTCCCGTGCGCCGCGGGTCTCCGCGAGCGAGAGGAGACGGCGCATGACCGACCCGCAGAGCTGGAGCTTCGAGACCCGGCAGATCCACGCCGGCACGAGCCCGGACCCGGCCACCGGTGCCCGGGCACTGCCCATCTACGCGACGACGGCCTACCAGTTCCGCGACACCCAGCACGCCGCGGACCTGTTCGCGCTGGCCGAGATGGGCAACATCTACACGCGGATCATGAACCCGACGCAGGACGCGCTGGAGCAGCGCGTCGCGTCGCTGGAGGGCGGCGTCGCCGCGCTCGCCGTCGCCTCCGGGCAGGCCGCGGAGACCCTGGCGATCCTCAACCTCGCCGAGGCCGGCGACCACATCGTGGCGTCCGCCTCGCTCTACGGCGGCACCTACAACCTGCTGCACCACTCGCTGCCGAAGATGGGCATCACCGTCTCCTTCGTCGAGGACCCCGACGACCCGGAGAACTGGCAGTCCCTCGTCCAGGAGAACACCCGGGCGTTCTTCGCCGAGTCGATCGGCAACCCGAAGGGCGACATCCTCGACATCGAGACCGTCGCCGGTGTCGCCCACCGCAACGGCGTCCCGCTGATCGTCGACAACACCATCGCGACGCCGTACCTGATCCGCCCGCTGGAGTTCGGCGCCGACGTCGTCGTCCACTCGGCCACCAAGTACCTCGGCGGCCACGGGACCGTCATCGCCGGGCTCATCGTCGACGGCGGCACGTTCGACTGGACCGGCGGCCGGCACCCGATGTTCACCACCGCCGACCCGACGTACCACGGGGTCGTCTACGCCGACCTCGGCGCGCCGGCGTTCGTGCTCAAGGCCCGGGTGCAGCTGCTGCGCGACCTGGGGCCGGCGGTCTCGCCGTTCAACGCCTTCCTCGTGGTGCAGGGCATCGAGACGCTGTCGCTGCGCATGGAGCGGCACGTCGCCAACGCGCAGCGGGTGGCCGAGTTCCTCGAGGGCCACGACGCCGTCGAGCGGGTGAACTACCCGGGGCTGGCGTCCTCGCCGTGGCACGCGGCGCAGCAGAAGTACGCGCCGAAGGGAGCCGGCGCCGTCCTCACCTTCGAGCTGCACGGCGGCGTCGAGGCCGGCAAGCGGTTCGTGGAGGCGCTGGAGCTGCACAGCCACGTCGCCAACATCGGCGACGTGCGCAGCCTGGTCATCCACCCCGCCTCCACGACGCACTCCCAGCTCACGCCCGAGGAGCAGCTGACCACCGGGGTCACGCCGGGTCTGGTGCGCCTCGCCGTCGGCCTGGAGGGCATCGAGGACATCCTCGCCGACCTGGAGGCCGGGTTCCGCGCCGCCAAGTCGGCCTGACGGTGGGCGGGTGGGTCGAGGGCGACCCGGCGGGCGACCGCCGGTTCCTCGACCTGCCCGGCCCGTTCGAGCTGGAACGCGGCGGGAGCCTGCCCGGCGTGCGCATCGCCTACGAGTGCTGGGGCACGCTCGCGCCCGACGGCGGGAACGCGGTGCTGATCGAGCACGCGCTCACCGGTGACAGCCACGTCGTCGGGCCGGCCGGGCCCGGCCACCCGACGCCCGGCTGGTGGAGCGGCGTGGTCGGCCCGGGTGCCGCCCTGGACACCGAGCGGTTCTTCGTCGTCTGCGCCAACGTGCTCGGTGGCTGCCAGGGGACGACGGGGCCGTCGTCGGCCGCCCCCGACGGCGCCCCGTGGGGGTCACGCTTCCCCGGGGTGACCGTCGGCGACCAGGTGCGCGCCGAGGCGGCCCTGGCCGACGCGCTCGGCGTGCGGCGCTGGGCGTGCGTCGCCGGCGGCTCGATGGGCGGTATGCGGGCGCTGGAGTGGGCGGTCGCGTTCCCCGGCCGGGTGGCCGCGCTCTTCTTCCTCGCCTCGACCGCCGTCGCCTCGGCCGACCAGATCGGCACCCAGACCACGCAGCAGGCGGCCGTGCGGGCCGACCCCCGCTGGCGGGGCGGGGACTACCCGCTCGCCGACCCGCCGGCGGACGGCCTGGACGTCGCCCGGCGGATCGCCCACCTCACCTACCGCAGCGCGGCGGAGCTGGAGGCGCGCTTCGGCACCCGGGTGCAGGAGGACGGCCGCTACGCGGTCGCCTCCTACCTGCAGCACCACGGGGCGAAGCTGACCGGCCGGTTCGACGCCGGCAGCTACGTGCTCCTCACCGAGGCGATGAACAGCTGGGACGTCGGCCGGGGCCGCGGCGGCGTCGAGGCGGCGCTGGCCCGGGTGACCGCCCGCGCGCTCGTCGCCGGCGTGGACAGCGACCGGCTGTACCCCCCGGAGCAGCAGCAGCGGGTGGCCGACGCGCTCGGCGTCCCGCTGCGGCTGATCTCCTCCCCGTACGGCCACGACGGCTTCCTCGTCGAGGGCCCCGCGGTGGACGCGCTGCTGCGCGAGCTGCTGGCGGGCTGACATCTCCGGAACCCGTCGTACCGCGGGTCCAGGATGGGGCCGTGCCCGCGCCGACGGATCTGCCGATGCTGCCGTTCGCCGACCAGCCCGCCCTGGAGGCCTGGCTGGAGGCCCACCACGCCACCGCCCCGGGGCTCTACGTGCAGATCGCCCGCAAGGGCTCGGGCATCCCCTCCGTCACCGCGGCGCAGGTCGTCGAGTCGGCCCTGTGCTTCGGCTGGATCGACGGGCGCGGCCAGCGGCTGGACGACTCCTACCACCTGCTGCGGCTGACCCCGCGCCGCGCGCGCAGCGTGTGGTCGCAGAAGAACGTCGCCACCGTGGAGCGGCTGACCGCCGAGGGCCGGATGCGCCCGGCGGGCCTGGCCGCCGTGGCGGCCGCGCAGGCCGACGGCCGGTGGGCACGCGCCTATCCGGGCGCGGCCACCATCACCGTGCCCGACGACCTCGCCGCGGCCCTGGACGCGCAGCCCGGCGCGCGGGCCGCCTTCGACGCCCTCGACGGCCAGAACCGCTACGCCGTCCTGTGGCGGGTGCACACCGCCGTCACGCCGGCGGGCCGGGCCAAGCGGATCGCCGCCGCCGTGCAGATGCTCGCCGAGGGGCGCCGCTTCCACTGACCACCCGGCGGGCGAGACTTCCCGGGTGGACGACGACCTCCTCGCGCTGCGCGAGGCCTGCACCCGCGCGCTGACCGGGCACGGCGAGTGGCGGCCGGCCGACCTGCTGGCCACGGTCCCGCCCGGCACCGCCCCGGACCGGTACGGCGAGGGCGGGGTGGTGGCCGAGCTGGAGGCCGAGGTCGCCGGGCTGCTCGGCCTGCCGGCGGCGGCGTACCTGCCCAGCGGGGTCATGGCGCAGCAGGCGGCGCTGCGCGTGCACGCGGACCGTCGCGGCCGGCGCACCGTCGTCTGCCACCCCGAGAGCCACCTGATCCGGCACGAGGAGCAGGCGTTCGAGCGGCTGCACGGCATGGTGCTGCGCCCGGCGGGGAACCGGTACGGGCCGCTGTTGCGCACCGATCTGGACGCGGTCGCCGAGTTGCCTGCCGCGCTGCTGGTGGAGCTGCCCCAGCGCGATCTGGGCGGGCGGCTGCCGCCGTGGGACGACCTGGCCGCGCAGGTGGCCTGGGCCTGGGAGCGCGGCGCCGCGGCGCACCTGGACGGCGCCCGGCTGTGGGAGGCCTCGGCCGGCTACGACCGCACGCCGGCCGAGATCGCCGGGTTGTTCGACACCGTCTACGTCAGCTTCTACAAGGGCATCGGCGCGCTGGCCGGCTGCTGCCTGGCCGGCCCGGCCGACGTCGTCGCGGAGGTCCGGGAGTGGCGCCGGCGGCTGGGCGGCACCCTGTTCGGGATGTGGCCGGGCGCGGCGTCGGCGCTGGCCTGCCTGCGCCGGCGGCTGCCGCTGATGCCCGCCTACCTGGCGCGCGCCCGCGAGGTGGCCGACGCCGTCCGCGACCTGCCGGGTGTCACCGTCGTCCCCGATCCGCCGGAGACGCCGATGCTGCACCTGCTGCTGCGCACGACGCCGGAGGCCTTCACCGCCGCGGCCCGAGCGCTGGCCGTCGACGGGCTGTGGACCTGGCCGCAGGCGATGCCCACCGGCGACCCCGCCGTCGTGCGGGTGGAGCTGCCGGTGGGCGACGCGACGCTGGCCCTGGACGTCCCGGAGATCCGGGCCGCCATCGCCGCACTGGCCGGCCGCGGCTAGCGTCGGGCCGTGAGCCTCGACGTCGCCGCGCTCCGCGCCTCCTTCCCGTCGCTGGCGAGCGGCACCGCGCACTTCGACGGCCCCGGCGGCACCCAGGTGCCCGAGCAGGTGGGCCGCGCGGTCGCGGCGACGCTGACCGCGCCGATCAGCAACCGCGGCGCCGTCACCGCCGCGGAGCGGTTCGCCGACGAGACGGTGCTGGCCGCACGGTTGGCGATGGCGGACCTGCTGGGCGCCGACCCCACCGGCGTCGTGTTCGGGCGCAGCGCCACCGCGCTCACCTTCGACCTCGCCCGCACCCTCGCCGCGGGCTGGGGCCCCGGCGACGAGGTGGTGGTGACCCGGCTCGACCACGACGCGAACATCCGGCCCTGGGTGCGGGCCGCCGAGGGCGCGGGCGCGACGGTGCGGTGGGCCGCCTTCGACCCGGCCACCGGGGAGCTGACCGCCGACGACGTCGCGGCGGTGCTGACCGACCGCACCCGCGTGGTGGCGGTGACCGGGGCGTCGAACCTGATCGGCACCCGACCGCCCCTGGCCGCGATCGCCGGGCGGGTGCACGCGGCCGGCGCGCTGCTCGTCGTCGACGGCGTGCACCTGACCGCGCACGCGCCGGTCGACGTCCGGGCGCTGGGCGCCGACGTCTTCCTCTGCTCGCCGTACAAGTTCCTCGGCCCGCACTGCGGCGTGCTCGCCGCCGATCCCGCGTTCCTGGCCACCCTGCGCCCGGCCAAGCTGCTGCCGTCGACGGACGCGGTGCCCGAGCGCTTCGAGCTCGGCACGCTGCCCTACGAGCTGCTGGCCGGGACGACGGCGGCGGTGGACTTCCTGGCCGGCCTCGGGGGCTCCGGGCGGCGCCGGGAGCGGCTGGCCGCGGCGATGCTCGCGATCGAGGAGCACGAGGACCGGCTGCGGGAGCGCCTGGAGGCCGGGCTGGCGGAGCTGCCGGGCGTCCGGCTGTGGTCGCGGGCGGCGCACCGCACCCCGACGCTGCTGCTGACCTTCGCCGACCGCGATCCCGCCGACGCCTACCGGTTCCTCGCCGGTCGGGGCGTCAACGCGCCGGCCGGGCACTTCTACGCGATCGAGGCCAGCCGCTGGCTCGGGCTCGGCGACACCGGCGGCCTGCGGGCCGGGCTGGCCCCCTACAGCGACGCCGACGACGTCGACCGTCTGCTCACCGGGCTGCGGGAGTGGCTCGCGACCTGATCAGCCCTGGAGCCGGCGGACCCGGCGGGCGGAGTCCAGCCGGTCGGTGTAGCTGATCGCGTTGCCCTGGATGTGCAGCTGGTCGTCGTCGGTGGCCTCGCGCAGCACCTTCGCGGGGACGCCGGCGATGAGCGAACGCGGCGGGAAGACCTTGCCCTGGGTGACGACGGCGCCGGCGGCGACGATCGACCCGGAGCCGATGTGCGCGCCGTTCATGATCACGCTGCCCATGCCCACGAGCACCTCGTCGTCGATGCGGCAGCCGTGCAGCACCACCCGGTGCCCCACCGAGACGCGCTCCCCCACGACCAGGGGGAAGCCGGGGTCGGAGTGCAGTGCGCAGCCGTCCTGGATGTTCGAGTCGGCGCCGATCTCGATGACCTCGGCGTCGGCCCGGGCGACGGCGCCGTACCAGATGCTCGACCGCGGGCCCATCGTCACCGCGCCCACCACCACCGCCGTCGGCGCCACGAACGCGGCCTCGTCGATCCGCGGCTCGCCGAACTCCAGGGCTCCGATGAATGCGTCGTCCACCCGCCCACCTCAGCACAGCCCCGGGCTGCGCGCACCGGTCGCACTCCCGGCAGACTTCCCGGCATGCCCGCGCACCTCCCCCCGTTGCCCACGTCGATCGTGGGGAGCCTGCCCCAGCCCGGCTGGCTCATCGACCGAGACCGGCTGGCCCACCAGTTCCCGCCCCGGGTGCGCGCACGGGAGCTGTGGCGGGTGGCGCCGGACCTGCTGGCCGAGGCGCAGGACGACGCGACCCGGCTGGCGATCCGCTCGCAGGAGGAGGCCGGGCTGGACATCGTCACCGACGGCGAGATCCGGCGGGAGTCGTACTCCAACCACTTCGCGACCGCGCTGACCGGCGTCGACGTCGACGACCCCGGCACCGTGCTCAACCGGTCCGGGAAGCCGATCCCGGTGCCGCGGGTGCGGGCCGCGATCACCCGGCCCGCCCCGATCCAGGCCGACGACGTGCGCTTCCTGCGGGCGCACACCGAGCGGACCGTCAAGATCACCGTCCCCGGCCCCTTCACCATGGCGCAGCAGGCGCAGGACGACCACTACGGCGACGGCCGCGCACTGGCCCTGGCCTACGCCGACGTCGTCCGCGCGGAGATCGCCGATCTCTTCGCCGCCGGGGCCGACATCGTGCAGATCGACGAGCCGTGGCTGCAGGCCCGCCCCGAGGTCGCGCGCGAGTACGGGGCCGAGGCGGTGACCCGCGCGGTGGAGGGCGCGCCGGGTCCGGTGCACCTGCACCTGTGCTTCGGCTACGCGGCGATGGTCTCCGAGCGCCCCACCGGCTACTCGTTCCTCCCCGAGCTCGCCGACACCCCCGTCGACACCGTCGCCGTCGAGACGGCGCAGTCGCACCTCGACCCGGCCACGCTGCGGCCGCTGCGCGGCAAGGGCATCGCCCTGGGGGTCCTCGACCTGTCCACGCCGGAGGTCGAGACCCCCGAGGTCGTGGCCGACCGGGTGCGCCGCGCGCTGGACGACGTGGACGTCGCCCGCCTGGTGCTCACCAGCGACTGCGGGCTGAAGTACCTGCCCCGGGAGTCCGCGGTCGGCAAGATGCGCTCGCTCGCCCTCGCCGCGGAGCTGCTGCGCGCCGAGCTCTAGATCAAGCCGTGCGCGTGCACCGCCTCGGCCACCTGGAGGAACCCGGCCACGTTGGCACCGAGCACCAGGTCACCCGGTGAGCCGTACTCCTCGGCGGTCTCGTGGCAGCGGGCGTGGATGTCCCGCATGATCTCCTCGAGCCGCGCCTCGCTGTGCTCGAAGGTCCAGCGGTCGCGCGAGGCGTTCTGCTGCATCTCCAGCGCGGAGGTCGCGACGCCGCCGGCGTTGGCCGCCTTCCCGGGGGCGAAGCCGACGCCCGCCTCCCGGAACACCTTCACCGCCGACGGGGTGGCGGGCATGTTTGCGCCCTCCACCACGTACCGGCAGCCGTTGCGCGCGAGGACGGCGGCGGCGTCGCCGTCCAGCTCGTTCTGCGTGGCGCTGGGGACGGCGACGTCGCACGGCACGTCCCAGATGCTGCCGCCGGGCACGAAGCTCGCCGAGGCCCGGCGCTCCGCGTAGTCGGCCACCCGCCCACGCTCGACCTCCTTGACCTGCTTGAGCAGGTCGAGGTCGATGCCGGCGTCGTCCACGACGTAGCCGCCGGAGTCGGAGCAGGCGACGACGGTGCCGCCCAGCTGGTGCACCTTCTCGATGCCGTAGACGGCCACGTTGCCCGACCCGCTCACGACGACCCGCCGGCCGTCGAAGGACTCCCCGCGGGCCCGCATCATGGCGTCGGCGAAGAAGGCGGCGCCGTACCCGGTGGCCTCGGTGCGGACCAGCGCGCCACCCCAGCCGAGCCCCTTGCCGGTGAGCACACCGGACTCGTAGCGGTTGGTGATCCGCTTGTACTGGCCGAAAAGGTAGCCGATCTCCCGCGCGCCCACGCCGATGTCACCGGCGGGGACGTCGGTGTACTCGCCGAGGTGCCGGTACAGCTCGGTCATGAACGACTGGCAGAACCGCATGATCTCGGCGTCCGACCGGCCCTTGGGGTCGAAGTCGGAGCCGCCCTTGCCGCCGCCGATGGGCATGCCGGTCAAGGCGTTCTTGAAGATCTGCTCGAAGCCCAGGAACTTGACGATGCCCAGGTTCACCGAGGGGTGGAACCGCAGCCCACCCTTGTAGGGGCCGAGCGCGGAGTTGAACTCCACGCGGAAGCCGCGGTTGATCCACACCTCGCCGCGGTCGTCCTGCCACGGGACGCGGAAGATGATCTGCCGCTCCGGCTCGCAGATCCGCTCCACGGTCTTCATCTCGGTGTACTCGCTGTGCCGGTCGAGCACCACGGCGAGCGACTCCAGGACCTCGCGGACGGCCTGGTGGAACTCCGTCTCGCCAGGGTTGCGCCGCAGCACCTCGTCGTAGATGCCCAGCACCGTGGCCGGTACCTCGCCGCTCATCTCCGGCCTCCTCGCCGTCCGTCGCCGTGCAGGGGCAACGTACGTCGCGGCGGCGCCGCGCGCCGGGCCGGGGGCCGTCAGCCGACGAGGCGGCGGGCGCCCCGGTACCCGTTCTGGTCGACGCTGGTGACGGCGACCGGCCGGCCGAAGGTGCGGGCGTGCACCATCATGCCGTTGCCGATGTAGAGGCCCACGTGGCTGACCGGCGAGTAGAAGTAGACGAGGTCGCCGGGCTGGAGCTCCGACCGCGGCACCTCGCGGCCGAGCTGGGACTGCGCGCGGCTGCTGTGCGGGAGAGAGATGCCGGCGGCGGCGTAGGCGTAGGACGTCAGGCCGGAGCAGTCGAAGCCGTCGGGGCCCGAGGCGCCCCAGACGTAGGGGTCGCCCACCTGGCCGAGTGCGGCCTGCACGGCCGCCGCCGCGGCACCGCTGGGAGCGTCGGGAAGGCTGCCGGCCGACGGCGTGGCGAGGGCCGGCCCGGCCAGCGCGGTCGCGACCCGGGCCTGCTCGGCGGCCGAGAGCCGGGCGTAGTCGGCGCGGTGGTCGGCGATCTGCTTCTCGAGCTCGGCCTGCTGGGCGGTGACCTGCTCGAGCCCGGCCTTCGCCGCCGCCGCGGCCTGGTCGGCGGTGGCCTGGGCCTGCTCCGCTGCGGCCTGGGCGGCGGCCACCTGGGCGATGACGCCGTTGGTGTGGTCGGCGATCAGGTCCAGCGTCGTCATCTGCTGGACGAGCTCGTCAGCCGAGCCGCTGGTGAGGAACGCGGCCACCCGCGACCGCGTCTTGCCGGTGTACCCGGTGTGCGCGATGGCCCGCATCTGCGGCTCGAACGCGGCGACGGCGGCCTGGGCCGTGGCCGCGTGGGCGGCGGCCTCCTCGGCGATCCGCTGCTGCTCGGCGACGGTCAGCCGGGCCTCGTGCACCTGCTCGTCGATGACGGTGAGCTCCTGGGCGGTCTTGCGCACCAGCTCGGCGGCCTCGGCCGCGGAGCCCGGCGCGGCCGAGGCCGCCGTGGGGGTGAGAACGCCCGTCGCTGCCGCCACCAGCACGGCGCCGACCGCGAGGACGGCACGCGAGCGGCGACGGGTGGTCGTGTGCTGCGTGTGCACCCTGGCCTCCGATCACCTGCGCCGGGCCCGGGGAAGGGGCCGCAACCATGCGCGTCAGAACGGACCGTAGGGAGCTGTTGTCGACGAGTAGCGGGGGGCGCGCGGGTGACCGGCCCCGGGTTCACCTCCTGAGTCACACGCGCCCCAGGAGGGGCCCACCGCCACGAGGGTGGGGTCTCAGCGACGGCGCGGGCCCGCCGCGGTGCCGTCCGGCAGCCGGTCGGGCGCGAGCGGGACGAGACGGTCGGCGACGGCGCCGGTCACGAAGGAGTAGACGGCCTTGTGGGCGACGTCGACGACCTGGTCGCGACGGGACCAGGTCCAGGGCGGGGAACCGACACCGCTGGCGTTCTCCAGCGTCTGGTCGGTGGCCAGCCGGACGGAGGTGTGCCAGGCCGACGCGCGCGGACCGCGCAGCCCGCTGGCGGCCCAGATGCCGCGCAGCGCCCCGACGGCCGCGCCGGTGCCCCAGTGCATGAGGTGGTTGCGGACCGGCGGCCGGGCCGAGCCGGGCAGGCGCCGGCCGGTGCTCACCGCCGCGAGCGTGCGCGCCGGCACGTAGCTGTCCGGGCGGCCGGTTAGGGCCTGCTCGGCCTTTTCGCCCAGGGTCATCACGGCGACGCCGGCCAGGCCGGCGAGTGCGCCCCGCAGGGCAGCGCGTCCCATCACGGGACCGCATCTACCCGCGGGGCCGCCTCCGAACCCGGGGTCTTCGCTCAGCCGGCGAGGGGCTCCTGCACCTGGAGGCCGGCCAGGGCCTGGAAGTCGCGCAGGATCGCCGAGAGCTCCTCGGAGGTCCACGGCTCGCAGCAGTCGCAGCCGCCCTCGCGGAAGCTGACCAGACCGATGGAGCCACCGGCCTGGTCCTCGGCGATGGCGAGGTGGCCGGCCGACGGGTGACGGTGGCAGGCGCAGGCGGCGGCGCAGAGGCCCAGCCCCCAGCCGGAGATGACGACGGTGTACCCGTCGTCGCGGACCTTGCCCACCTGGAAGACGGACGGCTTGCGACTCCTGGTCACGGAGTCCTCCCCTCGACAGCCCCGTGGGAGCGGGGCTCGCGTGCGGTACTCGGTCATCGAGCTACGAGAGGTTTCGGCAGAACCCGGGTCTGGGTAAAGCGATCCGCTCGCTCAGGTATCGCAACTGAGCGTAGTTCGATGAACACACGACGTCCCCGTCAGTTTCCGCCAGCGTGCGCGAGATCGACTTGGCGGAACTGTGACGGAACGGCCCCGACCCGCCGGGGAGGGCTCAGCTGGCGGGGCTGACGCTGCTCATGTTGAAGTCCGGCACCCGCAGGGGCGGCATCGCGGTGCGGGTGAACCAGTCGTTCCACTCCCGCGGCAGGGTGCGCTCGGTGCGGCCGGCCTGCACCGCCCGTGCGAGCAGGTCGACCGGGGACTCGTTGAACCGGTAGTTGTTCACCGCACCGGTCACCTCGCCGTTCTCGACCAGGAAGACGCCGTCGCGGGTGAGTCCGGTGAGCAGCAGGGTCTGCGGGTCGACCTCGCGGATGTACCAGAGAGTGGTGAGCAGCAGCCCGCTGTCGGTCGCGGCCACCATCTCGTCGAGGGAGGCCGTGGCGGTCGGGTCCTCGAGGATCAGGTTGTCCACGGCGACGGTGACCGGGGCGGTGGTCTTCAGCGCCCAGGCCCGCGGGCGGATCAGGTTGGTGAGCACCCCGCCGGAGATCCAGTCCACCGCCGGCGCCGCCATGCCGTTGTCGAACACCGACGCCGAACCCGACGACGCGCCCACCACCTGGAAGGGTGCCGCCTCCAGACCGGGGGCGGACGGGTCGCTGCGCAGCGTCAGCGGCAGGGCGGCCAGCCGCTCGCCGGTGCGGTTGCCCCCGCCGGTCCGGGCGAAGACGTTGCGGCCCTCGTCGGCGTCCCGCGCCTCCATCGTCCAGTAGAGGTAGATCATCAGGTCGGCCACCGCCGACGGCGGGAGCAGCGTCTCGTAGCGGCCGGCCGGGAGGTCGACCCGTCGCCGGGACCACGCCAGCTTCCGCTGCACGTCGGCGGCAAGGGCGGCCACCGAGACGTCGGTGAAGTCCCGGGTGCCGGTGCCGGCCCACACCGAGCGGCCGAAGTCGGGCGTCTTGCCGTTGAGCTCCACCCGCCCCGTCGGCTGGTCGTGGCGCAGCCGCAGCCCGGTGGAACTGCCCAGGTAGGTGGTGCGCATCGAGTGCTCGGCGAAGCCGAAGAGCAGCTCGCCGCGGTCACCCGCCTCGCCGAAGGCCTGGCCGAGCGCCGGGGCGAACTCGGTGAACACCTCGATCGAGGTCTGCGCGGGCTCGGCGTCCCAGTCGCCGGCTCCGGGCGGGGTGTCGGCGATCAGCGGCATCGCGTCCTCGGCCGGCCCGGCGTCCCGGGCGGCCTGCTCGCTCATCCGCACCAGCTCGGCGACATCCGGGGCGCCCGAACGGCTCACGGTGCCGGCCGCCATCCCGGCGCCGCCATCGACGAAGGAGATCACCACGACCGAGCGCGACCGCATCGCCCCGTTGGTGGTCAGGCTGTTGCCGGCCCAGCGCAGGTTCGCCTCGGACCCCTCGACGACGACGGTGACCTGCCCGTCGGCGGTCGAGGCGGCCAGCGCCTGCTCGACGACGTCCTGGGGCCGCTGGTAGCTCATCGCCCGGCCTCCTCGACCGTGTTGAGGATCGCCACGCCCTCGAACAGGGCGGTCGGGCAGCCGTGGCTGACCGCCGCCGTCTGGCCGGGCTGCGCCTTGCCGCAGTTGAACGCGCCGCCCAGGACGTAGGTCTGCGGGCCGCCGACCGCCGTCATCGAGCCCCAGAAGTCCGTCGTCGTCGCCTGGTAGGCGACATCGCGCACCTGGCCGGCGAGCCGGCCGTTCTCGATCCGGTAGAAGCGCTGGCCGGTGAACTGGAAGTTGTAGCGCTGCATGTCGATCGACCAGCTCTTGTCGCCGACGACGTAGATGCCGTGCTCGACCCCGGCGATGATCTCCCCGGTGGAGGGGCCGCCGGGCACCGGCTGCAGCGACACGTTCGCCATCCGCTGCACGGGGACGTGCCCCGGCGAGTCGGCGTAGGCGCAGCCGTTGGAGCGCGCCATGCCCTGCAGCCGGGCCATGTTCCGGTCCACCTGGTAGCCCACGAGCACGCCGTCGCGGACGATGTCCCACTGCTGGCCGGCCACGCCCTCGTCGTCCCAGCCGACGGTGGCCAGCCCGTGCAGTGCGGTGCGATCCCCGGTGACGTCCATGAGCGGGGAGCCGTACCGAAGCGTGCCCAGCCGGTCGGACGTGGCGAAGGACGTGCCGGCGTAGGCCGCCTCGTAGCCGAGCGCCCGGTCCAGCTCGGTGGCGTGGCCGACGGACTCGTGGATGGTCAGCCACAGGTTCGAGGGGTCGACGACGAGGTCGTAGCGGCCCGCCGTGACCGTGGGCGCCTTGGTCTTCTCGCGCAGCAGCTCGGGGATCTCCGCCAGCTCCCCGCGCCAGTCCCAGCCGGTGCCGGTGAGATACTCCCACCCGCGGCCGGCCGGCGGGGCGAGGGTGCGCATGCTCTCGAAGGACCCGGTGGACCGGTCCACGGTGAGCGCGGTCAGGTCGGGGTTGATGCGCACCCGCTGCTGGCGGGTGCGGGTGCCGGCGGTGTCGGCGTAGTACTTCTGCTCCTTGACCAGCATGCAGGTGGCCTGCACGTGCTCGACGCCGTCGCCGGCCAGCAGCTGCTCCGACAGGTCGGTGAGCAGCGCCGTCTTCTCGGCGTCCGGCACGGTGAACGGGTCGACGTCGTAGGCGGAGACGTACTCGGCGTCCGGGTACGCCGGCTCCGGGGCCAGTTCCACGCGGTCGGAGTTCAGCGCGGCGGCCACCCGCGCCACCGCGATGGCCTCCTCGGCGAGGCGGACGGCTTCGGCGGCGGTGAGGACGACGCCGGCGGCGAACCCCCAGGTGCCCTCGTGCACCACGCGGACGGCCAGGCCGAGGTCCTCCCCGTCGGTGAAGGCCTCGGGGCGGGCGTCGCGCAGGCTGATCGCCTGGGTGCGGATGCGCTCGACCCGCAGGTCGGCGTGCGAGCACCCGAGGTCGATGGCGCGGGTCAGCGCGGCGTCGGTGAGCGCGGACAGCGGGAGGGCGAGGAACGACTCGTCGATCGTGCGGCGAACGGGCACCGCCCCTGTCTACCAGCGCCCGGGCACGGGTGAGGTGGGGCGCCCGGGGTAAGCGCCTGCGCATGGACCGGGCTGCGGACGACGTGACCATGACCTTCGGCGGCACCGCGACGATGCTGCTGCGGATCGGGGGGTTCACGCTGCTCACCGACCCGAACTTCCTGCACCGCGGGCAGCGGGCGCACCTGGGGTACGGGCTGCGCAGCAAGCGGCTCACCGACCCGGCCCTGCTGCCGGCCCAGCTGCCGGAGCTGGACGGCATCCTGCTCTCGCACATGCACGGCGACCACTGGGACCGGATCGCCACCAAGGCGCTGCCCAAGGAGACGCCGGTCGTCACCACGCCGGAGGCGTCGAAGTGCCTGGCCGACCGGGGCTTCACCGGCACCGCCGACCTGCGGCCCTGGCAGACGCACACGTTCGCCCGCGACGACGAGGAGCTGCGGGTGACCTCCGTGCCGGGCGTGCACGGCCCCGGCCCCCTGGCCCGGGTGCTGCCGCAGGTGATGGGCAGCGTGCTGGAGCTGGTGCGCGACGGGGAGGTCAGCTGGCGGGGCTACATCAGCGGCGACACCCTGTACCGGCCGTTCCTCGGCGAGGTGCTCGAGCGCTGCGGCCCGCTGGACGTCGTCATCCCGCACCTGGGCGGCACCAAGGTGCTCGGGCTGACCGTCACGATGGACGGCCGCCAGGGCGCGGACCTGGTGGAGCTGCTGAAGCCGCCGGTCACCGTGCCGGTGCACTACGACGACTACTCGCTGTTCAAGAGCCCGCTCGGGGACTTCGTCGCCGAGGTGGCCCGCCGCGAGCTGCCCGGCACGGTCCGCCCCGCCCACCGCGGCGAGACGATCAGCCTGCGCGCCTGACCGTCCCGCCGCGTGCGGGTCAGCTGCGGGCGAGCAGGTCGTCGAGCTTCTCGTAGCCCTCGTTCACGCCGACCTCCATGCCGCTCGCGAGCATCGCGTCGCGGCCGGCGAAGGAGTCGCACAGCGAGGTCGTGGTCAGCCGGGTGCGGCCGTCGCCGAGGTCCTCCAGGCGCAGCCTCTCCAGGACGACCTCGTCGGGCATGCCCTCGTACGTGAACGTCTGCACGATCAGCTCATCGGGGCGCACCTCGTGGAAGCTGCCGTAGAAGGCGTACTCCTCGCCCTCCTGGCTGTGGACGTAGCGGTAGGAACCACCCGTCCGGCAGTCGTAGCGGTCGATCGTCATCTCGAGGCCCCGCGGGCCGAGCCACTGGACGACCAGGTCGGGCTCGGTGTGGGCGCGGAAGACCTTCTCCCGCGGCGCGTCGAACTCCCGCGTGATGCGGATGAGCGGGACGTCCGGATCGGCGGCGATCTGGGTCCCGCGGTGGGTGCTCGTGGTCATGAGGGGCTTCCTTCCTGGGACGGGGCGGGGGCGTCCGGCATCGATCGCAGGACGTCGTCCAGCCGGCGGTAGCGCTCCTCGGCCTGGCGCCGGTAGCGCTCGATCCACTTCGTCATGAGGTCGAAGACCTCGGCCTCGAGGTGCACCGGGCGGCGCTGCGCCTCCCGGCTCCGGCTCACCAGGCCGGCGTCCTCCAGCACCTTCAGGTGCTTGGAGACGGCCTGGACGGTCACGTCGTAGGGCGCGGCGAGCTCGCCCACCGTGGCGTCGCCGACCGCGAGCCGCGCCACGATGTCCCGCCGGGTGGGGTCGGCCAGGGCCGAGAACACCCGGGAGAGCGGATCCGCCACCACGTCACATCCTTTCTCAACCTCTCGGTTGACGAAGACGCTAGGCCGCACCTCCGAGCTCTGTCAACCCGTCGGTTGAGGAATGTGTCGTCTGCCCGAGGGCGGAGGTGCGGATCAGCCCGGCGACCGACGCGCGCTGACGGCGGGAGGACCGACGCTCCCCCCATGGACACGAAGAAGGCAGTGCTCGGGACGGTGGCCGGAGTGGTGGCGTCGGCGCGGTGGCCGTGGCAGGGATCGTGGTGACCATGCCGACGGGCGTGGACGGGCCCGGGGCGATGCTGGCGGAGCTGCAGGGTCACACCGAGACGTCGGACCACGCCGACGCCGACGACGCCCCGCGCGGGGACGTGCCGGGCTGGACCCGCCCGGTGGGGCACGACGTCACCGTCGTCCGACCCGGCGAGGCCGCCGGCGACGACTCCGGCAGCGTGCGGGCGGAGATGACGCTGGACGAGGGAGCTCGACCGCCGGCGGACTGCACCGCGCTCCCCCAGGTGGGCATGCCTTTCGACGGCGGCAGGAACTGGCCCGATCTGGGCGACGAGGCGCAGCTCTGCGAGGGCTGGGTGACCGTCGTCCTCGGCGACCGGCTCTACACCTGGACCGGCGACGACCTGCAGGCCGCGGCGGGCTGAGCTCAGCCCACCGCGAGCCGGGCGGCGCGGGCAGCGACGTCGGCACGCAGCGCCGCCACGTCGACCGTGGTCGAGGCACCGTCGCGCACGACGGGGCGGCCGCCCACCCACACGTCGCGGACGTGCCGCCCCGCGCCGGACCACACCAGGTGCGCCAGCACGTCGGCCGGGTCGCCGACCGGCTCGAACACCAGGTCCCGGGTGTCGACGTGCACCAGGTCGGCCCGCCGGCCGGGGGCCAGCTGACCCAGGTCCGGGCGGCCGAGGGCGTCGGCCGCTCCCCCGGTGGCCAGCCAGAACGCCTCGGCCGCCGTCAGCGCCGTCGCCGACCGCTCACGCAGCCGCGCCATCCCCGCGGCCAGCCGCAGGTCGGCGAAGAGGTCCAGGGAGTCGTTGGACGCGGGGCCGTCGGTGCCCAGCCCCACCCGGATGCCGCGGTCGAGCATCGTGCGCACCGGCGCGATGCCGCTGGCGAGCTTGGCGTTGCTGGCCGGGCAGTGGGCGACGGCGACGTCGTACTCCTGCCACAGCTCGAGGTCGCCGTCGTCCATGTGCACGCAGTGCGCGGCGAGCACCCGGCCACCGAGGACGTCGTAGGAGGCGAGCAGCGCGGGCACCGACAGCCCGTGCGCGGCCAGCAGGTCGGCGCCCTCGGTGGCGGTCTCGGCGACGTGCAGGTGCAGCAGCAGCTCGTGCTCGCGGGCGGCCCGTGCGGCGTCGGCGAGCACGGGGAGCGGAACGGTGTAGGCCGCGTGCGGGCCGATGCCGTACTCGATCGTCCCGTCGCCGGGCGCGCCGGCGGCGAGGGCCACGGCGGCGCCGAGCTGCTCGGCCATCGGCGGCATGCCCGGGAGCGCCAGCAGCGGCGTGGCGACGACCGCCCGGGCACCGGTGGTGGTGACGGCGGCGGCGATCCGCTCGGGGTGGAAGTACATCTCCACGCTGGTGGTGACGCCGTTGCCGAGCAGCTCCGCCGACGCCGCGGTCATCGCGACCTCGACGTCCTCCGGGGTGAGCCGGCTCTCGCGCGGCCACATGACCTCGCGCAGCCAGCGGTCCAGCGGCAGCCCCTCGCCCTGCCCGCGGAACAGCACCATCGGCGCGTGCGAGTGGGCGTTGACCAGGCCGGGGGTGAGCACCCCGGGCAGCGCGACGACGTCGGCGTCCTCGACCGGGGGCGCCTCGGTGGCCGGCCCGACCCACGCGATCGCACCGTCCGCGACGTCCAGGACGCCGTCGGGGACGACCGTCCCGGCGCGGTCGCCGACGACGAGTGCCCGGGCGGTGAAGCGCTGCCGCATGGTCCCGAACCTAGCTCCGCGCCGGCCCAGGGGCGCGGCGGCGGGCGGAGGGCGCCGATACCGTGGAGCCCATGTCGTTCCTCGCCGCTGCGGCCTCCGACGAGGGTGGCATCACCGGCTTCTTGCTGGACCTGGTCGAGACCCTCGGGCCGGTCGGGGTCGGGCTGTCGATCCTCCTCGAGACGGTCGTCCCGCCCATCCCGAGCGAGGCGGTCCTCGGCCTGGCGGGCGTGCTCATCAACGACGGCCGGATGTCGATCGTCCCGGTGATCATCTTCGCCACCCTGGGCTCGCTGCTGGGCGCGATCTTCTTCTACTACGTCGGGCGGGCGCTCGGGCCACGCCGGTCGCACGCCTTCCTCGACCGGCTGCCCCTGGTGGAGACCGAGGACGTCGACCGGACCTTCGCCTGGTTCGAGCGGCACGGCCGCGCTGCGGTCTTCCTCGGCCGCATGGTGCCGATCGTGCGCAGCTTCATCTCGGTGCCCGCCGGGGTGGTGCGGATGCCGCTGGGGCAGTTCCTGCTGTTCACCGCGGCGGGGAGCCTGATCTGGAACACCGTCCTGGTCACCCTGGGCGTGGCGGCCGGCGACTTCATCTACGAGAACCTGCGGTACCTGGACTACGTGGTCGTGGCCGCCGTGGTGCTGGGCGTCTCCTGGTTCGTCTACAAGAAGGCCACCGGGAGGATGCGCCGGCCCCCGCAGGCCGGGAAGCACCTGGACGAGGACTGGGACCCGACATCGTGATCCGGCATCGCCCCGAGGTCGTCGCCTTCGACGTCAACGAGACCCTGCTGGACCTCGCGCCCGTCCGTGCCACCCTGGTCGAGTCAGGGGAGCCCGAGGCGCTGCTGGGCACCGTGTTCGCCCGCACGCTGCTCACCGGCTTCGCGGCGGCCGCCGTCGGTTCGTGGTGCCGGTTCCGGGACGCCTTCGACGCCGCGCTGGCCCAGGAGAGCGGTCTGTCGGCCGACCAGCGCGCGACCGTGGCCGACGCCTTCGGGGAGCTCGCGCCGCACCCCGACGTCGAGCCCGCGCTGCGCCGGCTGGCCGAGGCCGGGGTCCGGGTCGTCACGCTGTCCCACGGCTCGCCCGGCGTGGCCGAGGCGGGGCTGGAGCGGGGCGGGATCACGCCGCTGGTGGAGCGCAGCATGACGAGCGAGACCATCCGCGCCTGGAAGCCGTCACGGGAGGTGTACCTGTGGGCGGCCGGCGTCTGCGACGTGGCGCCGGAGCGGATGGCGCTCGTCGCCGCGCACGGCTGGGACGTGCTGGGCGCGCAGCGGGCGGGGCTCACCGGCGCGTGGTTCCCCCGGAGCGAGCGGGTGTTCCCCGCGGTGTACGGCGAGCCCGACGTCGCCGCCCCTGACCTCCCCGGCGCGGTGGACGCGCTGCTGGCCCTCCCGCCGCGGTGACCGCCTTCGACATCGGGACGCCGCACGGCCCGGCCCGCGCCCACCTGACCGACGGCGGAGCCCGCGGGACGCTGCTGCTCGGGCACGGGGCCGGGGGTGGGGCCGACTCGGCCGACCTGCAGGCGGTCGCCCGCGACGCCGCCGAGGGCGGGTGGCGGGTGCTGCGCATCGAGCAACCGTGGCGCGTGGCGGGGAAGAAGATCGCCCCGGCGCCGGCCCGCCTGGACGAGGGCTGGCGGGCGGTGCTGGCGCACCTTTCGGGGTCGGGGCACCTGACCGGTGCGCTCGTGGTCGGGGGGCGCAGCGCCGGGGCGCGGGTGGCCTGCCGCACCGCGGGACAGGTCGGCGCCGACGGCGTGCTCGCGCTGGCGTTCCCGCTCCATCCGCCGGGCCGGCCGGAGAAGAGCCGGGCGGACGAGCTCGCGGGCGTGACCGTCCCGGTCGTCGTGGTGCAGGGCGAGCGGGACGCGTTCGGTTCGCCGGCCGAGGTGGCCGCGGTGCTGACCGGCCGGGGCAGCGCATCGGTGTACGCCGTCCCCGGTGACCACTCGCTGAAGAAGAACCCGGACCTCGTCGGCGCGGCCGCCGCCTCCTGGCTCGCCGAGGTGCTCCCGGGCTGACCGCTCGGGGTCAGAACGGTGGTGGGTCCTCCGCCGGTGGTGGCGGTGGTGGTTGCGGTGGTGCGGTGAGGACGCGATAGCCGGGTGGTCGGCTGGTGCGGCTGACCCCGGTGGGGGTGATGACGGTGAGGACGCCGTCGTCGCTGAGCGTGTGGGTCCAGCCGGGGGCGAAGGTCTTGAGCCGGTGGTGGTGGCGGCACAGGCAGCACAGGTTCTCGCAGGCGGTGGCGCCGCCGTCGGCGTGCGGGAGGACGTGGTCGAGGTCGGCCCAGCCGGCGGGCACGGTGCAGCCGGGGTGCCGGCAGGTGCGATCCCGCGTTGCGAGGAAGCGTTGCTGGGCGGCCGAGGGCCGGTAGCGGTCCACCGGACCCGGTGGGCCGAGCAGCGGGCAGCCGCACGCCTGGTCGGGGTGGTCGGGGTGGTCGGGGCAGCCGCGGGTGGCCAGCTTCTCCAGCTCGGCGCGGCCGGTGACCGCCCGCAGTCTTCCGGTGGCGTCGGTGAGCGCGATCTGCAGGCTGCCGCCGGGTGGGGCCTGCACGCCTGCGGCATCCAGGGCGGCGAGTAGTTCGCGCAGGTGGGCGGCGGTGATCGGCTCCCCGTCCACCTCCCCCACCGGCGCGGGCGGGCCGCCTGCGGCCGCTTCCCGCGCTGTGTCGGTGAACGCGGCCGGCAGTGATGCATTAGAGGCGAGGAAACCCGCCGGGGTGAGCGCGGGCAGCGGTGCGACCACGGTCAGGTGCGCGGTCACCGCCGGTTGCTGCTGCCAGGGGCGCAGCAGCAGATCGATGAGGGCTCCGGTGCGCAGCATGCCGATCGGCCGGGCATCGCCGGCGTCCTTGGCGGCGCGGGCGTGGGCGTCGACGGCGTGCCGGCAGGCCCGGG
>NZ_JBJHAL010000038.1:0-31149 GCF_054050995.1 Blastococcus sp. SYSU DS1021 | reverse complement strand
TGGCGGCGATCACGCCCGGGTCGGTCTCCCGCCCGGTGACGGCGACCTCCGCGGCCATCGCCCGGGCACGGGGCCAGTCCAGCCGCCCCAGCCGCAGCCGTGTGTACGTCGCGGGCAGCAGCGTGGTCAGCACCTCGGCGTGCTCCAGCTGCGTCACCGCCGCCGTGCGGCTGCAGTTCTGCACCGCGGCCAGCTCATCGGGCACGAACTCACTCGCCCCGGCCGGGCCGACCTGTCCGGCGCGCTCGCCGCCGGGCAGCGGATCGGCCGGAGCCGGGCGCGCTGCGGCCAGGTCCATCACCAGCTCCGCCCGCAGCGCCGCCAACTGCGCCTCCGCGGCCACGATCTGCCCCAGCAGCTCCGCCGCCTCCGCCGCACCCCGCCGGGCCGGCAACCACGCGCTCAACGGTTCACCCAACCGCGGCAACGGATCAGGGTCGGCCAGCTCCCACTCCGACGGCGGGCTCACCGGCATCACGGTCACCCCGACCGCGAACCCGACACCCGACGACATACCCGCAGGTTAAGCGGGGGGTACGACAGTTTCCGCAGGCGAGAGCCCGGCGACCAAATCACGGCTGCCCGTCCAGGCGCCGAGGCAGGGCTGAGCGGAACCGGGGCAGCGGCTCGGGTCGTGCCGCACCGAGGGATCGACCGACGCGGCGCCGCCGCCCGGAGGTCATGCCCCGGACCCGGAACCCGGAACGTGACGGACCGGTCCGACGGCCTCAGCGACGACGGCGGCGCCGTACGACGAGGGCGACGACCAGCACCAGCGCGGCGACCCCGGCAGCCGGGGCGGCGTAGCGGGACAACGCGGCCCCTCCGGCCACCTCCAGCAGGTCGATCGGCTCCGGCTCGGACTGCGCCGGACGCGGTCGCTCCGCCGGGGCGGCGTCAGGCACGCTCCGTAGCGGCGCACCCGTGGCCGGGCGCCCGGGCGGAGCGGTGTTGCCGGTGGGCGGCCCGCTGGGCGCCTTGCCCGCCGGCGCGGTGTCGGCGGCCTTCTCGGCGGTCACCTTGGCCGCGGTCTCCTTGGCCGGGGTCTCCGTGGTCGCCGTCTCCTTGCCCGCGACCGCCTTCTTCGCCGGCGCGGCCTTGGCGGGCGCCGCCTTCGCGGCGGCCTTCTTGGCCGGGGCCGCCTTCTTCGCCGGGGGCTCCTCGGCCGCGGCGCTGACCTTGTCGGTCGCCGACGCGGCCGCCTTCTTGGTGGCAGCGGCGGCCTTCTTGGCCGCCGTCCCCTCGCCGGCGGCCTGTTCCGCCGAAGCGGCCACCTCCTCGACCACGCCGGTGGCCGTCGCCGCCGCCTTCGCCGCCGGGCCGGCATCCGCCGCCGGGCCGGCCTCCGCCGACGCGGCCGCGCGGTCGGCGTCGCCCTGCGCGTCGCCCTCACCGAGCTGGGCGGCGAGCTTGTCGGCGAACTGCCCCAGCAGCTTGTTGCCGACGTCGGTCATCACGCCGCGCCCGAACTGGGCCGGACGCCCGGTGATGTTCAGGTCGGTGAGCACGTCGACCCGCGTGACCGAGCCCTCCGCGCGGAGGTTGGCGGTGACCACCGCCGCCGCCGTCCCGTTGCCCCGCTGGTCCTTGCCCCGGGCGTCGATGACCGCCCGGTGCGCGGCCTCGTCCTTCTCGATGAACGACGCCTTCCCCTGGTAGGTCAGGTTGATCGGCCCGAGCTTGACCTTCACCCGCCCGGTGAAGTCGTCACCGTCGACGGAGTCCAGCGCCGCGCCGGGCATGCACGGGGCGATCCGCTCGATGTCGAGCAGCACCCGCCAGGCCTCGTCGACGGGCACCGGGACGGTGAACGAGTTCTCCAGCTGCACGGGTCAACCTCCGGGTGACGGACTGGCACGGCCCCCTTGCAGGGACCCGGCGCGAGCCTGCGAGTGCTGGGGGGCAAGGGGGTCCTTCGACAAGCTACAGCCCCGCGGCGGCCGTCACCGCCCGGCGCGTGAGGACGGTCGCCAGGTGCTGCCGGTAGTCCGCCTGCGCGTTGAGGTCGCTGCTCGGCTCGGTCCCCTCGGCGGCGCGGGCGGACGCCGCGGCGATCGCCTCGGGCGTCGCCTCGGCCCCGGACAGCGCGGCCTCCACCGCGCCGGCCCGCAGCGGCGTCGGGCCCATGTTGGTCAGCCCGATCCGCGCCTCGGCGATGTGCCCGTCCTCGCGGCGCACCGCGGCGGCCACCGCGACGATCGACCAGGCCTGCGCCACGCGGTTGAACTTCTCGTACCGCATGCCCCACTGGCCGGCGAGCTTCGGCACCCGCACCTCCACCAGGAGCTCGCCCTCCTCGACGGCGGTGGTGAGGTAGTCGACGAAGAAGTCGGCGGCACCGACGGTCCGGCGCCCCCCGGGCCCGGCGATCACGAACTCGGCGTCGAGCGCCAGCGCCACGGACGGCAGGTCCCCGGCCGGGTCGGCGTGCACGAGGGCCCCGCCGAAGGTGCCCCGGTGGCGCACCTGCCGGTCGGCCACCGTGCCGGTGGCCTCGGCGATCAGCGGGACGTGCTGCGCGATCAGCGGGTCGGCGAGGACGTCGGAGTGGGTGGTCATCGCGCCGATGACGATCGCGTCGCCGTCGTCCCGCACCCCCCGCAGCTCGGCGACCCGCCCCAGGTCGACGACGGTCTCCGGCGCGGCCAGCCGCAGCCGCATGACGGGGATGAGCGACTGCCCGCCGGCGAGGATCTTCACGTCCTCCCCGCCGGAGGCGATGGCCTCCAGCGCCTCGTCGACGCTGGTCGGACGCGCGTACTCGAACGGCGCGGGGATCACTGGGCACCTCCGGAGGTGGACGGGGCGTCGGTGGAGTCGACGGCCTGCGCGTTCGTCCGGGCCGATGCCCGGTCGCCGCCGTCGCCTCCGGCGTGGATGGCCCGCCAGACCCGTTCGGGGGTCAGCGGCATCCGGATGTCCTGCACGCCCAGGTGCCGGACGGCGTCCAACGCGGCGTTGACCACCGCGGGCGTCGAGGCGATGCAGCCGGCCTCCCCCACGCCCTTGGCGCCGATCGGGTTGCCCGGCGCTGTGTGCACCGTGTTGCCGGTGTCGAAGTGCGGCAGGTCCGATGCCGCGGGCACCAGGTAGTCGACGAAGGTGCCGGTGGTGAGGTTGCCGTCGGCGTCGTAGACGGCCTCCTCGTACAGCGCCTGGGCGATCCCCTGCGCCAGCCCGCCGTGCACCTGCCCCTCGACGATCAGCGGGTTCACGATCGTGCCGACGTCGTCGACGCAGGCGTACTTGCGGATCTTCACGAACCCGGTCTCGGTGTCGACCTCCATGGCGCACAGGTGCGTGCCGTGGGGGAAGGAGAAGTTCTCCGGGTCGAACGTCGCCTCGGCGTCGATCGAGGGCTCGATCCCCTCCGGGTAGTCGTGCGCAGCGAAGATCGCCAGCGCGATCTCCTGGATGCCGAGCCCGGTGCCCGGCGTCCCCCGCACGGAGAACTTCCCGCCCTCGAAGTCGAGGTCGTCCTCGCTGGCCTCCAGGAGGTGCGCGGCGATCTTGCGGGCCTTGGCGATCACCTTGTCCGCCGCCTTGACCACCGCCGAGCCGCCGACCACCAGCGACCGGGAGCCGTAGGTGTCCAGCCCGCGGGAGGCGATCGCGGTGTCCCCGTGCAGCACCTCGACGTCCTCGAACGGCACGCCGAGGGAGTCGGCGACCAGCTGGCTCCACGCCGTCTCGTGGCCCTGGCCGTGCGGCGTCGAGCCGGTGACGACCTCGACCTTGCCGGTGGGCAGCATGCGGATCGCCGCGTGCTCCCAGCCGCCGGCGCCGAAGGAGAGCGAGCCGAGCACCCGGGAGGGGGCCAGTCCGCACATCTCGGTGAAGGTGGAGATGCCGATGCCCAGCTGCACCGGGTCGTTCGACTCCCGCCGCCGCTGCTGCTCGGCGCGCAGCTCGTCGTACCCGAGCAGCTCCAGCGCCTGTTGCGTCGCGGTTTCGTAGTCACCGCTGTCGTACGCCAGCCCGGCCACCGTCGTGAACGGGAACTCCTCGGCCTTGATCCAGTTCTTGCGGCGCAGCTCGAGGGGGTCCATGCCGAGCTCGACGGCGAGCTCGTCCATGATCCGCTCGATCGCGAACGTGGCCTCCGGGCGACCGGCGCCGCGGTAGGCGTCGGTGGGCACCTTGTTGGTGAACACCCCGTCGCACTCGAACCGGTAGGCCGGGAACTTGTAGATGCCCGGGAACATGAAGGCGCCCAGGGCCGGAACACCGGGAGTGATCAGCCGCAGGTAGGCGCCCATGTCGGCGAGCAGCCGCACGCGCAGGCCCTTGAGGTTGCCCTCGCGGTCGGCGGCGACGTCGACGTACTGGATCTGGTCGCGCCCGTGGTGCGCCGTCATCAGCGACTCGCTGCGGGTCTCGGTCCACTTGACCGGCTTGCCCAGGCGCCGGGCGATCAGCAGGCAGAGGATCTCCTCCGGGTTGACCTGCAGCTTCCCGCCGAACCCGCCGCCGACGTCGGGGGCGACCACCCGCAGCTTGTGCTCGGGGATGCCGGTGACCATCGCCGCCATGACCCGCAGGATGTGCGGGATCTGGGTGGCCGACCACATCGTGTAGTTGTCGCCCTGCGGCTGCACGACGACCGAGCGCGGCTCCATGAACGCCGGGATCAGCCGCTGCTGGATCAGCCGCCGGCTGACGACGACGTCGGCGTCGGCGAACGCCTGCTCGGTGTCCGCGCCGGTGCCCATCTCGCCGGCGTCGAAGACGAAGTGGTAGCTGGTGTTGGACTCCAGGTGGTCGTGGACCAGGTCCGCGCCGTCCTTCACCGCCTCCTCCATGTCCAGTACCACCGGCAGCGGCTCGTAGTCGATGTCCGCGAGCTCGACGGCGTCCTGCGCCGCGGTCTTGCTGCGCGCCACGATCACCGCGACCGCCTCGCCGACGTGGTTGACCTGGTCGACGGCGATCGACGGGTGCCCGGGGTTGACCATGTCCGGGGTGACCGGCCAGGCGCAGGGCAGCGAGCCCTGCTCCTCGGCGAGGTCCTGACCCGTGTAGACGGCGATGACGCCGGGCGCCTCCCGGACGGCGCTGACGTCGACGTTCGTGATCCGCGCGTGCGCTACGGGTGAGCGCACGACCGCGAGGTGCAGCATCCCCGGCAGCACCATGTTGTCGGTCCAGGTGGTCTCGCCGGTGATCAGCCGGGCGTCCTCCTTGCGGCGGCGCGCCTTGCCGATCTCGGGGGACGGGGCGCCGGTGCGCTCCTCCACGGCGGTCATGCCTGCCCCACCACGTGCGGCGCGGCGGCGGTGTCGACCGCCGCGGGCGAGACGGAGCCGCTGCCGGCGCCACGCAGCTCACCGGCGGCCTGCTGCACGGCGCGGACGATGTTCTGGTAGCCGGTGCAGCGGCAGAGGTTGCCCTCGATGCCCTCCCGCACCTCGTCCTCGCTCGGGTCGGGGTTGTCCTGGAGCAGGTCGATCGAGGCCATGATCATCCCGGGGGTGCAGTAGCCGCACTGGAGCCCGTGCATCTCGTGGAAGGCCTTCTGCACCGGGTGCAGCTCGCCGTCGCGGGCGACGCCCTCGATGGTGGTCACCTCGGCACCGTCGGCCTGGACCGCCAGCACGGTGCAGCTCTTCACGGCCTCGCCGTCCAGGTGGACGGTGCAGGCACCGCAGTTGCTGGTGTCGCAACCGACCACGGTCCCGACCTTGCCGAGCTGCTCGCGCAGGTAGTGCACGAGCAGTGTCCGGGGTTCGACGTCGTCCTGGTAGGACGTCCCGTCCACCCGCACGCTGATCCGGGTCATCAGTCCTCCGCCTCGTTGCAGGGGTCCCTCGTTGCAGACCGCGCCCACGGTCGACCGTGGACCTGCCGCGGAGTCTGACCCGAAAGGAGTGACTTTGGCCACGCTTAACTGCACGCGAGCCTGCCCGGATCCGCCGGTGGGAGACGGAGTCCCCCGGAAAGACCAGGATTTCCGGGCGCTCCGGTGGTGGACGGCCGCGGCACCGCCGGCGGGACAACGTTGCGTCCCCGTTGCAGCTCACCGCGCGCGGCACGGCCGTCCGGAGCAGGAAGGGGGCGGCAGGCGTGGTGCCGGGACCCGGGTCTACCTAGTCTCGGCCGATGATGCCGGTGACCGCGCGCTCCCGGGAGCGGTGACCCGTGGGATCCGTGGTGCCGCTCCGGCCGCAGCCCTGGTTCGCCCGTCGCCGACGGCGGTCGTTCCTGCGGACGGCGCGGCTCGACGCGGTGGGCTGGGGCGCCCTCCTCGGGGCCTGCTCCGCCGCTGCGGCGGCGTCCGTGCCGGTGCTGCGGCCGACGGGGTGGCCGCTACCGGCCCGGGCCGGTGCGGGTCCCGCGGCGGTGGTGACCGCCCTGGTGGTGCTCGACCGCCGGAAGTGGCGGGCCATGGAGACCGGGTTCTCGTTCACCGACGACCCGGCGCTGACCGCCGCGGTGGTCGACCGGCTGGTCGCCGACGGGCTCCCCGCCCGCCTGGACCAGGGCCCGGGGAGGCCGGGGATCCGGTACGCGAACCGCTACGGCCGGCGGATCGAGACCGCGCTCGGGGCACTGCTGTCCCCGCGGACCGACGAGTCCCAGGGCGCGGAGGCGTAGGCATCCGCGGAACGGGCCCCCGCGCCCGGCGCGTCCCGGCCCGCCCGCTCACGGCGGCGGAGGACGGCGGAGATCGCGAGCGGGATCAGCCCGGCGGCCGCCAGCCCGGCGCCGACGGCGCTGGGCGCCCGGTAGCCGAGGCCCGCGGCGATGACGAGCCCGCCGGCCCAGGCGCCTAGGGCGTTGGCCATGTTCAGGGCCGAGTGGTTGAGGGCGGCCCCGAGCATCTGCGCCTCCCCCGCGGTCTCCATCAACCGCAACTGCAGCAGGATCGCCAGGGTCGAGCCGCTGACCGAGACCAGGAAGACACCGGCCACCAGGCCGGGCACCCAGGACGCGACCGCGGCGACCACGGCGAGCAGCACCATCAGGGCCACCAGGGCGCCGACGAGCGAACGGAAGAGCGACCAGTCGCCCAGCCGCCCGGCCAGCGCCGTCCCGATGATCCCGCCGATCCCGTACACCAGCAGGACCACGGGCAGGGTGCCCCGGGAGAGGCCCGCGACGTCGGTGACGACCGGGGCGATGTAGCTGTAGAGCGCGAACATGCCGCCGAAGCCGACGACGCCGACCCCCAGGGTGAGCAGCACCTGCGGCCGGCGCAGCGCACCCAGCTCGCCCCGCACCGTCGCGTCGGGCCGCCCCGGTGACGGCGGGACGACGACGAGCACGGCCGCCACCGTGGCCGCGGCCAGGACGACCACCAGCCAGTACGACGCCCGCCAGCCGGCCGCCTGCCCCAGCCAGGTCGCGGCCGGGACGCCGGCGACCAGCGCGACGGCCAGGCCGAGCATCACCGAGCTGACCGCGCGGCCGCGGAGCCGCGGCGCGACCAGCGACGCGGCGACCAGCGAGGCCACGCCGAAGTAGGCGCCGTGCGGCAGGCCGGCGAGGAACCGGGCGCCCAGCAGCGTCGGGTAGCCCGGCGCCAGGGCGGTGAGCACGTTGCCGACCAGCAGGGCACCCATCAGGCCGACCAGCAGCGCGCGCCGGGGCAGGCGGGCGCTCATCGCCGCGATCACCGGGGCGCCGACCACGACGCCGAGGGCGTAGGCGGAGATGACGTGGCCGGCCGAGGGGATGTCGACGCCCACGCCCTCGGCGATGTCGGGCAGCAGGCCCATGGTCACGAACTCGGTGGTGCCGATCGCGAACCCGCCGAGCGCCAGCGCCACGATGGCCACGACGACCCGGACGGGGCTCAGGGGTGGTCGGTCGACGAAGGGTGCTGCGGTCACGCCAGCTGCGAAGTCGTGAGCAGCCCTCAGCATTCCCGCGCCGGGCGGGTCAGCGCGTGCGACCGGCCAGCCGCAGGCGGTGCAGGTGCGCCGTCACCGCCGCCCGGCGGGGCGAGCCCGCCGGGAGGACCTCGCACAGCGCCTGCCAGACCCCGGCGTCCTCCCGCACCTCGGGCAGCTGGGCGAGGCGCAGCAGCTGGTCGGGGCGGCGCCCGGTGAGCACCGCCCGGCGGAGCACCGCCAGCAGTCGGTCGCGGGCCTGCCGCACCCCCGGCGCCTGGGAGCCGGGCAGCACCGGCCCCGCGTAGTGCTCCAGCGCGGCACCGACCTCCCCGCGCGCGACGAGCCGGCGCACCTGCTCCACGTCGGTGTGCAGCCGGCCGACCAGGCGGTAGGGGCGGGACGCGAGCAGCTCGCTGCCCACCAGGCGGCGCAGCCGCGACAGCTCCGCCCGCACCGTGACGGTCGCCGCGGATCCGGCGTGCACCTCGTCGGCGAGCTGGGCGGCGTCCCGGCCCTGCCCCGAGGCGGCCGCCTCGGCCAGCAGGAACAGCAGCTCCGAGTGGCGGACAGACAGCTCCAGCGGTCCGCCGGGCAGCAGCAGCCGGGCCCGCTCCCGGCCGAGCACCTCCAGGCGCGCCGCCGCCGGTGCGGGCGCCCCGGTGGCCGGGCCGGCGGCGAGCCGCTCCCGGTTCAGCCAGCGCAGCTCCGACTCGACGGCGGCCACCGTCGCGCGGACGAGGGTGAGCACGTGCGGGCTGGCCACGTGGTCGCCGCCGGTGACGTCGATGACGCCGAGCAGCGCACCGGTTGCCGGGTCGTGCACCGGCGCGGCCGAGCAGCTCCAGGGCTGCACCGAGCGCCGGAAGTGCTCGCTGCCGTAGATCTGCACGGCGGAGTCGACAGCCAGCGCCGTCCCGGGCGCGTTCGTGCCGGCCACCTCCTCCGACCAGCGGGCGCCCGCCACGAAGTTCACGCCCTCGGCCTGCGCCCGCAGCCGGTGGTCGCCCTCCACCCAGAGCATCCGCCCCGCGGCGTCGGTGACCGCCACGATCATCCGGTCGGCCTCGGCGTCCTGCACCAGCAGCCGGCGGATCACCGGCAGCACCGGCGCCAGCGGGTGGGCCGCCCGGTAGGCGAGCAGGTCGGCGTCCAGCAGCTCCACGGGGGGCAGCCCGCCGTCGGGGTCCACGCCGCTGCCGAGGGAGCGCCGCCACGAGTCGCGGACGACCGGGCGGACGGCGTCGTCGACGGGCAGCGCACCGGCGGTGACCAGGCGTTCGTGCGCCGCGCGCAACCGGCGCGTGCGGGCGGCCGACGGCGACCCGTCGGGCAGCGCCAGCCACGGGTTGACGGCGGTGGTCACCGGCCGCGCCACGGGGAGTCGCTCATCTCCCGGTCATCGTGGCCGCTGCCGGCGGTTTCCACCAGAGCGGCCGGCGCGGGTCAGTGCGCCGGGGCCGCCGCCGCATCCCCGGCCGGCAGCTGCCACGGCCGGACGACGGCGGCCAGCACGACGATCGCCAGGACCAGCGCCGTGACGACGACGAGGCCGATCGCCACCGCGTCGTTGCCCAGGAGGCCGACGACCGGGGAGACCGCCGCGCCGACGCCGAACTGGATGGCGCCCAACAGGGCCGCCGCGCTCCCGGCCGCCTCGCCGTGCCGGGACAGCGCCAGCGCCGGGGCGTTGGGCAGCGCGAGCCCGCACGCGAACAGCACCGCCCACAGCGCCCCGGTGACGGCGACCAGGCCACCGGTCCCCGTGCCGGCCAGCCCGACCAGCGCGGCGCCGGCGAGCGCGCCGGCCACGGTGCCGGCCACGAGGAGCGTCTGCGGCGACCAGCGGCGCAGCAGCAGCGGGTTGAGCTGGGTGGCGGCGATCAGCCAGAACGCGCCGGCGCCGAACAGCAGCCCGAACTGCTGCTCGCCGAGCCCGAACTGGTCCTGGTAGACGAACGCGGAGCCGGAGACGTAGCTGAACAGCCCGGCCATCGTGAGGCCGGCGACCAGCACCAGCCCGACGTAGACGCGGTCGCGCAGCAGGCCGCGGTAGACCCGCAGCGTCCCGAGCACCCCGGCGCTGCTCCGCCGCGCGGGCGGCAGGGTCTCCCGCAGCGTCGCCCACCCGACGACCAGCAGCAGCAGGCCGTAAGCCGCCAGCACGCCGAACACCCCGCGCCAGGTGGTGAAGCGCAGGATCTCCCCGCCGATGGTGGGCGCCAGCACCGGCGCGGCGCCGAGCACCAGGAACAGCCGGGAGAGCATCGTCGCCGCGGCGCGGCCGTCGTAGAGGTCGCGCACCACGGCGAGGGCGATGACCGCGCCGGAGGCGGCGCCCACGCCCTGCAGCACCCGCAGCGCGCCGAGGACGGCGATGGTCGGCGCGACGAGCACGAGCAGCGAGGCGACGACGTGCAGCGCGGTGCCGGCCAGCAGCGGCCCGCGGCGGCCGTACGCGTCCGACAGCGGGCCGAGCACCAGCTGACCGAGCGCCAGGCCGATCAGCGTGCCGGTGAGGGTCAGCTGCACGGTCGCCGAGGTGGTGAGCAGGTCACTGGTGATGCTGGGCAGCGCCGGCAGGTACATGTCGATGGTCAGCGGGCCGAGGGCGACGAAGGCGCCGAGCGTCAGCGCGGTGCGGGCGGCGCCCGGTCGCGCGGGCGCATCGGGGGTCGCCTGCGGCTGGGGGCGGTCCTGGGTGGTGGTCACGGGTTTCCCGTCGATCGGTGCTGAGCGGGACCCACGCTGGTCGAACCGCAGTACGACGCCGTGCAAGGCGCGAGGGCCGCCGCGCATTCCGCGGCCGGGCGGGTCGTCAGCGGGGTGGGCGCGTCGGCAGCAGGGGCCGGACGTCGCGGGCCCGCACGGCCCCGGCCCACAGGCCCGCCCCGTAGGCGAGGTCGTCGAGCCGCCGGGCCAGGAGGTGACGGACCGTTCCGACCCGGCCCCGGTGCGGCGCCCAGGCCAGCAGCCCGTCGGCGAGCGCCGCCGCCAGCACGGCCCTGCGCACGCGCCGGGAGGCGATCGCCCCGGCGGCGGCCACCGGCCAGTGGTGCCGGGTGGCCGCGCGGGTCAGCGCCCGGCCCGACGCGGCGAGGCCGCGCACCACGAGGCCGGTGGCGAGCACGGCCGGGGCGGCCTCCCCCGGCCGGGCCAGCCGGCGCGCGAGCCGGGCCGCGGTGACCCCCAGCACGGCGACCCCGGCCGCCCGCCCCCACCGACCACCGGCGAGCAGCAGCGCCCAGGTGAGCGCCGTCTCCGGCGCGATCACCAGGGGCGACACCGCCGACCCGTGCCGCGCGGCCAGCAGGGCGGCGCCGGTGCCGTAGAAGGCGCGCCGCCGCAGCCAGTCTGCGGTGCGCGCCGGGTGCTCGTGCGCGACCTCGGCCGCCGGTACGTACCGCACCCGCCAGCCCGCCGCGGTCAGCCGCCAGACCAGGTCGACGTCCTCGGCGACCCGCATCGCCTCGTCGAAGCCCGGGCCCAGGGCCGACCGGCGCACCAGCAGCGCCGCGCTCGGCAGGTAGGACACCGCCGACAGCGGCCGCACCGCCGCCGGCTCCGGGCCCATGTCCAGCGCGCCGGCGACGTCCTCGTAGGGGCTCGTCCACCCGCGTGCCGCGCCCGCCAGCGGCACGATCCGGGGGCCCACCACGGCCAGCCGGGGATCGGCCAGGTGCGGCCGCAGCCGGCCCAGCCAGCCCGGGAGGGGGACGCAGTCGGAGTCGAGGAACGCGACCAGCTCGGTGCCTGCCGCGGCCAGGCCGGCGTTGCGGGCAGCCGCCGGGCCCCGGGACACCTCGTACCGGAGGACGCGGACGCCGTCGGGAGCGGTGACCGGCACCGCCGAGCCGTCGTCGACGACGACCACGGGCACAGCCGCCGTCCGCGGATCGGCGCGCAGCGCGGCGAGCAGCCGGCTAAGCCCGGCCGGTCGGTCCTTCACCGGGACGACGACGGTCACGTCCGCCCCGCCGGCGTCCGGCGGCGGCTCCGGGTGGGCGAGGCCGGCGTCGAGGAGCCGCGCGGCCAGGGCGGCACCGGTCGCGTCGCCGACCACCAGGCGGTCGGCGGCCAGCAGCCCCGCCGCGCGCGGGGACAGCCGGATCAGCCGCAGCGGGGAACCCCCGAGCAGGGTCGCGCCGCCGTCGCGCCGGCGGGTGCGCGGGTCGAGCCGCACGGCGAACCCGTCGGGCAGCCGGCGCTCCGGCGGGGCGGGGATCATCCCTGCGCCAGGACCTCGTCCGTCGTGGCGAAGGAGACCAGGGGGGCGTAGCCGGCCATCACCTGCAGGGCCCGCTCGTGCTCCTGGTCGCCCGCCCCGGCGCACGCGTCGGTGACCACGCGGACGTGCACCCCCGCGTCGGCCGCCGGGAGCACGGTGGAGATGACGCAGCAGTCGGTGGCCACCCCGGCGACGGTGAGCGGCCCCTCGCCGACCACCTCGGCCAGCCGCGGCCCCCACTTGCCGAACGTGGTGGCGTCCACGACCGGGGCGCCGCCCGGGTCCTCGACGAGCTGGTAGCACCGCGCGTCGGGGGGCTGCAGCGCGAAGTCGTACTGCGCGTAGTACTCCTTCCAGGCCCCCACCGGCTCCGCGGGCGCCACGAACCGGGTCCAGACCACCCGCTCGCCGAACGCCTCGACCAGCCGGCGGACGCGCGGGCGGATCTCCTCGAACCGCGGCGCGGTCCACGGCGAGTCCTGCTCGCCGAAGACGTGCTGCAGGTCGATCACGACCAGCCAGCCCTCGCGGCCCTCGATCGCCCCGCTCATGCCCGGCCCTCCTCGCGCGTCGGTGCCCTCGGCTCCCGCCGTACGGGTCCCGCGACAGTAACGATCCGGTCCCGGCCGCCCCGCTCCCACGTTCGTGTGCTTAGGTCACCCTTACCTGATCCGCCAAGGAGTTGTGTCATGCCTTTTCCTTCCGCCCTCCGGGGTGCTGCCGCGCTCGCGGCCACCGCTTTCGTCGTCACCGGCTGCGGTTCCGGCGACGAGCCCGCCACCTCCGACGGCGGGGCGGCCGGGAGCACGACCGGGAACTCGTCGTCGGCGTTCCCGGTGACGGTGGAGACCGCCTTCGGCGAGGTCACGGTCGAGGAGGAGCCCGAGCGGGTGGTGGCGCTCGGCTGGTCCGACGCCGAGACCGCCCTCGCGCTCGGTGTGGAGCCGGTGGGCGCCAGCGACTGGCTGGCGGTCGGCGGCGAGGACGGCCTCGGCGACTGGGTCGAGCAGGGCTACGCCGAGCCCCCCGTGATCATCGGCACGCTCGAGCCGAGCTACGAGCAGATCGCGGCGCTGCAGCCCGACCTCATCCTCGACACCCGCTCGTCCGGCGACCAGGAGCGCTACGACCTGCTGAACGAGATCGCCCCGACGATCGGTCAGCCCGAGGGCGTCGGGCCGTACCAGACGACCTGGCAGCAGCAGCTGGAGATGATCGGCGAGGCGCTCGGCAGGAGCGAGGAGGCCGACGAGCTCGCGGCCGAGGTCGAGGCGGCCTTCGAGCAGGCCCGGGAGGAGCACCCCGAGTTCCAGGGCACCGAGGTCGCCGTCGGCGCCTACTCCGCCGAGGGCTGGAACGTCTACCTCACCGGCGACTCGCGGGTGCAGTTCATGGAGCAGCTCGGCTTCGAGAACAAGGCCGAGATCGAGGCGCTGGCGACCGAGAACTTCTTCGTGCCCATCGGCGAGGAGCAGCTCAATCTGCTCGACGCCCAGCTGACCGTGGTCTTCCCGATCTTCGTCGAGGCCTCGGCGTTCACCGGCAGCCCGGTGTGGCAGTCGCTGCCCGCCGTCCAGGAGGGTCGCGCCGTCGTCCTCGACGACCTGACGCTGCTCAACGCCTTCTCCAGCGCCTCGGCACCGGGCCTGCTGTACGCGATCGAGAACAGCGTGCCGCTGTTCGCCGACGCCCTGAACTGAGCGGGCCACCACCTCCGGCGCGGGGCGGTTCCGGGATCACTCCCGGAGCCGCCCCGCGTCGTCGATGCGCCAGGTCGCCACGGCGGCAGCCAGCCGGCCGGCCAGGTCCGCCACCAGCTCCGCCCCCTCGCCCGCCGACGCGCCCGCCGGGTCCCCGAGCACCCCGTTCGGGCTGACCGCCCGCACGCCCTCGGCGCGCATCCGGGGCAGCAGCTCCCGCAGCGGCGCCGTCTCCCCCGCCTCCGCCCGTTCCCGGCGGACCCCAGCAGGTTCCACGTGCAACATGAGCGACGTCTCCGTGCGGCCGGCGTGGGCGTCGCCGCCGGCAACGGCGAGCGGCCACCAGGCCACGTCCCGCCCCTCGGCCCGGAGCAGCGGCACCGCCGCCCGCAGGGCGGAGTAGTTGCCCCCGTGGCCGTTGACGACCAGCAGCCGCCCCGCCCAGCGGCAGGCCGATCGCCCGTACTCCACGAGCACGGTCGTCAGCGCCTCCGTGCCGATCGACACCGTGCCCGGGAACCCCTCGTGCTCCCCGCTCGCCCCGTAGGGGATCGCCGGGGCGAGCAGCGCGCCACCGATCCCGGGCACCGCGGCCTGCGCCACCGTCTCCGCCGTCCGGGTGTCGGTCGCCAGCGGCAGGTGCGGGCCGTGCTGCTCCACCGATCCCAGGGGGACGACGAGGAGCGGCCGCTCGGGCAGCTCCGACCAGGTGGCGTCGCCGAGGGAGGTCACCGGCCCAGCCTCGCACGACGGCAGACTGGCCCCATGGCTCCCCGACGCTGCCCGTGCGGCACCGGCCTGCCCTACGCCGAGTGCTGCGGACGCCTGCACGCCGGCGAGGCGACGGCGGTCTCCGCCGAGCAGCTCATGCGGTCGCGGTACAGCGCCTTCGCCGTCGGCGACGCCGGCTACCTGCTGACCAGCTGGCACTCCACCACCCGGCCGGCGTCGGTGGAGCTCGATCCGCAGGTGCGCTGGACCGGCCTGGACGTGCTCGCCACCACCGGCGGCGGGCTGCTCGCCACCGAGGGGACCGTGGAGTTCCGCGCCTGGTACGTCGCCGGCGGCGAGCGCGGCAGCCAGCACGAGATCAGCCGGTTCGTCCGGGAGGACGGCGCCTGGCGCTACCTCGACGCGCGCTGAGGGGTGTCGGGCGGGACCACCGTGGGCACCAGCCCGGCATGAGTACCGAGGACACCCGCAAGGTCGCCGAGCTGATCAAGGGGGAGCGCTTCGGCTTCCTCACCACCATCGCCCCCGGCGGCAAGCTGACCAGCCGGCCGATGACGCTGCAGGAGGTCGAGTTCGACGGCGACCTGTGGTTCTTCGCCGAGCGCGGCTCCCACCCGGTGGCGCACATCGCCGCGCAGCCCCAGGTGAACGTCGGCATCGGCTCCGGCGGCACCTGGGTGTCGCTCACCGGTCACGCCGTCGTGGTGGACGACCTGGCCAAGAAGAAGGAGCTGTGGAACGGCGGCGTCGAGGCCTGGTTCCCGAACGGCCCCGAGGACCCCGACGTGGTGCTGATCAAGGTCGAGGGCGACTCGGCGGAGTACTGGGACAGCCCGGGCGGCCGGCTGGCCACCGCGTTCAGCTTCGTGAAGGCCAAGGCCACCGGCGAGCGGATCGACGCGGGGGAGAACAAGAAGGTCGACCTCTAGCAGCGGCCGCCCGGCGCCGGCCCCGCGGGCCGGCGCCGGGGTTCAGCGCAGGTCGAGGCCCGCCAGGGGCGACTCGTCGCAGGCCTTCGCCGGCGGCAGCGCGGGCATGCCGAGCAGCGTGGGCTGCCCGCGGACCGGGCCCTTGTGCGAGTGGTCGATGTGGCTGCGCGGGGTGACCAGCTCGACGTCGCGGGCCGCCAGCGCCGTCTCCCCGTAGCCCTGCACGCACTCGGGGTCGGGCCCGTCCAGCGGCAGCCCGGTGAAGAACTTCGCCGCCATGCAGCCGCCGCGGCAGGCGTCGAAGTGCGCGCACTTCGTGCAGGCGCCGCCGGTCTGCGGGCTGCGCAGGTCGGCGAACAGCTCGCTCTCCTGCCACACCTTCCGGAAGCCGCCGGGTGAGCGCACGTTGCCGGCGAGGAAGTTCTCGTGGATGGCGAACGGGCAGGCGTAGACGTCGCCCACCGGGTCGATCAGGCAGACGACCCGCCCGGCACCGCAGAGGTTGAGGCCCGGGAGCGCCTCACCGAACGCCGACAGGTGGAAGAACGAGTCGCCGGTCAGCACGCCCTCGCCGTTGGCCAGCAGCCAGTCATACAGCTCCCGCTGCTGCTGGGCCGTCGGGTGCAGCTGGTCCCAGACGTCGGCCCCGCGGCCCGAGGGGCGCAACCGGGTGATCCGCAGCTGGGCGCCGAAGGAGTCGGTGAGCGCCTTGAACTCGTCCAGCTGGCCGGCGTTCTCCCGGGTGACGACGACGGAGACCTTGAAGTCCTTCATCCCGGCCTCGGCCAGGTTCTCCAGCGCCCGGATCGCGGTGGCGTAGGAGCCGGTGCCGCGGACGCGGTCGTTGACCTCGGCGGTGGCGCCGTCCAGGGAGATCTGCACGTCGACGTAGTCGGTGCGGGCCAGCTGCGCGGCCCGCTGCTTGTCCAGCTTGACGCCGTTGGTGGAGAACTTGACCCCGACGTCGTGGCCGATGGCGTAGTCGAGCAGGTGCCAGAAGTCCGGCCGCACCGTGGGCTCGCCGCCGCCGACGTTGACGTAGAAGACCTGCATCCGCTGCAGCTCGTCGATGACCGCCTCGGCCTCGGCGGTGGAGAGCTCGCGCGGGTCGCGCCGGCCCGAGGAGGACAGGCAGTGGGCGCACGCCAGGTTGCAGGCGTAGGTGAGCTCCCAGGTCAGGCAGATCGGGGCGTCCAGGCCGTACTCGAACTGGTCGATCAGCCGCCCGCCGGTGGGGCGCTCGGGGCGGGCGGGCAGCACTGCGGTCACTGGGTCTCCCGGCGTTCGATCATCTGCGAGCTGGCGAGGTCGGCCAGCGCCTTCACGTAGGCGCCGCGCTGGGTGTCGGGGACGCCGCACGCGGTCAGGGCCGCCGCCGCGCTGGGGTGGTCGCCCAGCGCCTCGACGACCGCGACCAGCGTCTTCGACTTCAGGAACGACAGCTTCCGGTTGCCGAAGTGGTAGACGAGCGCGCCGAACGGCTCCGGCCGCAGCGCGACGGAACGGGCCCGGCGCCAGGGCAGCTCCGCGTCGAAGCCGGCGGCCGTCCCGGTCGCCGGGCCGGTCCCGTTCGTCGTCGGCACGGCGTCGATCAGTACACGCCGCACATGCCGTCGATGGAGACCTCCTCGACGAGCGACTCCTCGACGAGGGCCTCCTCGGTGGCGGGCGCCTCGGGGGTCCGGAACTCGGCGGCGGCGACGTCGGTCTGGGTGGGCTCGGGCATGGGGGCCTCCGTGAACGCGGTCACATGGTCGAGGCGGACGTTAGTGACACCCGGTGCCAGGAGCAAGAGCGGGGTCGGCGGGCGCCGGGCGCCACGCCCACCGGGCAGAATGCGCGCGTGGTGGAGACGAGGACGGCGCCGGCGGGGCGCGCCCGTGTCGAGCGCGCGGCCCTGGACCTCTTCACCGTGCGCGGCTTCGAGGAAGTCACCAGCGACGAGGTCGCCGACTCCGCCGGCATCAGCCGCCGGACCTTCTTCCGCTACTTCCCCACCAAGGCCGACGCCGTGTGGGGCGACTTCGCCGGTCACGTCGCCCGGCTCCAGCAGCTGCTCGCCGCGGCCGACCCGGCGCAGCCGGTGCTCACCTCGGTCTGCGCGGCGTACCTCGAGGTCAACGACTACCCGGCAGCCGAGCTGCCGCTGCTGCGGGAGCGCATGCGGCTGATCCTCACCGAGCCCGCCCTGCTGGCCCACAGCCAGCTGCGCTTCGCCGAGGTCGACCGGGTCGTCGCCCAGCACGTCGCCGCCCGGACGGGCAGCTCCCCCAGCGGGCTGCTGCCCCGCCTGGTCGCGGCGAGCACGCGCGCAGCGGCGACGACGGCCTTCGAGGCGTGGCTCGCCGACGACGCGTCGTCCCTGACCGGGCACCTGCACCTGGCGTTCGACGAGATGGCGGCGGGCTTCCCCAGCCTGCGCGGCTGACCCGTCCGGGCGGCCGGTGTGGCCGCCGTCTCACCCGCGGCGCTAGCCTGGCACTCAGTGCCACCGGCCTCGCGCCGGCCCACCGCCCGGCGCACCGGGCCGACGAAGGAGATGCCCATGGCCAACGCGTGGTTCGAATCGGTCGCCGAGGCGCAGCGCCGGGCGAAGAAGCGGCTGCCGAAGGGCGTCTACGGCGCGCTGGTCGCCGGCTCCGAGCGCGGCCTGACCCTCGAGGACAACCTCGCCGCCTTCGCCGAGATCGGCTTCGCGCCGCACACCGCCGGGCTGGCCAACGAGCGGAACACGGCCGTGACGGTCATGGGCCAGCCCATGTCGATGCCGGTCATGATCAGCCCGACCGGCGTGCAGGCCGTCCACCCCGACGGTGAGGTGGCCGTCGCGCGGGCCGCTGCCGCCCGCGGGGTGGCCATGGGCCTGTCGAGCTTCGCCAGCAAGCCGATCGAGGAGGTCGTCGCAGCCAACCCGCAGACGTTCTTCCAGATGTACTGGGTGGGCACGCGCGACGAGATGCTCGCCCGGATGGACCGGGCGAAGCAGGCCGGGGCCGTCGGGATGATCGCGACCCTCGACTGGTCGTTCGCCTACGGCCGCGACTGGGGCAGCCCGTTCATCCCGGAGAAGATCGACTTCCAGGCCGCCCGCAAGTACGCGCCGCAGGTGCTGGTCAAGCCGCGCTGGCTGCTGGACTTCGCGAGGACCCGCAAGCTGCCCGACCTCACCGTGCCCAACATGGTGGCGACGCCGGGCGAGCCGGCGCCGACGTTCTTCGGCGCCTACGGCATGTGGCAGCAGTCGCCGATGCCCACGTGGGAGGACGTCGCCTGGCTGCGCTCCCAGTGGGACGGCCCGTTCATGCTCAAGGGCGTCATGCGGGTGGACGACGCCAAGCGCGCCGTCGACGCCGGCGTCACCGCCATCTCGGTGAGCAACCACGGCGGCAACAACCTCGACGGCACCCCCGCCTCGGTCCGGGCCCTGCCCGCGGTCGCCGACGCGGTGGGCGACCAGATCGAGGTGCTGCTCGACGGCGGGATCCGGCGCGGTGGCGACGTCGCCAAGGCCCTGGCGCTGGGCGCGAAGGCGGTCATGATCGGCCGCGCCTACCTCTGGGGCCTCGCCGCCAACGGCCAGGCCGGGGTGGAGAACGTCCTCGACCTGCTGCGCGACGGGCTCGGCTCCGCGATGGTCGGCCTCGGGCGTTCCGACGTCGCCGACCTCTCCCGCGACGACCTCGTCGTCCCCCCGGGGTTCGAGCGGGCACTCGGCGACACCGCGGTGGAGAACGCGCTCCTGGCCACCTCCCCGGCCCGGCGGCGCCGCGAGGCCTGACGCCGGGCCGGACGCCTGCCAGGATGTCCGGTGTGAGCCAGCCGGTCCGACCCGAGGACCTCCGCATCTCCGACGCCGAGCGCGCCGACGTGCAGGCCGGGCTGCAGCGGGCGCACGACGCCGGGCAGCTCGACCTGCACGAGTTCGACGAGCGGGTGCAGGCCGTGTGGGCGGCGCGGACCCGGGGCGACCTTGCCCGGGTCACCGCCGACCTGCCCGCGCTGCCCCCGCCCCCGGGGCCGCGCCGGGCGTTCAGCGACGACGACGCCGGCACCGCGATGAAGGTGCTCGTGATCATCTGGGCGTGCATCAGCCTGGTGAACCTGGTGGTCTGGGGGATCCTCGAGGCCACCGTGGGCGGGATCCACCCGTGGTGGCTCTACGTGGCGCTCCCGCCGGGTGCCGTGCTGGGCACCCTCTACGCGGTCGGCATCGGCCGGCCGCGTTAGCCGGCGTCGGGGTCCAGCAGCTCGGCCCGGCGCCGCAACCGCCGGGGCAGCACGAACCAGCCGTACGCCAGCAACCCGGCCAGGACCGCCACCCCGATCCACCACCAGGGTGACGCCTGCACGGCCAGGTAGACCGTCATCGCGAGGAGGACTACCGCGCCGACCACGCTGGGAACGCGGTTGCGCCGGCGTTCGGCGAGTGCGTGCTCCACCAGCGCGTAGGCGGCGGCGCGGGTCTCCGGGTCCTCGGGTACGGGCCCCCGCAGCGACGCCCGCCCGGCGGCGCGCCGGGCGCGTCCCCCCAGCACGCCGACCGCCTCTGCCTGGCGCCGGAGCTGCCCGTGCATCAGCGTCGCCCCGACCAGGCCTCCACCGATCGCCGCTCCGACGGCTCCGGGCACGGCAGCGCTCCAGCCCTGCCCGCCGAGGACCGCGACGCCGAACGCCGCACCCGCCCCGCAGAAGAGCCCCATGATCAGCCCCAGTTGCGTGCGCGACGCCCGCGTCAACCACTCGTTCACCGACCGAGGATCACCACACCCGCCCGCCGGGACAAGCGGTCGAGGCGCCCTCCTCGGCCGGAACACCCGTCCGGGTGCACCGGCTCTCGGCGGTGGGCGGGAGCCTCACCGGCGGACGGCGGCCACGATGCGGTCGGGGCGGACCCGCACCGCGGCGGCCGGCCCCAGCCATCGGCGCAGTGTGCCGCTGGGATCGACGATCCGCACCTCCGTCCCGTCGGCCCGGCGCACCACGAGCTCCGCGGACAGCTCGGCCCACCCCTCGCCGAGGACGTCGTCCAGCCGGCACGGCCGGCCGTCGACGAGCACCTCCGGCTGCGGGACCAGCGTCCCGGCCAGCCGGCGGCCGGCCCGGCCGCGGCGCGCCACCAGCGGGCCGCGGCGCAGCGGCGGGGTCCGGCTGTCGGTGGCCAGCCGGGCGACGGCCGGGATCCGCCGGACGGCGGTCAGCACGGCCCGGCGGGCGACGGCGCCCCCGCGCCCGCCGCCGGTCATCAGCCGCCCGAGCAGCAGCGCCACCCGGATCAGCGCCCGGGCGTGCGGCTCGCGCTCGGCCTGGTACGTGTCCAACAGCTCCTCACCGGCCTCCCCGGCCAGCACGGCGGCGAGCTTCCAGGCCAGCTGGTGCACATCGCGCAGCCCCAGGCCCAGGCCCTGCCCCACGAACGGCGGGGTGAGATGGGCGGCGTCTCCGGCCAGCAGCACCCGGCCGTCGCGCCAGCGGTCGGCCACCTGCGCCCGGAACGTGTACTCCACCGCACGGACCACCTCGACCTCCGTGCCGCGGGCGACCGGGGCCAGCAGCGCCGCCAGCCGGGCCGGGTCGGCGAGCTCCTCGGCCGTCTCGCCCGGCGCCAGCCGGAACTCCCAGCGGTAGCGGTCGCCGGTCACCGGCATGAACGTGGCCGCCCGGCCCGGGTCGCAGACCTGGTGCACCCCCGGCCAGACCGGCAGCGGGACCGGCGCGCGCGCATCGACCACCAGCCAGCGGTCGGCGGGGCCGAGGTCACGCATCCGGGCGCCGATCAGCTTCCGCACGGTGCTGTTCGCGCCGTCGCAGCCGAGGACCCCCACCGCCCGGACGGAGCGGTCCGCCCCGGTCGCCCGGTCGGTCACCCGCACGGTCACCCCGCCGCCGTCCTGGTCGAGCCCGGTCACCTCGCTCCCGCGGTGCACCTCGATCCCGGGCGTCGACGCGACCGCGGCCGCCAGCACCTCCTCCAGATCGGGCTGGTGCACGAACGATCCCTGCGGCCAGCCGTTCGTGCCGGCGTCCGGGGCGCGCCGGAACTCGGCCAGCACCCGGTGGGCGGCGTCCAGCAGGCGCAGCCCGGCCATCGGCCGGCAGCGGGCGGCGACGTCGTCGGCCACGCCGGCCGCCTGCAGCACGCGGAACACCTCGTCGTCCAGGTGCACCGCGCGGGGCAGCGGATAGGGGGCCGCGTGCCGCTCCACGACGACGACGGGGAGCCCGGTGCGAGCCAGGAGCAGCGCGGCGGTGAGCCCGACGGGCCCCGCGCCGACGACGACGACCGGGGGGCGGGGCACCGGACCAGTGTGCGTGCCCCGAACGTTGCACCGAGGCCGGTGGGCCCGGCGCCAACGTTGCATGCCCCTTCCCAGGGTGTGATCGGGGTCATAGCGTGCGCGGCAGGCATGCGTGCCCGCGCATGAGGTGGACGGCCCTCGACGACGAGGGCGACGAGGAGGTTCCTGTGCCCGTGAACACCCGCGGCGCGATCCTGCGCTCAGCCCCCGGCAAGTGGGAGGTCACCGACCTGGTCGCCGACGACCCCCAGGTCGGTGAGCTCCAGGTGAAGCTCGCCGCCTCCGGCATGTGCCACTCCGACGACCACATCGCCACCGGGGACATGCCCGTCGGGCACTACCCCTTCCTCGGCGGCCACGAGGGCGCCGGCGTCGTCACCGCGGTGGGCCCCGGGACGAAGGACTTCGCGGAGGGTGACCACGTCGTCTTCTCCTTCCTCCCCGGCTGCGGCCGTTGCCGGTACTGCGCGAACGGCCAGCAGTACATCTGCGACTCCGGCGCCAACCTCCTGGTCGGCTCCCGCTGGGACGACGCCGAGAGCTTCCGCTTCCAGACCTCCGACGGCACCCCGGTCGGCCAGATGTGCGGGCTGGGCACGTTCGCCGAGGTGACGACGGTCGACGTCCGCTCCACGGTCAAGATCCCGAAGGACATCCCGCTCGACGTCGCCTGCCTGGTCGGCTGCGGCGTCGGCACCGGCTGGGGCACCGCCGTGCAGGCCGGCGAGGTGCGGGCCGGCGACACCGTCATCGTCATGGGTGTCGGCGGCATCGGGATCAACGCCGTCCAGGGCGCTGCGCACGCCGGCGCGAGCCACGTCATCGCCGTCGACCCCATCGACTTCAAGCGCGAGAAGGCGATGGAGCTGGGCGCCACGCACGCCTTCGCGAGCATCGACGAGGCCGCCGAGTTCGGTCGCAGCGTCACCAACGGCCAGGGCGCGGACAAGGTTCTGATCACCGTCGGCGTGCTCAAGGGCGAGCACGTCGCCCAGGGCGTCGAGGCGCTCGGCAAGGGCGGCCGGGTGGTCATCACCGGCCTCGGCGACCTCACCGACGTCGGCATCCCGATCAACCCGAGCATGCTGGCGCTGTTCACCAAGGAGATCCGCGGCGCCCTCTTCGGCGACCAGAACCCCAGCGCGGACATGCTGAAGATGCTGCGGCTCTACCAGGAGGGTGCCATCAAGCTCGACGAGCTGATCACCAAGCGGTACAAGCTCGACGACATCAACCAGGGCTACGAGGACCTGCACGCCGGCAAGAACATCCGCGGCGTCATCGTCTACGACTGAGCCCCGGCCTCCGACCCCTGATGATCAGGTCACCTGATCATCAGGGGTCCTGGCTCACGGTCGACGGTGAGCCAGGACCACACCAGGTGAGCCAGGACGACGGGAGCTGAGCCAGGACGTGGCACCGGCCGGGACAGGATCGTGACCAGCACGCGCAGCGCCGCCCACCTCGACGTGGGCGGGATGGTCCGCGTGGCCCGTCAGCGCGTGGTGGACCGCCTGCGGGAGGCGGAGGTGGTCGCCGCGGCGCTCTCCGCCGGGCGCAACGTCGTGCTGGAGGGCCCACCCGGCACCGGCAAGACCACGCTGCTGCGCGCCCTGGCCGACGGCGCCGGGGTCCCCCTCGTGCTCGTCGAGGGCAACGCGGAGCTGACACCCACCCGGCTGGTCGGCCACCACGACGCCTCCCGGGTCCTCACCGAGGACTACCGGCCGGAGAACTTCGTGCCCGGGCCGCTCACCCGGGCCATGACCGAGGGTTCGCTGCTCTACGTCGAGGAGTTCAACCGGGTCCCCGAGGAGACGATGAACGTCCTGCTCGGTGTCCTCTCCGAGCGGGAGATGCACGTGCCCCGCTACGGCCGGGTCGCGGCGCGGCCCACCTTCCGGCTGGTGGCGGCGATGAACCCGTTCGACGCGGTGGGCACCGCGCGGGTCACGCCGGCCCTCTACGACCGCTCCTGCCGGATGGCGATGGCCTACCAGGACGAGGACGCCGAGCTGCGGGTGGCCGAGGCGGTGACCGGCGGGGAGGCAACGCTGGTCGCCCGGGCGGTGCGGGCGGTCCGCATCACGCGCGACCACCCCGAGCTGCGCATCGGCGCCTCCGTGCGGGGGGCGATCGACACGGTGCTGATCGCCGTGGAGCTCGCCGCCGTCCGGGAGACCTCCCCCCTGCAGGAGGCGACCGGGCTCGACGCCGCCCTCGCCGCGCTCACCGGCAAGGTGACCCGGGGCGACGGCGTGGCGCGCCCGGTGGAGGACGTCGTCGCCGACATCTGGCGCCGGGCCGGTGAGGAGCTGGGAAAAGCCTGACGCCCGGGGAGGCGTCCCCCGGGCCGCCACCCCCGCCGGCGCCGGCCGGCGAGCGACCGGCGTCGGGCCCGCCCCGCGTCGTCGAGGACCCCGAGCAGGTCGAGGAGCTGCTGCGTGCCCAGGGCGCGCGCCGGTCCAGCCGCGACGAGCTCTCGCGCAGCAACCCCGACTTCGACACCGTCTCACCGGAGGCGGGGACCCTCGACGCCGAGGCCGTGGCCGACCTGGCCGCACGCGACCCGGACGCTGCCGCCCGGGTGCTCGCCGCGGCCGCCCGCGCGTTCGACCCCCGGCTGCGCGCCGCGGCGCGGGCGCTGGCCGCACGGCTGCCCCTGGGCAACCCGCGCACCGGCACTCCCGACCGCCCCGGCACCAGCCGGATGGTCACCCGGCGCGACCCGACCGGTTCGGACGTCGACCTCGACGCGACGCTGGCCGCGCGGGGGGCCGAGCCCCGGTGGCGCGCCGAGCACCTGCACACGAGGGGCTGGCGCTCCACCGGCCGCGCGGTGGTCCTGCTCGTCGACGCGTCGGGGTCGGTGGCCGGGGACGAACTCGCCGCCGCGGTGCTCACGGCGTCGGCCCTGGCCCAGCGCATGCGGCCGGGCGACGAGCTCGGCGTCGTCGCCTTCTGGTCGAAGGCCGTGGTGCTGCGCCCGCTGTCGGCCGATCCCCGCGCGGACGTCGTCGTCGACCGGCTCTGCGACCTCAGGGGCGGCGGCACCACCGACCTCGAGCTGGCGCTGCGGACGGCGGCGACGCAGCTCGCGCGCTCCCGCGCCGCCGACCGCCACGTGCTGCTGCTCTCCGACGGCGTCGCGACCGACAGCCCCGACCCGGTGGACGCCGCGGCGTCGCTGGCTCGCATACCGGCGCGGCTCCAGGTGCTCGCGCTGTCGGCCGAGGACGAGGCGATGACCTCCTGCACCACCCTCGCCGCCGCCGGCGGCGGGAGGGTGGCCGCGCTGCACCGGGCGTCGCAGGCCCCGTCAGCCGTCCGGGAGCTGCTGGGCTGACCGGCGCGACGCCGGGACAGCAGGCGTCAGGAGACGCCCATCATCGACATGAAGTCGATCGGGTCGGCGGGGGCGGAGATCTCCTCCTCCTCGCCGAACCGGCTGAAGGTGACGGTGCCGGAGTCGCCGCCCTCGCCGGTCGTGACCTGCAGCGGGTAGGCCGGCTCGTCGTCGGCGACGAACAACCGGCTGCCGTCCTCCTGCTCCACGACCACCACGTCCTCGCCGTCGAGCTCCTCGGAGCTGACCTCCTCGGCGATCTCGCTGTCCGGGTCGCGGAACTGCTGGACGAAACCGTCGAGGGAGATCTCCTCGAACTCGGCCACGGCCTCACCGGGGACGATCACCCAGCGGCCGTCGAACTGCGAGGCCATCTCCGCCGGCATGCCGAAGGAGGCCCAGAAGTCCGACGGTGCCTGCAGGTACACCTCGCCGTCGACCCGGAGCAGCTCGATCTCGGACCCGCCCATGGTCACCGAACCGGTGACGTCGTCGCCCTGCAGGTGCAGGTCGAGCTCGCCCTCCTCGCCGCCCTCCGCCATGGTGCCGGTGACGTGGAACGAACCGGCCTCCTCCAGGGCGTCGGCGGCCGCGTCGGCGACCTCGGGCCCGGTCATGCCGTCGAGCGGGCTGCTGCTCCCGCAGGCGGTGAGGAGCAGGGCGCTCGCGGCGGCGACGGCGAGCTGGGGGATGCGCATGCGCACGGGAGGACCTCCGGAGTACACGTCTCCGGATCTCGGACGTCCGGCCGGACGGAATACTGCGGGGCGTGCGGCGCGACCGCCAGCAGCCGGTCCGACCGGCGTGTCGCAGGTCAGCGGCGACCCGGCGCCAGGGAGCGGGCCCGCCCTGCCGCGGCGGGATCCAGCGGCACGGCGCTGGTCAGGACGGCGGGTCCCAGCTCGAGCCGGCCGTCGGAGAGCGCCGCGCAGCGCACCCCGCCGCGACCGCGCATCCCGCGGTGCGCGCCGGGCGCGAGGACCAGGTCCATCCAGGCGCAGGGGTTCGCCGCCCGCCCGCCGCGCAGCAGCACCGGTCCCGCGCCGCAGTCCAGCGCGAACTCCCGGCCGCGGAGCGCCTCCACCTCGGCACCCCGCAGCACCACGTTCCGCCGGGCCAGCAGCGGGTCGAACGGCGGGGCGCCCAGCTCGGCGGCGAGCGACTCCAGCGACTCCACCGCCAGCACCGTGACCTGGGCGTCCCGGTGGGCCGGCCGCCCGGCGTACCGGTCCCCGACGATGCCGACCCCCGCCCGGATCTCCAGCCGCTCCCGCCGGTCGTCGGCCTGCGCAGGCACCGCCGCGCCGGGGCGGCCGTCGTACCGGTGCGCCGGCGAGGCCAGCAGACCCACGACCTCCACCCCGTAGCGGAAGGGGAGCGCGGACACGTCCCTCAGCGGTCTCTCGGCCCCTCGGCAGGGGCCCGTCGCGAGCCTGCGAGTGGCGGGGGGCCGGGGGGTCCTTGATGGATGGGGCCCGAGACCTCGGCCAGCCGCCGGCCGCTGCCGCCCCAGCGCCCCTGGATGATCTCCGCGGCGATCGACACCGCCGTCTCCTCCGGGGTGCGGGCACCGAGGTCCAGGCCGATCGGCGAGGAGAGCCGGGCCAGCTCCTCGTCGCCCAGCCCGGCTTCGCGCAACCGGGCGAGGCGCTCGTCGTGGGTGCGCCGCGAGCCCATCGCCCCGACGTAGGCGACCGGGGTGCGCAGCGCCACCTCGAGCAGCGGGACGTCGAACTTCGGGTCGTGGGTGAGCACGCAGAGCACCGTCCGCTCGTCGATGCGCCCGGCGTCGACCTCGGCCTGCAGGTAGCGGTGCGGCCACTCGACCACCACCTCGTGCGCCTCCGGGAAGCGCTTGGGGGTGGCGAACACCGGCCGGGCGTCGCAGACGGTGACCCGGTAGCCCAGGAACGCGCCGACCCGGGCGACGGCGGCGGCGAAGTCGATGGCGCCGAACACCACCATGCGGGCGGCCGGGGCGAAGGAGTTCACGAACAGGGTGAGGTCGTCGCCGCGCCGCTCGCCGTCGCGCCCCACGTGCAGCAGCCCGGTGCGGCCGCCGACGAGCATGCCGCGGGCGTCGTCGGCCACGGCGTCGTCCAGCCGTCGCGAGCCCAGCGTCCCCGAGGACCGGTCGGGCCAGAGCACCAGACGGCGCCCCAGCCGGTCGTCGGGGCCGGCGACCACGGTGACGACGGCGACCGGCTCGTGCCGCCCCACCGACTCCGCGACCTCCCCCAGCTCGGGGAAGGACTCGCGCGACACCGCCTCCACGAAGACGTCGAGGATCCCGCCGCAGGTCAGCCCGACGGAGAAGGCGTCGTCGTCGCTGACCCCGTACCGGCGCAGCGTGGGCTCCCCGGTGGCGACGGCGTCCCTGGCCTCCTCGTACACCGCGCCCTCGACGCAGCCGCCGGAGACGCTGCCCACCGCCGTGCCGTCGGGCCCCACCAGCATCGACGCGCCGGCGGGCCGCGGCGCCGAGCGCCAGGTGCCCACCACGGTGCCCACGCCGACGGTCTCCCCCGCCTGCCACCAGCCGACCAGGTCATCGAGCACGTCTCGCATCCGGCAACTCCTCCCCAGATCTCCGGTGCTGCCCGCGCGGCTCCTGCAGCACTCCCGACAGCTCCTCGAACGCGGCCATGCTGTGCCCCGCCACGAAGTGGTCGACCGACGGCAGCGCCGCCTGCATCCCGCCGGTGAGGGGTTCGTACCCCGTCCGGCCCTTGTGCGGGTTGACCCAGACGACGGCGTGCGCGAGCCGCCGCAGCCGGGCCATCTGCTCCCGGAGCAGCCCGGTGTCCCCACGCTCCCAGCCGTCGCTGCACACCACCACCACGGCGCCGCGCGCGGTGCCGCGCTGGCCCCACCGGTCGAGGAAGGCCTTGAGCACCTCGCCGAGCCGGGTACCGCCGGACCAGTCGGGGATCGCCTGCCCCCCGGCGGCCAGCGCCCGGTCCGGGTCGCGCAGCCGCAGCTCGCGGGTGACCCGGGTCAGCCGGGTGCCGATCGTGAACACCTCGGTCGACGCCGGCCGGGCCCGCACCGCCGCGTGGGCGAACCGCAGCAGCGCGTCGGCGTAGGGCGTCATCGACCCGGAGACGTCGACCAGCAGCACGACGCGGCGGGGGCGCGGCCGCGGGCGGCGGTGCACCAGCCGGCTGACCTCGCCGCCCTCGCGCAGCGCCCGGCGCACGGTCCGGCCCGGGTGCACACCGCCGTGGGCCGCCGGCCGCCGTCGCCGGGCCGGGCGCATCGGGGCGGCCGGGACCAGCAGGGCGAACAACCGGCGCAGGTGGGCGCGCTCGGCGTGGGTCAGCCCGGCGACGTCACGGTGTCGCAGCACCTCGTCGGCGCTGGCGCGGGCGGCCAGGTCGGGGGTGTCCGGGTCCTCGTCCCCCTCGCCGGTGCCCGCGTCGAGCGGCGCGCTCGCGGCCAGCTGCGGCCGCACCTGCACCGGTGCCGGGGCGGGGCGCGGGCGTCGCCCGGAGAACCAGGCCAGGAAGGCCGCGTCGTAGCGGTCGAGGTCGTCGGGGCCGGCGCAGAGGGTCAGCCGGCCGGCCCAGTAGACCGCCGACGGCTGGAGGACGTCGAGGTGGCCCAGGGCGGCGAGCATCGCCTGGACCCGGTCCGGGGAGGCGGTCACGCCCGCGTGCCGCAGCGTCCGGGCGAAGCCCAGCACGGTGTCGACGACGTCCCGCTCCGCCGTCCCCGACGCGTCAGCCACCGAGCAGCGCCTCCGGGTCCAGCGACCGCACCCGCTCGGTGTCCTCCCGGTACTTGAGCACCGCGCCGAGCGTCCGCGCCGCCAGGTCGGGGTCCAGGTCCCGGGCCCCGAGCGTGTGCAGCGCCGTCGCCCAGTCCATCGCCTCCGCGACCCCGGGCGGCTTGAGCAGGTCGAGGGTGCGCAGCGTCGCCGTCGCCCGGGCCACCTGCCGGGCCAGCTCGTCGGTGACCTGGGGCAGCCGACGGCGCAGGATCGCCACCTCGCGGTCGAAGTCGGGGTGCGCCAGCCAGTGGTACAGGCAGCGCCGCTTGAGCGCGTCGTGCACCTCGCGGGTGCGGTTGGAGGTGAGGACCACCAGCGGCGGGGTCTCCGCCCGCACCGTGCCGAGCTCCGGGATGGAGATGGTGAAGTCCGACAGCACCTCCAGCAGGAACGCCTCGAACTCGTCGTCGGCGCGGTCCACCTCGTCGACGAGCAGCACGCTCGGGGAGTCCTCCAGCGCCTGCAGCAGCGGCCGGGCCAGGAGGAACCGGCGGTCGTAGAGCGAGGCCTCCAGCCGCGCGGGGTCGTCGGCGGCGTGCGCGGCCTCGGCGGCGCGCAGGTGCAGCAGCTGACGGCCGAAGTCCCAGTCGTAGAGCGCCTGGCTGGCCTCGAGCCCCTCGTAGCACTGCAGCCGGTAGAGCGGCCGGCCGGTGATCTCCGCCAGCGCCTGGGCCAGCGCCGTCTTCCCGACGCCGGCCTCGCCCTCGAGGAACAGCGGCCGGTGCATGGCCAGCGCCAGGTGCGCGGCGGTGGCCAGCCCCTCGTCGGCGAGGTAGCCGGTGCCCGCCAGGGCGGCGGACAGCTCGTCGGGGCTCCCGGGGACCGTGCGCTGGCTCACCTCCCGAGCATCCCACCTGGGCGCTTCCTCCCGCTCCCCCGCCTCCGTCCGGGCGTCGGGCACGATGACCGCATGCCGACGCCGGATGCCGCCCCGACCGACGAGCTCGCCCTCGGCGACGACCTGCGGGCCTTCGTCGACGCCTCGCCGTCCCCCGCCCACGCGGTCGCCGAGCTGGCGCGCCGGCTGCGCGCAGCCGGGTTCACCGAGCTGGCCGAGGCGGACTCCTGGGCACCGGCGCCCGGCGGGCAGCACTTCGTCGTCCGGCACGGCAGCCTCATCGCCTTCCGGATGGGCAGCGGCCCGCTGGCCGAGACCGGGATGCGGCTGGTCGGCGCGCACACCGACTCGCCGACGTTCAAGGTGCGGCCGCGCAACGACGTCCGGCAGTCGGGGTACCGCCTGGTGGGCGTCGAGCCCTACGGCGGCGGGCTGTGGCACACCTGGCTGGACCGGGAGCTGACCGTGGCCGGGAGGCTGGTGCTGCGCGGGGGCGGGACGACCCTGGTGCGGCTGCCCGGCGCCCCGCTGCGGCTGCCCTCCCTCGCCATCCACCTCGACCGGAGCGTCCGCGAGGGGCTGACCCTCGACCCGCAGCAGCACCTGGTGCCGGTGTGGGACCGCGACCTCGGCACCGGGCCGGGGCTCACCGAGGCCCTCGCCGCCACGGCCGGGGTGGACGCCGGCGACGTCGTCGGCACCGACCTGGTGCTGGCCGACACCCAGCCGGCGTCGCGCGCCGGGGCGGACGGCACGTGGGTGGCCGCCCCCCGGCTCGACGACCTGGCCTGCTGCCACTCCGGGCTGCTGGCCCTGCTGGCCGCACCGGCCGGGGCACGCACGCAGCTGCTGGTCTGCAACGACCACGAGGAGGTGGGCAGCGGCTCCATGTCCGGCGCCCGCGGCAGCTTCCTCGAGGACGTCGTCCAGCGGCTGGCCGCGGCGACCGCTCCTGCGGATGCGCAGGCGGTGCACCGGGCGCTGGCCCGGTCGGTGCTCGTGTCGGCCGACATGGCCCACGCCGTGCACCCGACGCGCGCCGAGCGGCACGAGCCGGCGCACCGGCCCGAGCTCGGCGGCGGGCCGGTGCTCAAGGTGAACGCCAACCAGGCCTACGCCACCGACGCGGCCTCCGGGGGCTGGTTCACCGAGCGCTGCGACGACGCCGGCGTCCCGGTGCAGACGTTCGTCACGCGGGCGGACCTCCCGTGCGGGAGCACCATCGGCCCGCTGACGGCGACCAGGCTGGGAGTCACCACGGTCGACATCGGCGCCCCCATGCTCGCCATGCACTCCTGCCGGGAGCTGGCCTCGGCCCGCGACGTGCCGCTCATGGTGGGGGCACTCACCGCCTGCCTGGCTGGCTGACCGGGGGGGGGGGGGGGGGGGGGGGGGGGGGGGGGGGGGGGGGGGGGGGGGGGGGGGGGGGGGGGGGGGGGGGGGCGGCGCTGGTGGGGGGGGTGGGTTGGTTGGGGG
>NZ_JBJHAL010000037.1:0-32150 GCF_054050995.1 Blastococcus sp. SYSU DS1021 | reverse complement strand
GGCGCTACGGCTATCCGGTGGCCGATGCCCGCTGTGGGCTGCGCGACGGTGGGTGTCTGCAGCACTTCCAGGGTGGGTCGATCTACTGGACGCCGTTCGCCGGTGCCCGGGCGATCGACGGTGACATTCGCACGCGGTGGGGGCAGCTGGGCTGGGAGCTGGGGTACTACGGCTATCCGGTGGCCGATGCCCGCTGTGGGCTGCGCGACGGTGGGTGTCTGCAGCACTTCCAGGGTGGGTCGATCTACTGGACGCCGTTCGCCGGTGCCCGGGCGATCGACGGTGACATTCGCACGCGGTGGGGGCAGCTGGGCTGGGAGCTGGGGTACTACGGCTATCCGGTGGCCGATGCCCGCTGTGGGCTGCGCAACGGTGGGTGCCTGCAGCACTTCCAGGGTGGGTCGATCTACTGGACGCCGTTCGCCGGTGCCCGGGCGATCGACGGTGACATTCGCACGCGGTGGGGGCAGCTGGGCTGGGAGCTGGGGTACTACGGCTATCCGGTGGCCGATGCCCGCTGTGGGCTGCGCAACGGTGGGTGCCTGCAGCACTTCCAGGGTGGGTCGATCTACTGGACGCCGTTCACCGGGGCCCAGGCCATCGACGGAGCCATCCGCGCCCGGTGGGGACAGCTGGGCTGGGAGAACGGGTACCTCGGCTACCCGGTCGCCCCGGCGGTCCGCGCGCCCGACGGCGACGCATCGCAGCGGTTCCAGGGCGGGACCCTGCACTGGTCGATGCGGACCGGGCAGGTGCGCGCCTCCTGAGCCGGACGTGCTCGGGGCCCGTCACCAGCTGGTGACGGGCCCCGATCGACGCGCGGTCCTACTCGGCGTCGGCGATGGTGCAGATGACCGCGCCGCTGGTGACCGAGGCGCCCACCTCCGCCGCCAGGCCGGAGATCGAGCCGGCCTTGTGCGCCGTGATCGGCTGCTCCATCTTCATCGCCTCGAGGACGACGACCAGGTCACCGGCCTCGACGGTGGCGCCGTCCTCGACGGCGACCTTGACGATGGTGCCCTGCATCGGCGAGGTGAGGGAGTCACCGGAGGCCGCGGCACCGCCGCCCCCGCCGCCGCGCTTGCGGGGCTTGGCCGCCGCGCCGGGCGCCGCGCCGCCACCGCCGGCGGCGAGCCCGGCGGGCAGGGAGACCTCGAGGCGGCGGCCGCCGACCTCCACGACGACGGTCTGCCGCGGCGCCTCCTCGTCCTGCCCGGCCGGGGCGGCGTCGTAGGGCGGGACCTGGTTGTCCCACTCGGTCTCGATCCAGCGGGTGTGCACCGTGAACGGCTCGCTGGTGAACGCCTTGTCGCGCACCACGGCCCGGTGGAACGGGATGACCGTGGGCATGCCCTCGACCACCAGCTCGTCCAGCGCGCGGCGGGCCCGCTGCAGGGCCTCCTCGCGGGTGGCGCCGGTGACGATCAGCTTGGCCAGCATCGAGTCGAACGCGCCGGCGACCTCGCCGCCGGTCTCGACGCCGGAGTCCCAGCGCACACCGGGGCCCTGCGGGATCTCCAGCCGGTTCACCGGGCCCGGGGCCGGCATGAAGTTGCGGCCGGCGTCCTCGGCGTTGATCCGGAACTCGATGCTGTGACCCCGCGGCTCGGGGTCCTCGGTGATCTCCAGCGGCAGGCCCTCGGCGATGCGGAACTGCTGGCGCACCAGGTCGATGCCGCTGGTCTCCTCGGAGACCGGGTGCTCCACCTGCAGGCGGGTGTTGACCTCGAGGAACGAGATCGAGCCGTCGGCGCCGACCAGGTACTCCACGGTGCCGGCACCGTGGTAGCCGGCCTCCTTGCAGATCGCCTTCGCCGAGGAGTGGATGCGGGCGCGCTGGTCGTCGGTGAGGAACGGCGCGGGCGCCTCCTCGACCAGCTTCTGGTTGCGCCGCTGCAGCGAGCAGTCGCGGGTGCCGACGACGATCACGTTGCCGTGGGTGTCGGCGAGCACCTGTGCCTCGACGTGCCGGGGCTTGTCCAGGAATCGCTCGACGAAGCACTCGCCGCGGCCGAAGGCGGCGACCGCCTCGCGAACCGCCGAGTCGAACAGCTCCGGGATCTCCTCCATCGTGCGGGCGACCTTCAGCCCGCGGCCACCACCACCGAAGGCCGCCTTGATGGCGACCGGGAGGCCGTGCGCTTGCGCGAAGGCCACGACCTCGTCGGCGCCCCCGACCGGGTCCTTGGTCCCGGGCACCAGCGGGGCGCCGGCCTTGGTGGCGATGTGCCGGGCGGCGACCTTGTCGCCGAGGTCGATGATCGCCTGCGGCGACGGGCCGATCCAGGTCAGCCCCGCGTCGAGGACGGCCTGGGCGAAGTCGGCGTTCTCGGAGAGGAACCCGTAGCCGGGGTGGATCGCGTCGGCGCCGGACTGCCGGGCCGCGTCGAGGATCTTGTCGATCACCAGGTAGGAGTCGCCCGGGGTGGTGCCGCCGAGCGCGAAGGCCTCGTCGGCGACGCGTACGTGCAGCGCGTCGCGGTCGGGCTCGGCGTAGACCGCGACGCTGGTGAGACCCGCGTCCTTGCAGGCGCGGGCCACGCGGACCGCGATCTCGCCACGGTTGGCGATGAGAACCTTCTGCACCGGTGTTCTCCCTCTCGTTCGGACGGCTCGGACTGTAGCCAGCAGGCCGCGTCGCCTCCGCGGCAGGGCTGCAGACGTCCGGTACCGGTACCGGTCAGCTCGCGGTGAGCGACCCGGCGAGGCGGCGCGTCAAGCGCGCCATCCGCTGCGTTCGCTGCCGCACCCGCCGTCGGACCGGGTCCTGCTGTGCGTCGTCCGCGTCGGGGGCGACGGCCGCGGCCACCGGGGGATCCACCGGCTCGGCGGACTCCGGGCCCGTGGCCAGGGCGGGCGCGGTGGTGTCCGGGGCCGTCTCCGGAAGCGCCGCGGCGTCCTCCTCGCCCGGGTCCGGCGCGGCGCCGGTGGTCTCCGGCTCGGGCGCCGAGTGCGTGGGGATGAGCGCGACGATCGCGTCCAGGGCGGCATCGAGGATCTCCTCGGCCGTGGGTGCCGGCGCCTCGGCGGGCCCCGCCGGCGGCACCCGGAGCTCGTCGAGCTCCCCGACCACCTGGCAGCCGGCCGCGAGCAGCTCGTCCACCATCGCGGCGGCGCGGGCGACCACCCACGGCCGGGCGCTCGCGGGCACGGTCAGCGAGCCGGACGACGGGCGCTCGGCCAGGACGTCGACGGCCACGTGGTGGGTGATGCGGGCGGCGTAGGTCGGCCAGTCGATGCCGTAGTCCAGCCGCTCGTTGAGCCGGCGGAGGAGCTCGGCCTCCGCCCGGCCCAGCGACTTGTTGCGCCGTCCGTCCGGCGGGGTGGCGAGGGCAGGGTCGACGCCGACCACCTGGGCGAAGCGCTGCCACAGGGTGGCGGGGTCGGCCCCCCGCGGCGGGACGGTGACCAGGTGCACCTGGGTGGCCGGGAGCTCCGCCCCCCACCGCTCCACGAGCGCCGGGAGGTCCTGGCGGAGCCACAGCGCCCGGCCGTACCAGGTGTCGCTCCAGGCCTCGGACCCCACGGTGGCGAGCCACTCGCCGAAGGGCAGGTAGTGCCGGTTCTTGACGTCCTCCTGCCAGACGGCGGGCAGCTGCCGGGCCAGGTCGCGAGCGGTGACGACCACGTGCACCTCGGCGAAGGAGAGGTCGGCGTGGACCCGCGCGATCGCCTCCGGGGGCAGGTCGCCGAAGAGCTCGTGGGAGATGACCGTGGTGCCCTCGTGCGCCCGCGCGGCCTCGACCAGCCGGTTCCAGGCCCCGTCCAGCGCGGGGTCGACCCAGCCGTTGAAGCCCTCCTGCTTCAGGTCCAGCGTGGCGTGGAAGTGCGCCTCGGGCACGTCGCCCGGGTAGAGGACCCCGGCGTCGGCCAGGGCCGCCCGAGAGTTCCAGAGCAGGTCCTGCAGGTAGGTCGTGCCGGACTTCGGTGTACCGACATGAACGATCACCCGGTGCGCACTCATGGTCACCATGGGTACCTGTCGCCGTCGGTGATCGCCATCCCGGAGTGCCATCCCTTCACACCTGTCACACGCGGCCCGGCCGTCAACGTCGCCAGAGGTCGGTGATGGTCAGCCCCCGCTTTCCCAGCTGGGTGCGCAGCACCGTCAGCGACAGCCCCACGACGGCCGCCGGGTCGCCCTCCACCCGGCGGACGAACGGCGCGCCGAGCCCGTCGAGGGTGAACGCGCCGGCCACCGCGAGCGGCTCACCGGTGGCCAGGTAGGCCTCCACCTCCGGCGGGGTCGGGTCGGCGAAGTAGACGACGGTGGAGGCCACCGCGATGTCCCGGCTCACCACGGACCCGTCCCGGACGTCGAACAGGGCCTGACCGGTGTGCAGGACGCCGGAACGCCCGGCCATCCGCCGCCAGCGGTCGCGGGCTTCGGCGGCGTCGGCCGGCTTGCCCTGCGGCCTCCCGGCGAACTCCAGCAGCGAGTCCGCGCCGATCACCAGTGCGTCGGTCTCCCGCTTGGCGACGTCGGCCGCCTTGGCCGCGGCCAGCAGGGCGACGGTCTCGGCGACCCGGGGGGCGGAGTGCGCCGACTCGTCCACCTCGCTGACGACGACCTCGGGGGCGAGGCCGGCCTGGCGCAGCAGCGACAGCCGGGCCGGTGAGGCCGAGCCCAGGACCAGCCTGCGGTCGGCGCTCATGCCGGGCTCCCGGCCGCGCGCCACCCACCGGGGCCGGCCTGCAGCGGACGGCGGTGGGTGCGCCCGTAGGACGCCCACGCGCCGACCGGCGCGGGAGGCCGGCGGCGGGTGCGGCGCTGTGAGAGAGCGGCCACCACAACGGTGAGGGCGGCGAGTTCCGCGGGCGTCGGCTCACCCTTGACGACGCGCAGCAACGGAGGAAGGACCCCCTGCTCCCCACCACTCGCAGGCTCGCGGCGGGCACCCTGCAGGGGGCCGCCCTCATCGGTCGCCTTCACAGCGGGATGTTCCCGTGCTTCTTGGGCGGCAGCGTCTGGCGCTTGTTGGCCAGCACCCGCAGCGCCTTCGTCACCTGGACGCGGGTGTGCGACGGCGGGATCACGGCGTCCACGTACCCGCGGTCGGCGGCGATGTAGGGGTTGGCGAGCGTGTCCTCGTACTCCGCGATGAGCTCGGCGCGGCGGGCGTCGGGGTCCTCGGCGGCCGCGAGCTCCTTGCGGTAGAGGATCCCGACCGCGCCCTGCGCCCCGACCACGGCGATCTGCGCGGTGGGCCACGCCAGGTTCACGTCGGCGCCCAGGTGCTTGGAGCCCATGACGTCGTAGGCGCCGCCGTAGGCCTTGCGGGTGATGACCGTGACCTTCGGGACGGTGGCCTCCGCGTACGCGTAGATCAGCTTGGCGCCGCGACGGATGATGCCCTCCCACTCCTGCGACGTGCCCGGGAGGAAGCCCGGCACGTCGACGAAGGTGAGCACCGGGATGTTGAAGGCGTCGCAGGTGCGCACGAACCGCGCGGCCTTCTCGCTGGCGTCGATGTCCAGCGTGCCGGCGAACTGGGTGGGCTGGTTGGCCACGACGCCGACCGGTCGGCCCTCGACCCGGCCGAAGCCGATGAGGATGTTCGGCGCGAACAGCGGCTGCACCTCGAGGAACTCGCCGTCGTCGAGCACGTGCTCGATGACCGCGTGCATGTCGTAGGGGGTGTTCGCCGAGTCGGGGATGAAGGTGTCGAGCTCCCGGTCCTCGTCGGTCAGCGCGTCCGGGAGGACGGTCTCGACCGGCGCCATCTCGACGGCCGGCAGCGGGTCGAGGTTGTTGCTCGGCAGGTAGGACAGCAGCGCCTTGACGTAGTCGAGCGCATCGTTCTCGTCCTCGGCCAGGTAGTGCGCGACGCCGGACTTCGTGTTGTGCGTGCGGGCGCCGCCGAGCTCCTCGAGCGTGACGTCCTCACCGGTGACCGTCTTCACCACGTCGGGGCCGGTGATGAACATCTGGCTGGTCTTGTCGACCATGACGACGAAGTCGGTGAGCGCGGGGGAGTAGACGTGCCCGCCCGCGGCCGGGCCCATGACCAGCGAGATCTGCGGGATCACGCCGGAGGCGTGCACGTTCCGCTGGAAGATCTCGCCGTAGAGGCCGAGGGAGACCACGCCCTCCTGGATGCGGGCGCCCCCGCCCTCGTTGATGCCGATGACCGGGCAGCCGTTCTTGATGGCGAAGTCCTGCACCTTGACGATCTTCTCGCCGTAGACCTCGCCGAGGCTGCCGCCGAAGACCGTGACGTCCTGGGAGAAGATCGCCACCGGGCGGCCGTCGACGGTGCCGTACCCGGTGACGACGCCGTCGCCGAACGGGCGCTTGTCGGCCATCCCGAAGTTCGTCGACCGGTGCCGGGCGAACTCGTCGAACTCGGTGAACGAGCCCGGGTCCAGCAGCGCCTCGATCCGCTCGCGGGCGGTCATCTTGCCGGCCGCGTGCTGCTTCTCGACCGCGCGCTCGGAGCCCGCGTGGACGGCCTCCTGCACCCGGCGCTCGAAGTCGGCGAGCTTCCCGGCGGTCGTGTGGATGTCGACGTCGTCGGGGACCTGCTCCCCGGCGCTCTCCAGTTCGGCGGCACTCACGCGTCCTCGTTCTCCTCGCTGGCGCTCGTCGGCCGCCGTGGCGGCGCTGCTGTGCACGGGGCGTGGCCGCGCATGCGGGGCCACGGGATCCGTAGCGTAGGGGAGCCGCTCGCCCCCTTCCTTCCGGAGTCCCGCCCACGGTGCGAGCGCGCACCCCGCGGCGGCGCGTGGCTACCGTCTCCTCCGTGCCCGACACACCTTCCTCGCGCTGGTCGGACCTCGAGCGTCCCGCGCTCGACGCCTCCGCGCTGCAGGCCGCCCTGACCCGCGACACCGCCCTGTGGCGCTCGGTCGAGGTGGTCGACGAGATCGGTTCGACCAATGCCGCGCTGGCCGCCGCGGCCGCGGACGGCGCCCCCGAGGGCACCGTGCTCGTGGCCGAGCACCAGGTCACCGGCCGCGGGCGGCTCGACCGGGTGTGGATGTCGCCGCCGCGCGCCGGCCTGACCGTCTCCTTCCTCCTCCGCCCGGACGTGCCCGCCGCCCGCCGTGGCTGGCTGCCGCTGCTGACCGGGGTGGCGCTGGCGGAGTCGGTGCGGGAGGTGGCCGGCGTGCTCTCGACCGTGAAGTGGCCCAACGACCTGCTCGCCCGGGACGGGCGCAAGCTGGCGGGCATCCTGGCCGAGTCGGTCGGTGGAGCAGGGCAGCCGTCCGGGGTCGTCGTCGGCGTGGGGCTGAACGTGTCGACGTCGGAGGCCGAGCTCCCCGGAACGGGTACGTCGCTGTCGGTCGTCACCGGCGCGACCGTGGACCGCGGCCCGGTGCTGCTGGGCTTCCTGCGGGCCGTCGAGCGGCGCTACCTGGGCTGGCGCGAGGCGCTGGGTGACCCGGTCGTCTCGGGTCTCGCCCGCGACTACCTGTCGTGGTCCTCGACGGTGGGCAGCACGGTCGAGGTGACGATGCCGGATGGGTCCGCGATGGTCGGCACCGCCCGTGCGATCGACTGGGACGGCCGGCTGGTCGTGGACACCCCCGAGGGACAGGTGGAGCTCGCCAGCGGCGACGTCCGGCACGTGCGGCGGGCCTGACCCGGTACGGCATCGCCGCCCCCGGCCCGGCTTCGGCGTCGAGCGCCGTCCGTGCGGACGCGCCGAGGGCGTCGATCGCCGGACCCGGGGCGGATCGGCGGCATCCTGGTGGGGTGCCGTACCCCGACAAGCTCCTCGCCGACGACGAAGAGGTCGTGCGGCACCTGCACCCGCACTGGCTGACGGTCTTCTGGCCGGTCGTGCTCTTCCTGCTCGTCGTCGGGGGCGCGTCGTTCGGTGCCGCGCTGGTCCCGCCCGGCCGGCAGCAGGGGATGATCCGGCTGGCGATCGTGGTGGTGGCGCTCCTCCTGCTGGTGTTCCTCGTGCTCGTGCCCCTGCTGCGCTGGCGGACGACGCACTACGTGGTCACCACCCACCGGCTGCTCTTCCGCGAGGGGATCCTCGCCCGCCGCGGCCGCGATCTCGGGCTCTCCCGGATCACCGACGTCTCCTACCGGCAGACGCTCTGGGAGCGGATCGTCCGATCCGGCACGCTCACCATCGAGACCGCCGGCGACAGCGGCCCCACCGTGCTGCGGCAGATCCCCGACAGCGACGGGGTGCAGCAGCTGCTCAACGTCATGATCGAGGAGGACGCGGAGCGCCGGGCCCGGGAGAACGCCGGGTACGTCCGCGGCGAGGAGGGGTGGCCGCCGCCGGAGGGGTGGCGCTCCACCGAGATCCTCTGACGTCCACCGGATGTGACGGGTCCGTCACGGCGCGCCTCGGCGGTTCTGTCGTACCCCCTCCCTACCTTCTGCGGCTATGCGGCTGCTGCACACCTCCGACTGGCACATCGGCCGCACCCTGCACGGCACCGATCTGCTCGCCGAGCAGGAGGAGGTGCTGAGCGGGCTGGCCGCGGTGGTCGCGCAGGAAGGCGTCGACGTCGTCGTCGTCGCCGGTGACGTCTACGACCGGGCGGTGCCCTCGGCCGACGCCACCGCCGTGCTCGACCGGGTCGTCGGCCGGCTGCTGGCCACCGGGGCCCGCGTGGTGCTCACCCCCGGCAACCACGACTCCGCTCGCCGGCTGGGCACCTTCTCCGGTCTGCTCAGCGCCGCGGGCCTGCACGTGCGAGCGGCGACCCCGCGGCTGGACGAACCGGTGCTGCTGGCCGACGAGCACGGCGAGGTCGCGGTCTACGGCATCCCCTACCTGGAGCCCGAGGTGGCCCGGCACGAGCTCGGCGTCCCCGGCGCCCGTGGGCACGAGGCGGTGCTGCAGGAGGCGATGGACCGCGTGCGCGCCGATCTCTTCCTCCGGCCGGGGGCGCGCTCGGTGGTGCTCGCGCACGCCTTCGTCGGTGGCGGCGTGGCGAGCGACAGCGAGCGGGACATCTGCGTCGGCGGCGTCGACCTGGTGCCGGCGTCGGTCTTCGACGGCGTCGACTACGTCGCGCTCGGCCACCTGCACCGCCCGCAGACGCTCAGCCCACGGGTGCGCTACAGCGGCTCGCCGCTGGCCTACTCCTTCGGCGAGGCCGGGCAGCAGAAGCAGGCCTGGCTGGTCGAGCTCGACGCCGGCGGGCTGGCCGGGGTCCGGGCGGTCCCGCTGCCCACCCCGCGCCCGCTCAGCGTGCTCACCGGCACGCTCGAGGAGCTGCTCGCCGAGCCGGCGCACGAGCCGGTCGAGCAGCACTTCGTCTCCGCTCGGCTGACCGACCCGACGCGACCCGCGGACCCCATGCGCCGCCTGCAGACCCGGTTCCCGCACTGCGTGCACCTGGACTGGACCGGTGCGGGCGCGGTGATCGAGCGCGGCAGCTACCAGGAGCGGATGCGCGGGCGCAGCGCGCTGGAGATCGCCGACGAGTTCGTCAGCGCGGTGCGGGGCGTACCCGCCGGGGCCGCCGAGCGGGAGCTGCTGGCGCGGGCGCTCGGGGCCGCCGACCGCGAGGACGCCGCCCGATGAGGCTGCACCGGCTGTCGCTGACCGCCTTCGGGCCCTTCGCCGGCACCGTCGAGGTCGACCTCGACGAGGTGGGGCGCGACGGGCTGTTCCTGCTGTGGGGCCCGACCGGGGCGGGCAAGACCACGCTGCTGGACGCCGTCGTGTTCGCCCTCTACGGCCGCGTCCCGGGCGCGCGCGGCGAGGAGAAGCGGCTGCGCAGCGACCACGCGGACGCCGCCACGCGGACCGAGGTCAGCTGCGAGCTGACCCTCGGCGACGAGCGGTTGCGCGTCGTCCGGCGGCCGGAGCAGCAACGGCCCAAGAAGCGCGGCGAGGGCTGGGCGACCGAGCAGGCCAAGCTGGTGGTCTCCCGGCTCACCGACGGCGGGTGGGAGCCGGTCAGCACGCGCATCGACGAGGGGTCCGAGCACCTGCGCACGCGGCTCGGGCTCGACGTGCACCAGTTCTGCCAGGTGGTGCTGCTCCCGCAGGGCGACTTCGCGCGGTTCCTGCGCGCCGAGCCGGAGCACCGCACCGAGCTGCTGCGCACGCTGTTCGACGTCGACCGCTTCGCCCGGGCCGAGGAGTGGCTGGCAGAGGAGCGCGCGGCGGCCCGCGCACGCACCGAGGACGCGCGCTACCAGCTGGGCACGCTGCTCGACCGGGTCGCCCAGATAGCCGACGTCGAGGTGCCCGAGGAGCTAGCCCCGGAGCTGGTGGGCGCGGGGGCAGGCGGGGGAGTGCTGCGCTGGGTGGCGGAGGTGCGGGCCACCGCGGCCGGGCGCCTGGCGACGGCCACCGCGCGGGCCGATGCGGCCGCCGCCGAGACGGCCACCGCGGACGCCGAGCTGACGGCCGCCCGCGCGCTGGCGGGACGGCACGACCGGCGCGACCAGGCCACCGCGGAGCTCGCGGCACTGGAGCGGCGGGAGCCGGAGCTCGCGCCGCTGCGGGCCGAGCGCGACGCCGCCCGCCGGGCCGAGCCGTTGCGCGACGTGCTCGCCGCGGCCCGTTCGGCCGGGTGGGCGGCAGAGCGGGCCGCGGACGACCTGGCCGGCGCCGTGGCGGCCTGGCAGCCGGTCGCCGGGGGCCGCCCCGCCGACGGTGTGGTCGCGCGCGAGCTGCGCGACCAGGCCGCCGAGGCGCGCTCACTGCTGCCCGAGGTGGAGCGCGCCCGCGCCCTGGAGCGGTCGATCGCCGCGCTCGACCGGCAGGCCCGCGAGCTGGCCGACCGGTGCCGCGCGGGGGAGGAGGCCGTCGCCGCGCTGCCGGGGCTGCTGGCCGAGCAGGAGCAGGAGGTGGTGGCGGCGCGGTCGGCCGCCGCGGAGCTGCCGGGCCTGCGCGCCGCCCTGGAGTCCGCGGAGGCGGCTCTCGCCGCGGGACGAGCGGCCGGGGAGCTGGACCGCACGCTGCGGTCGCTGCGCGAGGACGTCGCCCGGGCGCGGGACGCCCGCGCCGACGCCCGGGAACGGTGGCTGGACCTGCGCGCCCGGCGACTGGACGGGATGGCCGCCGAGCTCGCCGCCGGGCTCATCGACGGCGCCGACTGCCCGGTCTGCGGCTCCACCGAGCACCCTCGGCCGGCGGAGCCGGGCGGCGAACGGGTCACCGCGGCCGACGAGGACGCCGCGCGGGCGCTCGCGGATGCAGCCGAGGCCGCGTTCACCGGGGCCGCCGGCCGGCTGGAGGCCGTCGAGCGCGAGCTCGCCGGCCTGCGGGCGCGGGCCGGGGAACTGCCGGTGGACGAGCAGGCCGCGCGCGTCGCGGAACTGGCGGCGGCCGAGCGCGTCGCGGCCGGGCTGGCCGCCGGGCTCCCGCCGGCCGAGGCGCGCCTCCAGCGGCTCCTCGATCAGCGCGAGGAGGCGGCCGGGCGGCTCGCCGTCGACCGCGAGGAGCTCCGGGCCCGCACCGCCGAGCGCGACGCGCTGACGACCGGCCTCGCCGAGCTGGGCAGCCGGCTGGACGCAGCCCGCGGCGGCGACGCCGACCTGGCCGCCCGGGTCGCCCGGCTGTCGGCCGCCGCGGAGGCGTGCGAGGCGGTGGTGGCCGCCGAGGTCGAGGAGCTGCGTGCCCGCGCGGAGGCCGAGTCGGCCCGCCGGACGGCGGAGGAGCGCGCCGGGGCCGCAGGTTTCCGCGACGTCCAGGCCGCGGCGGCGGCCCTCGCCGGCGCGGGCCGTCTGGCGCAGCTGGACCGGCAGCTCGACGAGCACGACCAGCGCGTCGCCGTGCTGCGCGCCCAGCTGGCCGCCCCGGAGCTCGCCGACCTCCCCGACCGGCCCGATCTCGCCGCCCTCGAGGACCGCTGCGCGGGAGGCACCCGCCGGCGGGAGGAGGCCGTGGCCGCGCTCGAGCAGGCGCGCCGCTGCAGCAGTGCGCTCGACGACCTGGTCGGGAAGGTGAGCGCGGCGGAGCTGACGCTGGCCGAGCTGCGCGCCTGGGCCGACCAGGTCACCGGGCTGGCCGACCTGACCCACGGCCGCGGGGCGAACACCCGGAAGATGCGGCTGCAGTCGTTCGTGCTCGCCGCGCGCCTCGAGCAGGTGGCCGAGGTGGCCAGCCGGCGGCTGCTGGACATGTCGGGGGGCCGGTACACGTTCCTGCACAGCGACGCGCAGGGGCGGCACGGCGCTCGCGGTGGGCTGGGGCTGGACGTGTTCGACGAGTACACCGGCGCCCGCCGTCCCACCAAGACGCTCTCGGGCGGGGAGAGCTTCATGGCCTCGCTGGCGCTGGCGCTGGGGCTCGCCGACGTCGTCACCGCGGAGACCGGCGGCGTCCGGATCGACACCCTGTTCGTGGACGAGGGGTTCGGCACCCTCGACGCGCAGGCCCTGGACGCGGTGATGACGGTGCTCGACGAACTCCGCCGGGGCGGACGCACGGTGGGCGTCATCAGCCACCTGGAGGAGCTGCGCACCCGCATCCCGACCAGGCTCGAGGTGATCGCCGGCCGGAACGGTTCCCGCCTGGCCGGCTGACCGGTGCGATCACGCAGAGTAGACAAGTCGACACGCAGACGGTCGAAATGATGACCAACGGGTGTCCGGTGACGTAACGTTCGGGGTATCCGCGGTGACGAAGACCTTCCACCCGGTGTCCGGAGGGTGAGGCCAGGGAGTGCCACGCCTCTCGCCCGCCGTACCCGATCTCGCGGGTGGCGGCTCCAGAGCTGATGCGGAGAGTGCACCGATGCGCAACGACCACTGGCAGTCCTTCTACAGCGGCCCGGCGTCGGAGCGGGTCCCCCTGGAGGAGTCGACCTTCGCCCGCTGGGTCACCGAGCGCATGAACGGTCAGCCGCCGATCGTGGACGTCGGCACCGGTACCGCCCGGGATGCCCGCTTCTTCGGCATGAAGGACCACGAGGTCGTCGGGGTCGACTACTCCGCCGCCGCCGTGGAGACCGCCACCCGGCGGTCCGAGGAGGAAGGCTGGGGCGCGCGATTCCAGGTCGTCGACCTGTCCGACGAGCGGTCGATCGCCGGTTTCGCCGACGGCCTCGACTGGAGCCGCGGGTGGAACCTCTACGCACGCTTCCTGGTGCACGCCATCACCGACGACGCCCGCGCCAACCTCTGGACGCTCCTGGTCCAGGTCGTCTCGGCCGGCGGACAGGGGTGGCTGGAGTTCCGCACCGACAAGGACGCGGCCGCCGAGAAGGTCTTCGGGGAGCACTACCGGCAGTACCTCCCGGTGGCCCAGGTGGCCGATGAGCTGGCCGACCGCGGCCTGCGGGTGCTCGAGCAGGTCGAGAGTCAGGGACTGGCCCCGCACAAGGGCGAGGACCCGTGGGTCGCTCGCCTGCGGGTCGGCTCCGCCGCCTGACCGATCGCCGCCCGGTCCCGGCGGGCCACGCCCGGTAGCCCGCCGGGGCTCTCCGGATAGCCTTCGGAACCGTGCCTGCCGCCTTGGATCCGCGTACCGGTCTGCCCGTGGTCGCCGTCGTCGGCGGAGGGCAGCTGGCCAGGATGACCCAGCAGGCGGCGATCGCGCTCGGCCAGTCGCTGCGGGTGCTGTCCGCCGGCCCGGCCGAGTCCGCGGCGCTGGTGGCCGCGGACGTCCGGATCGGTGACCACCGTGACCTGGGTGACCTGCGGGCGCTCGCCGACGGCGCCACGGTGGTCACCTTCGACCACGAGCACGTGCCCACCGAGCACCTGCGCACGCTGGTCGAGGAGGGCACCCGCGTCGCTCCCGGCCCGGAGGCGCTGGTGCACGCGCAGGACAAGCTGGTGCTGCGCCGCGCGCTCGCGGAGGCGGGGGAGCCGCAGCCGGCCTGGGCCGAGGTCCGCTCCGCCGCTGACGTCGCCGCCTTCGCCGCGGCGCACGGCTGGCCGGTCGTGCTCAAGACCCCCCGCGGCGGGTACGACGGCAAGGGCGTCTTCGTCGTCGGGGACGCCGGAGCCGCCGACGAGCTGCTGGACCGGCACGGCACCCTGCTCGCCGAGCAGCGGGTGGCCATGGTGCGGGAACTGTCGGCACAGGTGGCCCGCTCGCCGTTCGGGCAGGTGGCGGTGTGGCCGGTGGTGCAGACCGTCCAGCGCGACGGCGTCTGCGCCGAGGTGTACGCCCCCGCCCCCGGGCTCTCCGACGAGTTGGCCACCGCGGCCCAAGAACTCGCGGTGCGCATCGCCGACCGGCTCGGCGTCGTCGGCATGCTCGCGGTCGAGCTGTTCGAGACCGCCGAGGGGGTCCTGGTCAACGAGCTGGCCATGCGCCCGCACAACTCGGGGCACTGGACCATCGAGGGCGCCCGCACCAGCCAGTTCGAGCAGCACCTGCGCGCCGTCCTGGACTACCCGCTGGGCTCGACGGAGATGGTCGCCCCGGTCGCGGTGATGGCCAACGTGCTCGGCGGTGCCGCCGCGGCGGAGGGCTGGTCGGGGCCGGCGCTGGACGAGCGGATCCACCACCTCATGGCGCACTGGCCCGACGTGAAGCTGCACTGGTACGGCAAGACGCAGCGACCGGGCCGCAAGCTCGGCCACGTGACCGCGCTCGGGGCCGACCTCGAGGAGGTGCGGGCGCGGGCGGTGGCTGCCGCCCGCTACCTCGCCGACGGCGTGGTCGACCCGGCCTTCGCCTTCGCGCACGACCACGAGCACTGAGGAGCAGGGCATGAGCGACCCCGTCGTCGGCATCGTGATGGGCAGCGACTCGGACTGGCCGATGATGCAGCCGGCCGCCGAGGCGCTCGCGGAGTTCGACGTTCCGTGGGAGGCCCACGTGCTCTCCGCGCACCGCACGCCCCGGCGGATGCTCGACTACGCCGAGCAGGCCGCCGGGCGTGGGCTACGGGTGATCGTCGCCGGCGCCGGCGGTGCGGCGCACCTGCCGGGGATGGTCGCCGCGGCCACGCCGCTGCCGGTCATCGGCGTGCCCCGCCCGCTCGACCGGCTCGACGGACTGGACAGCCTCCTGTCGATCGTGCAGATGCCGGCGGGCGTGCCGGTGGCGACCGTCGGCATCGGGGGAGGCCGCAACGCCGGGCTGCTGGCGGTGCGCATCCTGGCCGCGAGCGACGCGGAGCTGCGCGGCCGGGTCGAGCGGTTCCAGGCCGATCTCGCCGAGCGCGTTGTCGCGCGGGACCTCACCCTCCAGGAGCGCCTCGCTACCGGCGGGTAGTCGGACGTCCTACGATCGGGTCGTGGGTACCGACAGCGGGCTGTACGCGTTGACCGAGGAGCACGAGGCGATCCGCGAGGCGGTGCGTGACATCGCCGAGCGGGAGATCGCGCCGTACGCGGCCGAGGTGGACGCCGACTCCCGGTACCCCATCGAGGCGCAGAAGGCCCTGACGGCCGCCGGCTTCCACGCCACCCACATCCCCGAGGAGTACGGCGGCGAGGGTGCGGACGCGATCGCGACCTGCATCGTGATCGAGGAGGTCGCCCGGGTCGACGTCAGCGCCTCGCTGATCCCCGCGGTCAACAAGCTCGGCTCGATGCCGATCATCCTGTCCGGGTCCGAGGACGTGAAGCAGAAGGTGCTGCCCTCGATCGCCTCGGGCGAGGCGATGATCAGCTACGGCCTCTCCGAGCGGGAGGCCGGCTCCGACGCCGCCGCGATGAAGACCCGCGCCCGCCTCGACGGCGACTCCTGGGTGCTCAACGGCACCAAGGCGTGGATAACCAACTCCGGCATCTCCGAGTGGTACACGGTCATGGCCGTCACCGACCCGGATAAGGGTGCCAACGGCATCTCCGCCTTCGCGGTGCACCGCGACGACCCGGGCTTCGCCGTCGGCCCGAAGGAACGGAAGATGGGCATCAAGGGCTCGCCGACCTGCGAGCTCTACTTCACCGACTGCACCATCCCGGCCGACCGGATCATCGGCGCGCCCGGTACCGGCTTCAAGACCGCGCTGCGGACGCTGGACTTCACCCGGCCGACCATCGGCGCGCAGGCCGTCGGCGTCGCCCAAGGCGCGCTCGATGCCTCCGTGACCTACGTCAAGGAGCGCAAGCAGTTCGGCAAGAACATCGGGGAGTTCCAGGGCGTGCAGTTCATGCTCGCCGACATGGAGATGAAGATCGAGGCGGCCCGGCACCTGGTCTACGTCGCCGCCGCCGCGGGGGAGCAGGGGCGGCCCGACGTCACCCGCGTCTCGGCCTCGGCCAAGGCGTTCGCCTCCGACGTCGCCATGCAGGTGACCACCGACGCCGTCCAGCTCTTCGGCGGTGCCGGCTACACCCAGGACTTCCCGGTCGAGCGGATGATGCGCGACGCGAAGATCACCCAGATCTACGAGGGCACCAACCAGGTGCAGCGCATGGTGATCGCCCGGAGCCTGCTGAGGTAGCCACCGCGAGGCCCCGGCTGCCCGGGCCCTCACCGGCCGGTCCTCGACGCGGGGAGCGTCCCCCGGGATCAGCCCGTCGGGCAGTCGCGCAGGGCGGAGCCGGTGAACTCCGGGACGGGCCGGGCCTGCGCCTCCTCGAGGGTCTCGGCCTCACCGTTCTCCCGGATGTCCTGGATCAGCCACTCCATCTCGGCGATCTCCCGCTCCTGGGCCTCGATGATCTCGACGGCCAGCTGGCACACCCGGACGTCGTCGATGTCCGCGCGCTCGGAGCGGGTGATGGCCAGCGAGTGGTGCGGGATCATCGCGCTCATCCAGTTGACGTCGTCCACGGTGACCTGGCTGCGGTCGAGGAAGATCCCGCCGCCCAGCAGCAGGAGGCTCGCCGCCACGATGGCGATGTTGCCCTTCACGTTCTTGTACATGGAGAGCATCCAGGCGAGCATGACCAGCCCCATGGTCCCGCCCATGGTGAGCGCCATGAACACGCGGCTCTCGCTGAACCGGACGTGGCTCCACTCCCACGTGCCGGCGAACATGGTGAAGTACATGACCACCATGGACGTGCTGATCATGGCCGCGAAGCGCAGGTACATCTTCGCCTCGTGGGACATGCCGCCCTGATCGTGCTCATCGCCGTCGTGGTTCCGCTTCGTCGCCATGGATCCGCTCTCCGTCTCTCCGTCGTCCGTGCGCGCAGCCGCGCGCGTCGTCCCGCGGCCGCCGCGACGGCTGCGCTCTCGTCCCACGGTGATCCCCCGGGGCCGACGTGCGGGTCGACGGCGTCGCGGGATCGAGGCGACGGTCCGCATGCCCGTACGGTCGTACGGACAAACGCCGACGGGGCCCGGGGCGCGAGCCCGGGACGGCGGCGTGCCCGTGGATCCGTACGGGTAGGCCGTCCGCGGAGGTGCCCGCCGATGCCTGGATCCCTGCACGCCCACCCGGTCGACCCCGAGCGGACGGCCCGTGCCCGCGCGCGGCTCCCCGGCCGGGAGGAGGCCGCCCGGCTGACCAGCGTGCTGAGCCTGATGGCCGACCCCACCCGGGCCCGGGTTCTGTTCGCGCTCGACGTGGTGGAGGAGCTCTGCGTCGGCGACCTCGCCCTGGCCCTGGAGGTCAACGAGGACGCCGTCGGCTACGCCCTGCGGCTACTGCGCACGGCGGGTCTCGTCACGAACCGGAAGCAGGGGCGCGTCGTGTACTACCGGCTGGCCGACGGGTTCCCCGAGCCGCTGCGGGAGCACTGCCTGCGTCGGCTGGTCGTGCTCGCCGACGCGGCGCCCGAGGACGACTGACGGCCGCGGGCCGGGCGTCGGAGGCCCCGCCGCCTGACGGGGCATGCCCGTAGACTCCCGCTCTGCGTGCGTCCGCGGCGTTCCCGGAACCGACGAGGAGAGACCGATCGACCAGGTGTGGCCCACCCCGTCCGGCCTCTTCTACCGCACGTCGGGGCCCGCCGACGACGACCAGGTCCTCGACGTCGACCTCGACGGGCGGCGGGTCTTCTCCTTCCGGGCATCGCCGCCCGTCGTCGCCCCCGACGACGTGCCCGCCGATCTCCGGTACACGGCGTTCCAGGACGGCGCGCTGCGGTTCGAGCCGTGGCCGCCGGCGCTGCGCCCCCGCCTGCGGGGCACCTTCCGCGTGCGGGTGCGGGTCAGCGGCACCGACACCGGCCCGGAGGCGACCGTCAGCCTGGACGGCGGGACGGGGCCGCCGGAGCTCGTCGACCACTACGGCCGCCCCCTCGTGGTCAACAAGTGGGGCCGGCTGGGACAGGCCTTCGCCGATGCCGCGCCGGGCATGGTCGAGCGGATGCTCGACCACATGACCGCCATCCGCGAGCTGCTGGAGTCCGAGCTCGGGCCGGTCGTCTACGTCACCTGCGGCACCCTCCTGGGTCCGGTCCGCGAGGGGCGCCTGCTGCCCCACGACGACGACGCGGACCTGGCCTACCTGAGCCGGTACGAGCACCCCGCCGACGTGGCGCTGGAGAGCTTCGCCGTCGGTCGCCTGCTGCGCGCGGCCGGGTACGAGGTCGTCCGGCTGTCGGTCGGGCACCTGCAGGTCGTCTTTTCCCACGAGGGTCGCCCCGACCACTACGTCGACGTCTTCCCGGGCTTCGTCCTGGGCGACCACTGGATGCAGCACTTCATGATCCGCGCCGAGGCGAGTCGCGAGGACCTGCTGCCACCCAGCAGGGTGCAGGTGTCCGGTCGCGAGGAGCCGGCCCCCCGGGACCAGGAGCTGGCCCTGCGGGCGGTGTACGGGGAGGGCTGGCGGACGCCGGACCCCTCCTTCACCTTCGAGGTCCCGGAGAGCACGGGGGCCCGCTTCTACGGGTGGTTCGCCGACTACAACGTCGAGCGCGAGGCGTGGGACGACCTGGTCCTCCTCGCGCCGCCGGGCGCGCTGACCCACGACCCGGCGATGAGCGGCTTCGCCCGCTGGGTGGACGAGCGCACGCCCGACGGGAGCGCCCTGCTCGAGCTCGGCGCCGGGGTGGGCACCGACGCGCTCGCGCTGGCGGCGCGCGGCCGCACCGTGCGCGCGATCGACTACTCGCGCTACGCCGTCTCCACGGCGCGGTCGCGCCTCGCCGGCACCGACCTCCCGGTCGCCTTCGAGGTGCAGAACCTGCTCGACGTGCGCACCGTCCTCCGGCTCGGCGCCGAGCTCGCGGCGGCGCCACAGACCTGGACGGTCTTCGGCCGGCGCCTGCTCAACGCGCTGGAGGACCGGGGGCGGGAGAACGCCTTCCGGCTCTGCGGGATGGTGCTGCGCCCCGCCGGCCGCGCGTTCTTCGACCTCGTCGCCGACCACGGCTACGCCGGCATCCCGCCCTACCGCCACCTCACGGTCGACCAGGTCGTGGCCGAGGCCGACCGGCACCGGCTCGTCCTCGAGGAGGCCGAGCCCCGGCTGGAGCCGCTGCGGTGGTTCGGCGCGGCCGAGGAGCAGATCGTCCCCGTGCACCGCCTGACCTTCCGACGGAGGCCCCGATGAGCCCGCAGTCCCAGTCGCGTCCCACCCGCGGTGGGGCGGTGTGGGCCGTCCGCCGCGCCCTCGCCCCCGCGGCGCTGGAGCTGCCGGAGCAGCTCGCCCGCCTGACCGACGACAACGCACGGCTGCGCGAGCAGGCCGACGATCTCCGGAGCCGGCTGGACGCGGCGGAGGAGCGCCTGGCCGAGTTCGAGCGGCAGGTGGCCGAGCTGCGCGACGGCCTGCACGAATCCCGCCGGCTCAACCTGCGGGTCGCCGAGCTGACCGACCTCGTCACGGAGCTCGTGCTGCCCCTGCACGACCGGGAGATCGACCCCGCCGTGCTGGCGCGGCTGCGGCCGGACACCCTCTGAGCCGGCCGGTCCCGGCTCAGCCGAGCAGCTGCGACACCGCCGACAGGCGCGCGTCACCGGCCATGGCGCTCAGCCACGCCGACCAGCCGGGGCGGGCCCGCATCGCCTCCAGCGCCTGACGGGCCGCCTCGCGGTCGCCCCGCCCGGAGGCGGCGAGCGCGGCGTACAGGTCGCGCGCGCCCTCCGGTGCGAACAGGGCGAGGTACTCGTAGTCCCGCTCGTCGTAGGCCCGCTGCAGGTTGCGCAGCATGCGCAGCTGGCGCACCGGGTGGCCGGAGTCGTCGACCCGCAGGTCGATGCGCACGCCGTCGTCGTCGTCGGACGGGTGCTCGCCGCTGACCACCAGCAGCGCGGCCGACTGACGGCCGCGCAGGTCGCCCCCCGCCTCCTGCCCGGCGGTGAGCGCGGCCAGGAGCCGGTCGGCGAGGTCCCCGCCGCCGGCCGTGAACGCCTCGGCCATCGCGGGGAGCACGGCGTCCGAGGCGAGCATGTTGCCCTGCACGCTGAACCCGTCGCCCAGCAGGTGGCCGCTGACGGGGAAGCACCCCCGGCCGGTGTCGGCGGCCACCCGGCCGGTGGCATCGAGGACGGCGATCTGCCGGTCGGCGTCCTCGGCGCTGTGCGCCGCCCGGCGCACGAGCGCGGCCGGCGCACCGCCGTCGGCCAGCCCGCTCAGCAGCGACCGCCCCAGGCCGCGGCGGCTGCGTGCCTGCGCGGCGACCACGCCCAGCCCCGGATGCGCGCTGGGCACCGCCCGGCCCACCGCGAGGATGCAGGAGGAGACAGCGACGCCGAGGTCCCCGGAGCCCGGGTCGCGGGCGAGGACGGAGAAGGTCACCGGGGCCCTGCCGGGTGAGAGACACGGCGGCGCGGCGTCGCCGCCTCCTCGCTGAGCACGTGACCAGGCGCTCCGTCCTCCCGCCCGACGGCGACCGGAGGGGCCGCCGGGTGCTGCGCCACGGGTCCCGGCGCGCTCCGTCCCGGCGCCGAGAATAGCCGCCGCGTACCCGGACCGGTCCGTCCCACCAGTCACTTCCGAGACGTGTCGCTCACCAGCACTCGGCCGTCCCTGGCGCCCCGGAAGGGGCGCCGAGGTGGGCTACGCTCGGTGTCCAGGGAGTCTCCCGGGCCTGTTCCGGCAGGTCGCCACCGAGCCCGCGCTCGCCCGGCCGCCCTCCCGCTGCTCAGACGCACCATCAAGCTCGCTGCGGCGCAGAGGCCCCGGGCAATCGAGAGGCGCCACGTGTCGACGACGCTCTTGCCGGCTGCGCCGGCCCCTGCCGCGCCCGACCCGGCCCGATTCCCCGGGCGGACGCGCGCCGTCGTGGCCCTGCTCGTCGGGCTGCTGGGCGTGGGCCTCGCCGTGGCGCTGCCGCTGGCCCCGGTCGTGGCCGACCGCACCGAGGTGACCTGGCCGGCGCAGGGGGAGCAGCCGACGTCGACCACGGCGTTCTTCGTGCCCTACCGCCCGGCCGAGATCCACGCGACGGTCCCCTGCGCCGCCGTGCAGGAGGGGCTGGGCACCGGGGAGCGGACGACCCTGCTGGCCACGTCGCTGGTCCGGGACCAGGGGCCGGCGTCGGGTCTGGTGGTCGACACCGAGAACGGCCAGCTGCGGGTCGCGGTCAACGGCCGGGTCGTGCACGCCGCGGCACCGCCGGAGACCGGCTGCGACGTCCGGGTGGACTCCGACGACACGGCCACCAGCGTCGTCGTCGGCGCCGATGCCCCTACCGTGCTGAGCGCGGAGCCGGTGCCAGAGGTGTTCGCCTTCACCACCGACCTCGAGCCGGACGACGCGGACGGGACGGCGGTGACCGCCCGGACCCGCACCTGGTTCGAGAGCTCGCCCAGCGGGCTGAAGATCGCGATGATGGCCGTCTACACCCTCGTGGTCCTGGCCGCTCTCGCGATGCTCGCCCGGTCGGCCGCCGCGCGCACCCGCGGTGCGGAGGAGCTGCGATCCGAGCGGGCCCCCGACGGCCGCGTCCGGCTGGCGGTGGACGCCGCCGTGGTCGGGGCGCTCTCGCTGTGGATGTTCATCGCGCCGCAGACCGACGACGACGGCTACGCCACGATGACGATCCGCAACGGCCTGGCCAGCGGCGACATCGGCAACTACTACCACTGGTTCAACGCCTCCGAGGCGCCGTTCACGCTGGTGCAGCACATCGTGCAGCCGTTCGCCGCTGTCTCCGCCGCGCCCCTGTGGCTGCGCGTCCCCAGCTACCTGGTGGGGCTCGCCACGTGGTTCGTCGTGAGCCGCGGTGTGCTCGGGGCCGTGCTGCCTCGGTCGTCGCGGGGCCCGCTGGTCGCCGTCCTGTCGGCGCTCTGCTTCCTGGCCTGGTGGTTGCCGTTCAACACGGGCGTCCGGCCCGAGCCGTTCGTGGCGCTGGGCGCGGCAGCCGTGCTGGCGCTGCTGCTGCGCGGCACCGCGCCGACGGCCCGCCGCCCGCTGCTGTCCATCGGTGCCGCGGCGCTGGTCGCCGGCATCTGCCTGTCGGTCACGCCGTCCTGCGTCGTCGCCCTCGCGCCGGTGCTGGTGCTGCTGCCGCGCATCTGGCGGACCGTGCGTGCGGCCGGCTCGTCCTGGTGGACGACGGCGGGTATCGCGGCGCTGCTGGCGGCGCTCGCCGGCAGCGGGCTGGTGCTGATGTTCGCCGACCAGTCCCTGCACGGGGTGGCCAAGGCCACCGAGCTGCACACGGAGATCGGCCCGAGCCTGGGGTGGTACGAGGAGGCCACGCGCTACGCCTTCCTGCTCGGCGCGGGGCCCCAGGGCACGGCCACCAAGCGCCTGGCCGTGCTGCTCACCCTCGGACTGCTGCTCGTCGTCGCCCTCCTGCTGTCCCGGCGGCTCACCGAGCTGCGCCGCTTCCCCGATGCGCACATCCTCACGGCCTCCGTGGCGCTGGCGTTCGCGCTCCTGTTCGCGACGCCGTCCAAGTGGTCGCACCACTTCGGGTCGGTGGCGGGGCTGGGCGCACCGTTCCTCGTCCTGGCCTGCGTCCTCCTCCTCGAGGCGGCACGGGCGCGCTCGCGGGACCGGGCCACGATGGTGATCGCGCTGGCCGGTACGGGCGTCGTCGCCCTGGCGGCCGGGCTCGCCTACTCCGGGCCGAACGCCTGGTTCATGTACTCGGTCTACGGCCTGCCGTACCGGGATGCTCCGATCACCCCGCTGGGCGTCCCGCTCGGCAACCCGGCGGTGTGGTTGCTGGTCGCGGCCCTCGCGGTGGGCGCGTCCTGGTGGGTGCGCTCCCGGCGGGGTCGGGGGCGGGACCTGGCCCCGCTGGTCGCGGCCCCGGTCGTGGTCACCGCTGCGGCCACCGCCGTCTCCGTGGGCGTCCTGCTGGTCGGGTTCAGCGTCGCTCCGCTGCGGCAGGCCGACGCCGGGGGCTATGCACTCGCCCTGGAGAACGTCCAGACCCTGACCGGGACGAGCTGCGGGATCCCGGAGTCGGTCGACCTGCTGATCGACGAGCCCGGCGGCCCGCTCGCTCCGGTCGCCGACGCGGAGGCCCCGGTCGCCGACGGCTTCGTCAGCGGAGGTGGCTTCCTGGAGGCGCAGCAGCCACCGGACGGAGCTGGTTCGGGTGCGGCGACCCACGTCTGGGGCAGCCTGGTGGACGGCGAGCGGACGATCGGGCGCCTGGTGACGCCCTGGTTCGAGCTGCCGGAGCTCTCCGAGGACCAGGAGGTCGCGGTCGCGGCGGCCGGTCGCGTCGGGGGCGCCAACTCCCTGCAGCTGGAATTCGGCCGGTCCGGGGACGGCACGGAGGACGTCACGACGCTCGGCCTCCGGGCTGTCGACGACGGAGCGTTCGACCGGCCGTCCTGGCGCCCGCTGGCAGTCGGGACGGACGACGTGCCGGCGACCGCCGACCGGGTGCGCGTGGTCGCCGGCGACGCGACGACCGACGTCGGCGGCTGGCTCGCGGTGACCGGCCCCCGGATCCGCACGGCCCAGAGCCTGCACGACTACCTCGCCGGCACGGGGCCGGTGCTGCCGGACTGGCCGCTGGCCTGGCACCTGCCCTGCGTCTCGGACTTCCCGGTGGTGTCCGACGGCCTGGCGCAGACGCCGACGGTCATCGTCGGCGCCCCGAACTGGCACGGCGGTGCTCAGATCGCCTACATCCCCCGCGAGGGCGGGAGCTTCGCCGGTGTGTCGCAGGCCGACCGCCGGGAGGTGCCCAGCCGCCTGGACGGAGCCCCTCACGAGGAGTGGGGACACGTGTACCGGCTTGACTACCCTCTGGGCCGGGACCAGTACGACCGATCGACGGACACGATCACGCTGTGGGGCTGGGAGGGGGATCGTTGACCCCGGCCGGCACCTCCGGGCCGCGGCAGGCGACCGTCCGCACGGACGCCTGCGGGAACGGTCCCCGTCCAGCACCGAAGAATGACGACCGGCCGCGCCGGCGACGCCGAGACCACGGAAGGCCGCAATGGCGACCCCTGTCATCGAACCCAACCACGCTCCTGACGACCGGGCCGTGGTGACGGAACCACCGCAGCGACGGCTCGTCTCCTACGTGCTCCCCGTCTACAACGAGGCCGACGGGATCGAGAAGTTCCACGACCGGCTGGTCGCCGCCTCGCGGGAACGGCCGGACCTGGACTTCGAGTTCGTCTACGTGAACGACGGCTCCCGGGACGCGTCGCTGGAGATCCTGGAGAAGATCGCCGAGTCCTGCGAGCAGGTCCGGGTGGTCAACTTCTCCCGCAACTTCGGCCACCAGATGGCGATCACGGCGGGCCTCGACTACGCCCGGGGCGACGCGATCATCGTCATGGACACCGATCTGCAGGACCCGCCCGAGGTGAGCCTGGAGCTCATCAAGGCGTGGGAGGGCGGCGCCCAGATCGTGTACGCGCAGCGGCGCAGTCGCAAGGACACGCCGATGAAGCGCTTCACGGCGCACGCCTACTACCGGCTCCTGCACCGGTTCGCCGACATCGAGATCCCGGTGGACACCGGCGACTTCCGGCTGATGGACCGGGCGACCACGGACCTGCTGCGCTCGCACCGGGAGCGCAACCGCTTCGTGCGCGGGCTGGTGGCCTCGCTGGGCTTCAAGCAGGCGGCCGTGCCGTTCGACCGCGACGAGCGGACGTCGGGCGAGACGAACTACCCGCTGCCGAAGATGCTCCGGCTCGCCGCCGACGGCGTCACCAGCTTCTCCACGGTTCCGCTGAAGATGATCACCCGGCTCGGCCTGGGCACGGTCGTCCTCGCCGTCCTCGGCATCCTCTACGCAGTCGGGTTGCGGCTGTTCTTCCCCGACGTCTCGGTCCCCGGCTGGACCCTCCTGATGATCATGGTGCTCTTCCTGGGCGGGGTGCAGATGCTGTCGCTGGGGGTCATCGGCTCCTACGTCGGACGCATCTACACCGAGGTGCAGGCACGCCCGCTCTACATCGTGGAGAAGGTGGTGGACCATGGCGACGGCGGACAGCAAACTTCGCGCGCCGGCGCGTGAGCTCTGGCAGCGCCACCGGCAGTTCTTCGTCTACCAGCTGATCGGGGTCTCGGGCGTCCTGCTCGACCTGGTCCTCTTCCTCGTCCTCTACAACGTGGTGGGGATGCACGAGCAGCTCGCGACGGCGTTGAGCACCTCGGCGGGCATCACGAACAACTTCCTGCTCAACAGCTACCTGAACTTCCGCAAGCGGGACGGGATGCTCCGGCGGTTCGCCCGGTTCTACTCGGTGGGCCTGCTCGGCATCGCGCTCGTCGCGGTGCTGCTCCTGGTCTTCCACACCTGGCTGGGGGTGGACGCGAACATCGTCAAGGTCGTCTCGATGCCGATCGTCGCGATCTTCCAGTTCGTCCTCAACAAGAGATGGAGTTTCGGATGAAGATCGGCATCATCGGTGCCGGCGCCACGGGCCTCACCGCGGCGTACGACCTGGTCAAGGACGGGCACGACGTCACCGTCCTCGAGGGCGCGGACGAGATCGGCGGGCTGGCCGGTTCGCTGGTGGTGCAGGGCACCCCCCTGGAGCGCTACTACCACCACATCTTCGAGACCGACCGCGCCATGATCGACCTGATCGAGGAGCTCGGGCTGCGGCCGAAGCTGACGTTCCACTCGACCACGACCGGCATCTACCACGACGGCCGGCTGCACGACTTCTCCACGCCCGTGGAGATGCTGAAGTTCCCGCCGCTGCGGTTGATCGACCGCGTCCGCTTCGGTGCGTCGTCGGCGATGCTGAAGGTCATCCGGAACGGCGAGCGTCTCGGCGACCGCCGCGCGCTCGACTGGGTGCACCGCTGGGCCGGCCGACGGGCCAGCGAGGTGATCTGGGAGCCCCTGCTCACCGGCAAGTTCGGGTCGCGGGCGTCGGAGATCTCCATGGCCTGGCTGTGGGCCCGCATCCACTACCGCACGTTCAAGCTGGGCTACATGGACGGCGGGTTCCACCAGGTGTACGACGGACTGCTGCAGGCGGTGGAGCAGCGCGGCGGCAAGGTGGAGCTCGGCAAGCGGCTGGCGCACATCGCGCAGCCCGACCCGGCCGGCCCCGTCCTGGTCCGGACGGAGGACGGCGCGCAGTACGAGTACGACAAGGTCCTGGTGACCGTCCCCCAGCCGGTGTTCGCGCAGGCCGCGGGCGCTGCCCCGGAGGATGCCCTCCAGCGGGCGGAGTACCTCGGTGCCACCTGCTTCGTGCTCGAGTGCGACCGCAGCGTGATCCCGTACTACTGGCTGAACGTCAACGACACCTCGTTCCCGTTCCTGGCGGTCGTCGAGCACACGAACATGGTCTCCGGGTCCGACTACGGCGGCCGGCACGTCGTCTACGTCGGCAACTACGTGCCGCGCGACGACTGGCGCTACACCACCGACCCCGCCGAGCTGCTGAAGCAGTACGAGCCGTGGCTGCGCAAGCTGAACCCGGACTTCGACCTGTCGTGGGTGAAGGACTGGCACTTCTCGCGCGCGCCCTTCGCCCAGCCCGTCGTCACCCCGGACTACCGGGACTCGATCCCGCCGCACGAGACGTCGATGCCCGGGGTCGTCCTCGCCACGATGTCGCAGATCTACCCGCAGGACCGGGGGCAGAGCTACGCCGTCGCGATGGCCCGGCGGGTCGTGCAGCAGTACTTCCGCTGAACCGTCCGCCCGGCTGATCTCCCGGGGGCAGTGGCCACGACGTCCTCCCGGCGTCGTGGCCACTGCTGTTCCGGGGCGCTGCGTCCACAGGCGCGGGCAGCCGGTCGCGACGCAGTCAGGCTGGCGGCCGGCCCAGCTGGCGGACGCCGTCGACCTTCGGCCCCAGGGTCGCGGTGATCCGCTCGGCGGCCGCGCGGGCCGGCAGCAGCGCGGGGTCCGGGGCGCGGACCAGCACGATCGAGGCCCCGGCGGCGAGCGGGGCCAGGAGCCAGGCGACCGGGCCGGCCTCCGTGGCGGTCGCCTCGTCGACGAGGACGCGGTCGCCCGCACGCAGGCCGAGGCGGTCGGCCAGCTCCCCAGCGGCCTCGACCACGCCGCCGAGGGTCAGCGCCAGGCCGCCGGCGCGCAGCCCCGGGGTGGCTGGGTCGGGTTCCTGCCACGGGTGGAAGACGTCCCCGTGTGCACGCACCTCGAGGGCGAAGTCCCGGGCAGGCCCGGCGTAGCCGGACATGCCCATGCCGAGCGGGTGGAGCGACAGGCCCAGCAGTTCTGGCAGGTCCAGCTCCTCCAGAGCCGGCAGCCGGTCCTGCGCGGCCAGGACGACGTCGGTGTCGTCCAGCCGGCCGTCGTCCTCCGCCGCGGTCTCGACGACCGTTGCACCGCAGTTCCAGGCGGCCAGCAGGACGGCCGCGGTCTGCCAGTGCACCGGCAGTGCCACCGCCACCCTGCTGCCGGGTGCCACGTCGAACTCCTCCTGGAGGAGGTTGGCGGTCTTGGCCACCCAGTTCGCGAGGGTGATCGCCGAGAGCTCCACCCGCTCCCCGGTGGCGTCGTCGTACTGCGTCAGCAGGGGGGCGGCGCCGTCCCGTCGGACGACGGAGGTGAGCAGGTCAGCTGGCAGGGTGGCAGGCACGGTCCCAGCGTGTCACCGGAGCTGCCGTGGCGCTCGGGGTCCCGGAAGGGGCGGCACGGCGGCGACGTCAGTTGATGCAGGTGGTGTCCGCCGCGGTCCGGGCGTCCTGGCCCTCGACCACCGGGGCAGGGGCCGGTGGGGTGACCGCCTGACCCACGCCGTTGAAGTCGCTGCCCAGGACCAACTGTACGGTGCCGCTGGTCGCGTCGTCGCTCATCTTGCTCACCGCGCCCGGGATCGCGGCGGCGACGGTGGTGGCCAGGGCCTCGTCCCCGGCGGCGAACCGGATCTCGGTCTGCTCGTGGTCCATCGAGGAGGCGTTGCCGGTCGTGCCCACCAGGAAGCCGGCCGTGGTCAGGGCCGAGGCGGCTGACGCTGCCAGCCCCGAGGTGCCCGACCCGTTGTAGACGTCGACCGTCACCGCGGCGGGGGCGACCGTCTGCGGGGCCTCGGGGGTGGCGGCGGTCTCGGGCTCGGGTTCGGCCGAGAGGTCGGCGAAGAACCTGTGCAGCGCGGCCTCGTCCTCCAGCCGGACGATCGACTTGCCGTCCTCCTCGCCGGTCCCGCGGTTCGGCACGGTCTGGAACTCGATGCTGTCGGCGGTCACCGACTGCATCTGCTGGGCCAGCTGCAGCAGGTCCAGGTCCCGGTCGACGGTCAGCGCGTCGGCCGCGGCCTGCACGAGGGCACGCTGCTTGCCCAGGTCGAGCAGGACGTCCTCGGACAGCATCTTCCGCAGCACCCCGCCGAGGAACACCTGCTGGCGGACGATCCGGTCGAAGTCACCTCGGCCCTGGGGTCCGAAGCCGTGCCGCTGCCGGACGAACTTCAACGCGTCGGCGCCGCTGATCGTCTGCACCCCGGCCGGGAAGTACGCCCCCGACCACTCGCGGTCGTCGACCGCCTTGCACAGGTTGATCTCGACACCGCCGACGACGTTGGACAGCTCGAAGAAGCCGAGCAGGTCTACCTCGGCGTAGTGGTCGATCTGCAGACCGGTGAGCCCGCTGATGGTCTGCACCAGCAGCTGGGAGCCCTGCGCGGAGCGGGCTTCCTCGGAGGCGCCGGAAGGGGCGTTCATCCGGCCGTAGGCGTATGCGGCGTTCAGCCGGTCCCAGCCGTAGCCGGGGATCTTCACGTACGAGTCGCGGGGGAAGGAGACGAACGAGGCGCGGGATCCGTCCGCCGGCACGTGAACCAGGATCATCGTGTCGGTATTGATGCCCGAGTCGGTGCCTGCGTTGAGGTCGGTCAGCTGTTGCTCGGTCAGCGCGGCCCGGCTGTCGTTGCCGACCAGCAGCAGGTTCATGGCCTCGCCGGCAGCGCCGTTGCCCTCGTTGCCCTCGCTGGGGATGGCGTCGGTGCGGTTCACCGTCGCGGACGCCACCTGGCCGAGATACCAGCCCCAGCCGGACCCGGCGAGCAGCGTGGCGGCGACGACCCCGGCGACGACGCGGGTGGCGACCGCCGCGCGGCCGCCGCGGCGCCCGCGGGATGTGGCGCCCGTCGGGCCGTCGGACGGGTGCTCCGCCCCGGTGCCACGCCGGGGCGGCCGCCCCGCGCGGGGGTCGAGGCGCGGGGGCAGCGGACGCCCGGCCGGGCGGCCCTGCTCGTTCCGGTCTCGGCTCACGTGGTCCTCACAGCGGTGTTGCGCGCCGGTTCGAGGGCGCGGGCGTCAGCCGGCGCCGCGAGTGCGACCGGTTGTGACGCTTTGTGCATCGACGTTGGCAAGGCTAGGTGTGGTTCAGGGGTCCAGCAGCCCTCCGACACGTAGGAATTGCCAGGACGGCGAGGTGAGCCAGCCCGCCTGGCACCGGGATGCACAACAACCGCATCCGCCACAGGAGTCGCCGGAGGGCGCCCGCGTCCGCGCCGCACCCGTGCGCGGCCGATGTGTGCCCGACGGCCCCGACGGCGGGGGCGCGGCCCCGTTCCACCGCCGCGAGTTGGTGTCCGTTCCGCGTTGCTCCCGGACCGACGTCACAACGAAACGTAGTCTCCCGAACACGGGGAGGAGTCGGTCATGTCGCCCTCTCCTCCGTGGTTCCACCACCAGACGCTCGAGAACGGCGCTGCTCGCCGGTCGCCCTGGGAGATCTCCTCATGTCTCGTTCCACCTCACGCCGCCGGGCCACCGTGCTCGGTGCGCTCGCGCTGCTCGTGGTCGGAGGCGCTGCCCTGCTCTTCCTGGCCGTTCGTCCGGACGGGTCCGCTGCTCCGGGCGGCGGGGCCGCGGGCGCCTCTGGAGCCACCGAGGAGCGCGGCCCGGACGCCCCCGTCCAGGACGAGGTGCTCGAGCCGCTCACGCCCACGCCGACCGCCCCTGCCGAAAACGGTGCCGAGGTGGATCCGGTGCCGTCCGAGGAGCCCAGCGGCCTCCGCTCCGTCGTCGTCAGCCACACCTACGCCGGCTGGGACCCCGGCACTCAGGACATCGTCGTCGGGGGCTTCGTCAGCGACGTCGTCGAGACGGGCGGGACGTGCACCCTGACCCTGACGCAGGACGGGGTGACCACCAGCGGCACCGCCGATGCCACCCCGGATGCGAGCACCACCAGCTGTGGCGAGGTCCGGGCCGGGGGAGGGCGCCTGGTCTCCGGCAGCTGGGAGGCCGTGCTCAGCTACACGTCGCCCCGGTCGACCGGTGAGTCGGCCGTCTTCTCGGTGGTGGTCCCGTGACCAGGCGGGCCGTGCTCTTCGTGGCCGGGCTGCTCGTCCTGGCCTTCGCCGGCCTCTTGGGCACCGCTTCGCTTCCGTCCCCGGACCTGCGCGAGTCGGCGAACCTGGCGCTGTTCAACCCCGGCAACATCATCAGCGACGGCGTCTTCTACGACACCTCCACGATGAACGTCGAGCAGATCCAGGCCTTCCTGCAGGAGAAGGGGCGCAACTGCTCGGGCAGCAACTGCCTCAAGAACTTCCGGCAGGACACGTGGACGCGTGCCGGGGACACGCGCTGCGGGCCGTACCAGGGCGCCGGTCAGGAGACCGCCGCGCAGATCATCTGGAAGGTCGCCCGAGCCTGCGGGATCAACCCCCAGGTGCTGCTGGTGACCCTGCAGAAGGAGCAGGGCCTGATCACCTCCACCGGGCCCTCGGACGGCAAGCTGCGCATCGCCATGGGGTACGGCTGCCCGGACACCGCGGCCTGCGACACCCAGTACTACGGCTTCTACAACCAGATGTACTCCGCGTCGCGGCAGTTCAAGCTCTACCAGGCCAATCCGAGCAAGTACGGGTACCGGCCGGGGCTCACCAACACGATCGGCTACTCGCCGGCGACCGAGCGCAACAACAACCTCAACAACTGGCGCTGCGGCACCGCGCAGGTCTACATCCAGAACCAGGCCACCGCGGGGCTCTACAACTACACGCCATACGTCCCGAACCAGGCCGCGCTGAACGCGGGGTACGCCGAGGGCGACTCCTGCTCCGCCTACGGCAACCGAAACTTCTTCAACTACTTCACCGACTGGTTCGGCAGCACGCAGAACTCCGGCGGCTCGGCCGTCCTCGACAAGTACGACGTCCTGCGCGCCGCCGGGGTGGACATCGGTGGGCCCACCTCGGACGTGCGGTGCGACCTGCCGCACGGCGGTTGCCGGCGGACCTACGCCGGCGGGCACATCTACTGGTCGAAGGGGACCGGGGCGCACGTCGTGCGCGGCGCCATCCTCGACCGGTACCTGCAGCTCGGCGGACCGCAGCTCCTGGGGTACCCGACCGGTGACGACACCGCCGCCCCGTGGGGCACCGGCTGGTTCACCGACTTCCAGGGTGGGTCCATCTACTGGTCGGCGCAGACGGAGGCGCAGGAGGTCCGGGGCGCCATCCGCGACAAGTGGCGTTCCACCGGGGCGCAGGCCGGCCCCCTCGGCTATCCCACCAGCGGGGACACGCCGGCGCCCGGTGGCGGGTTCATGAACTCCTTCCAGGGCGGCGAGGTGTACTGGTCGGCGGCCACCCAGGCCCACGTGGTGCGGGGCGCGATCAAGGACCGGTACCTGCAGGCCGGTGGTCCGGCTGCGCTGGGGTACCCGACCGGGGACGATCAGCCGACGGCGGATCGGCGTGGCTACATGACGCCGTTCCAGGGTGGGGAGATCCACTGGTCGGCGCAGACCGGTGCGCAGGTGGTGCGGGGCGCGATCCTGGACACCTGGAAGCGGGCCGGCGGTTCGGGTGGCTACCTGGGCTTCCCGACGACCAGCGATGCCCCGGCCGGGCGCGGTGGGTACGTGGTGGAGTTCCAGAGCGGCTCGCTGTACTGGGGGCCGAGCACGGGGACGAAGGTGGTGCGGGGCGCGATCCTGGCCGCGTACAAGGCGGCCGGTGGTCCCGCTGCGCTGGGGTACCCGACCGGGGACGATCAGCCGACGGCGGATCGGCGTGGCTACATGACGCCGTTCCAGGGTGGGGAGATCCACTGGTCGGCGCAGACCGGTGCGCAGGTGGTGCGGGGCGCGA
>NZ_JBJHAL010000036.1:0-35644 GCF_054050995.1 Blastococcus sp. SYSU DS1021 | reverse complement strand
CCGGGCGGCGCGCCGCCCGGCCCGCGCCCCTCAGTCCAGGTCGGCCTGCCACAGGTCGGGGCCGAACACCTCGTACTGGATGTCCTGCGCCGGGATGCCGCGGTCGAGGAGCGTGCTCCGCACGGCCTGCATGAACGGCAGCGGTCCGCACAGGTAGTAGACGGCGCCCCACGGCAGGTCGACCTGCGACAGGTCCATCTGCCCGGCGTGCACGCCGTCGACCGGCAGCGAGCACTCGGCGCCCCGCTCGAACCAGACGTGAGCCGAGGCGTTGGGCAGCGTCGCCACGTCGCCGAGCACCTGCTGCCGCAGCGCCCAAGAGGCCTCGTCCACGTCGGCGTGCCACAGCCGGACGTCGAGGCCGGAGCCGGCGTGGGCGAGGTGCGAGAGCATCCCGGCCATCGGGGTGATGCCGATGCCGGCGCTGACGAAGACCACCGGCCGCCCGGAGTCGTCGAGGACGACGTCGCCGAACGGCACCGACAGCTCCAGCCGGTCGCCCACGCCGATCGAGTCGTGCAGCAGGTTGGAGACCTCGCCGTCGGGCTTGCCGCCGCCGTGCACCCGCTTGACGGAGAACTGGCGGTGCTCGCCGTCGTCGGCGCGGGTCAGGCTGTACTGCCGGGGCTGGCGGACGCCGTCGGGCATGATCGGCCGCACCGTCACGTACTGGCCCGGCAGGGAACTCTTCACCAGCCGGTCGTCGACCCGCCGGACCCGGAAGGTGACGACGTCGTCGGTCTCGCGGGCCTTCTCCGCGACCTCCCACTGCCGCCAGACGGTCTCGGGCCGCACCCCGCGGGCGCTGTAGAGGCCGCGCTCCTGGTTGATCAGCGCGTTGGCCATCAGCCAGTAGACCTCGTCCCAGGCGGCGGCCACCTCGGGCGTGACGGCGTCGCCCAGGACGTCGGCGATGGCCCAGAAGAGGTGGTCGTGGACCACCTGGTACTGCTCGGGCTTGATCCCCAGCGAGGTGTGCTTGTGCGCGATCCGGCTCATCAGGTGCTCGGGGAGCCGGTCGGGGTGGTTCACCAGCGCGCTGGCGAACACCGCGACGGAGCCGGCCAGCGCGACCTGCTGGGTGCCCTCGGCCTGGTTGCCGCGGTTGAACGTGCCGTCGAACAGCTCCGGGTGCTCTCCGAACAAGTGCGCGTAGAACCGGCGCGCGATCTCCTGGATGTTCTCCGCGACGGCCGGCAGCGTGGCCTGGACGACGGGTGCGGACCTGTCGGACAGCATGCGGACTTCCTTCCCCCTGGATTCTGCGGTTGCGCGGCCCACGTTAGGCAACACGGGGTGTCGGGGCAGGTCAGGAACGGGACCGGAGGGGTCCCTCGCGCCGTATGGTCACCGCCCCGGGCGCGGAACCAGCTCGTCCGATGAGTGGCAGGAGCGCGTACGGATGTCGGCGCAGGAGGGCTCGGCTCCGCTGGTCGGTGCGAGCCCGGCTGCGTCGGAGACCCGGTTGGCGCACGCGTTCGTGCAGGCGGTCGACGCGCTGCTGTGCATCGTCGACGGCGAGGGCCGCATCCTGCTCTCCAACCCCGCGCTGCAGCGCTTCACCGGCCGCACGGGTGAGGACCTGGTGGGGCGCCGGTTCTGGGACGTGTGGGTCATCCCCGACGACGTGCCGCACGCCGAGGAGGCCGTGCGGCGGGCGATGGCCAGCGGGAAGGCCTACCCGCAGGAGGCCGACTGGATCGACGCCCGGGGCGGACTGCGGCGGGTGACCATGCGCAACACCGTCCTCCTGGACGACGAGGGGCAGCCCTACGCGATCGCCTGCGTCGGGCTCGACGTCACCGAGGAGCGGGCCCGGGAGGCGCGGCTGCACGAGCAGACCCGCACCGACCTGCTCACCGGCGTGGCCAACCGCGGGGCGCTGTTCGACGTGCTGGGCCTGCGGCTGCAGACGGGCGGGTGCGGGCTGCTCTTCTGCGACCTCGACGACTTCAAGACGGTCAACGACGAGTACGGGCACGGCGTGGGCGACCGCTTGCTCGTCGAGGCGGCGACGCGGCTGGTCGAGGTGGCCGGCGCCGAGCACCTGGTGGCGCGCTTCGGTGGCGACGAGTTCGTGATCGTGTGCCCGGCCGGCAACGAGGCGACGCTGGCCGACCTGGCACGTCGCGTGGTCATCCGGCTGGGTGCGCCCTTTCCCGGCCCGGACGGGCCGCTGCGGATCGGGGTGAGCGTCGGGGCGGCGATCGGGCGCCCGGGGGAGCCGGCCGACGACGTCGTCGCCCGCGCCGACCGCGCCATGTACGGCGCGAAGAGCTCCCAGCGGCGGCGGGCGCCGCGGCAGTGGTGAGCCGGCGGCGATGAGTTCCGCGGGCGGCGGGTGTCCAACCCGCGAACCCACTCACGCAAGGAGCACCCCATGCGCCCGCTCGTCGTCACCACGTTCCTGACCCTCGACGGGGTCATGCAGGCACCCGGAGGGCTGGGCGAGGACCCGTCGGGGGGCTTCCGCCACGGTGGCTGGCTCGTGCCGTTCTTCGACGAGGACATGGGCGCCCAGATGGAGGCGTGGTTCGCCCCGGCCGAGGACTTCCTCCTGGGCCGTGGCACCTACGAGATCTTCGCCGCGCACTGGCCGAAGGTGCCCACGGAAGGCGACCCGGTCGGCACGGCGCTCAACACGAAGACCAAGCACGTGGCGTCGCGGACCTCGACCTCGCTGGACTGGGACACCGCGCGGTTGCTCGACGGCGATGTGCCGTCGGCCGTGCGGGATCTCACGAACCGGGACGGCGGTGAGCTGCAGGTGCACGGCTCGGCGGGGCTGGTGCACACGCTGTTGCAGGAGGACCTCGTGGACGAGCTCCGGCTGATCACGTTCCCGGTCGTGGTCGGTGAGGGCAAGCGGCTGTTCCCGGGTGGTGCCGCGCCGCGCACCTGGCGGCTGGTGTCGTCGACGGTGACGACGACCGGCGCCGTGATGGCCGCCTACCGGCGGGTGGGCGGACTGGCGACCGGGGACCTGACGCTGCCGGAGTGAGCGGACGGCGGGGGGTTCCACGTGGAACCCCCCGCCGGGCCGGCTCAGGGCCAGGAGCCGGCGGGTGTGCTGCGGCCGAGCTCGGTGGGGGCCAGGGTGGTGTACGCGCCGGGGCCCTCCTCGAGCCACACGTCAGGCCGGCTCAGCAGCTCCCGCGCGGCGTCGGGCGGCAGCAGCGGCAGATCGCTGATGCGCCGTCGCTCCGGGTCCCCTGCCGGCGTTGCGCTGTCGTCGCGCAGCTCGAGCAGCCCGGCGTCGAACCACCGCAGCAGCTGGTCGGAGCAGGCGCGGCCGTCCAGCTGCCCCCAGTCGGTGCCCGCGTCGTCGACGAACTCGCCGTCGACGATGTCGAGGAGCCAGTGGTCCTCGTGGGCGGCGATGAGCAAGGGCTCCCGCACCGCTGCAGGCTCGGGGCCGGCGACCGCTCGTGACCGCTCGCGGGTGCGCCGCCGCCGCCCGTCCGACACCATGCCGGGGATCTCCGGCTCCTCGTCCCGCCGTCGCGCCAACCACCTGAACACGTCCGCACCTCCTGGCGGGTGATCATGCCGGAGCGCGGCGGCCGCGGGGGCCCGTCGCCGGCACCTGTGGACTCAGGCCGCGGCGCCGGGGAGGCGCGCGATCCCGGCCTCCGGGGCGGCGAGCAACGCGTCCAGCGGCGCGCCCCCCCTCCCGGCTGAGCGCCTTCAGCAGCCCGTGCCGGGTGGCGAAGCCGGAGCTCTGCATCGCCGCTGGGACGTCGCCCGCCGGCAGCCGCGGGTCAGTAGGCGACGGTGAACCGCGCCCGCCGGTGGGCCGGCCGGTCGATCTCGTCGACCAGGGCACGCGCGAAGTCGGCGCCGCCGATGAACGACTCGCCCTGGTCGTCGGTGAGCAGCACGTCGCCGCCCACGCGGTAGGTGCCCCGGGGCTCGCCGGGGGCGAAGGCCCCGAACGCCGCGGGCGGGCACACGTAGAACCAGTCCAGCCCGTCGGTCGCCACCAGGTCGTCGAGGACCGCGGCCATCTCGAGGCTCTCCGGGCGGTACTCGGCGGGGAACCCGGGGGTGTCGAACAGGCGCGGTCCGCCCTCGGTCACCTGCAGCGAGCCGGCACCGCCGATCACGCCCAGGCGGACGCCGGCCTGCTCGGCCTCGGCGGCGAGCGCGGCCACGCCACCGTGAACAGCGCCGGCCATGTCCCCGCGGGGGGCGACGGCGACCACGACGACGTCGGAGCTCTCCAACGCCGCGCGGCGGGTGGCCGCGTCCAGCAGCGAGCCCTGCACGTAGGTCGCGCCGTCCACCCTCTGGTCGGGGAGGCTGCGGCTGTAGGACGTCACTGCGTGGCCCCGCCCCGCGGCCTCGGCCACCAGGTGCCCACCCGCGTAGCCCGTGCCACCGAACACACCGATCCGTGCCATGTCGTCTCCTCCGTGCTGGTCGATCCGTCGGACCCGGCAACCAGAGGATGTAGTTGAGCATTCCACCAACAGGCGCCAGGCGTCCCGGGCGTGGCCGGCGGGGTGGCGGACGAGGGCCGGGCGAGGAAGTGTGTCCATGATCCGTTCCGGTCGCGACGACGGCGTCGCCCACGACGAGGAGGGTTCATGGCCGAGGTCCACGGCAGGTGCGACGAGCGGTTCGCGGGAGTGCGCGAGGCGCTGGCGCAGCAGCTGGACGGCGAGGAGCTCGGCGCCTCGGTCGCCGTCGACCTGGACGGTGACACCGTCGTCGACCTGTGGGGCGGCTACCGCGACGAGGCCCGCACCCTGCCGTGGTCGGAGCACACGATCGTCAACGTCTGGTCGACGACGAAGTGCGTGGTCGCGCTGGCCGCGCTGATCCTCGCCGACCGCGGCGAGCTGGACCTCGACGCTCCGGTGGGCGACTACTGGCCGGAGTTCTGCGCGAAGGGGAAGAAGGACGTGCGGGTGCGGCAGCTGCTGTCGCACACCTCCGGCGTCTCCGGCTGGGAGCAGCCCTTCTCGATCCGCGACATGTACGACTGGCCCTCGGCCACCGAGCGGCTGGCGCAGCAGCGGCCGTGGTGGGAGCCCGGGACGGCGGCGGGCTACCACGCCAACAACCAGGGGCACCTGGTCGGCGAGGTGATCCGGCGGATCACGAACACGACGTTCAAGAAGTTCGTGGCCGACACCATCGCCGACCCGCTGGGCGCGGACTTCCAGATCGGCGCGCGGGAGTCGGAGGTGACCCGCATCGCGCCGGTGGTGCCCCCGCCGCCCCCGGACGTCGATCCGCGCACCCTCGACCCCGAGTCGGTCGCGGTGAAGACCTTCACCGGCCCGACGGCGTCGGCCAAGGCGGCCAACTCCCCGCAGTGGCGGGCCGCGGACCTCGGCGCGCTCAACGGGCACTCCAACGCCCGCGGCGTTCTGCGGGTGCTGCGGATCCTCTCGCTGGGCGGCGAGGCCGGCGGAGTGCGGCTGCTGTCCCCCGAGACGGTGGACAAGGTGTTCGAGGTGCAGGCCGACGGCGTGGACCTGGTGCTCGGCGCGCCGTTCCGGTGGGGGACGGGCTTCTGCCTGGGCTCGCCGACCGTGCCGTACGTGCCGGCGGGCCGGACCTGCTTTTGGGGCGGCTGGGGCGGCTCGCTGGCGGTGATGGACCTCGACCGGCGGCTGACGATCACCTACATGATGAACAAGATGGGCAGCGGCCTGATCGGCTCGCCCCGCAGCGAGGCCTACGTGCGGGCCGTCTACGACGCACTGGGCTGATGGAGCTCGACGACGTCCTGCCGCGGCCGGAGCACGTCACCCGGCAGGCGCGCTGGATCGCCGCGGAGCCGGCCGCCGTCTGGGACGCGCTGCACGCCGTCCGGGTCTCCGGGCTGCCGGTGACGCTGGTGCTGAGCGCCGCGCGGTTCCTGCCGGTGGTGCTGGCCGGGCGCGGCGTCGGGCAGCTGCACGACCGGCCCTTCCTCGACGCGCTGCCCGTGCCCCTGCTGGCATCGGACGAGCCGCGGTCGGTGGTGTTCGGTGGTGCGCTGCAGCCCTGGCGGCTGGACGGCGGCGACGACGGGCCGGTGCTCGACGCGGAGGAGTTCCGCCGCTTCACGCAGCGCGGCTGGGTCAAGGCGGCGATCGACTTCCGGCTGACGCCCCGGGGCAGCGGCACGGAGCTCAGCTCGGAGACCCGGGTGTCGTCGACCGACGCCGTGACCCGGCGCCGCTTCGCCCGCTACTGGCGGCTGATCCGGCCGGGCAGCACCGCGGTCCGGTGGGAGGTGCTGACCGCGGTCGAGCTGGCGGCGACCGGCCGGCTGCCCTGAGCGCGCCCCCGCGGCCCGATGTGTGCACGAACCGTCGTCTCCGCCGCCCGGAGGGATCGGTGCGCGCACATCCGGCCGAACCGGTCAGGCGGCGGTGCGCTCGCCATCGAGCACCCGCTCGGCGGCCTCGGCCAGACCCGGGCCGCTGAGCGCGTCCAGCGCGGCCGGCCGGCCGGTCGCCAGGAGCAGCAGATCGCCCACGGGGCCGTGCACCTCCCGGCAGCCCGCGCCGGCGGCCCAGTCGACGTCGGTCGCCACGAACCGCAGCCCGGCGAACCTTCGCTCGGGGCGGCCGTAGAACCCGCTGCGCCACACGTGGTCGAGGGCGGGGACGACCCGGTCGGGGCGCATCGCCCGGCGCAGCCCGAGCGGGCGGGCGATGTCCTGGCCGTGCACGAGGACGTCGGTGAGCGGGTCGAGGGGCGAGCTCAACGGCACCCGGTGGTCGACGGCGGCGGTGGCCCTGAGCAGGGCGATCAGCTCGGCCGGGGGGTGCTCGGCCGAGATCTCGTGCGCCCACATCAGCTCCGTGCGGTCGAAGTCGCCGCGGGCGAGCACCGCGTGGGCCAGCGTGGCGCGCAGCGTCTGGCGGTGGGCGAGCGTCAGGTGGGCGAGGACGTGGTGCACCGTCCAGCCCCGGCAGAGCGAGGGGGTGGCCCAATCGCGCTCGTCGAGGGTCTCGAGGTCGTCGCACAGGTCGAGCCGCTCGGCGGCGACGGCGGCGAGCATCGCCACCCGGGGGCGCTTCGGCATGGTTCTCCTCGTGGTCGGCGTCTGCGCAGGCGCAGGGCAGACCGGGGGAGCACCGGGAACTGAGCGGTCAGCCGGTGGGGACGTCGAGGAGGGCGTCGGTCCCGCGCCGGGAGACCGCACACAGCGCGTCGATCCGCCGCCGCCGGCTCCAGCGCCGCAGCACGGGGTGGCGCACCGGCGGGCCGCTGGAGCCGGCCCCCGGCCGCGGCGCGACCCTGCGGGCGGCGCCGGGCCTCCGTAGCCTCGGTGCATGGACGCCACCGACCTCCTGGCCCTGCGCGCCGACGAGCGCGCCGCCCTCGTGCTCGTCGGCCTGCGGGGCGACTGGTAGCCCTACTGCTGCGCCCAGGCGGTCCGCCTGGCCCGGTCCCTGTCCCGCCTCGCCGACGCCGGCGCCGAGGTGGTGCTCGCCTCCGTCGATCCGCCGGAGGTGCAGCTGGCGATGAACCGCACCTGGCACCTGCCGTTCCGCTGGGTCAGCGACCCGGGCGGCGAGCGCCTGGCCAAGCCGCTCGGCGCGTGGGACGAGGACGCCTCGATCTTCCGGCCGGTCGTCGTCGCGGTGGCGCCGGACGGGCGGGGGGTGTTCCACGAGCTGTCCCGGGACTTCACCGACCGGACCGACGACGAGCCCGTGCTCGCCGCGGTCGAGGAGCTCGGGCTCGACCCGGTGCCCGTGGTGGAGTGGGCGCCGGAGGGCGTGGAGCCGCAGCCGTCGAAGCGGGCGTTCAAGCCCTCGTCGTTCATCCCGTACTTCCGCGCGATCCGGTTCAACACGATGGCGCTGAGCGAGCGGATGGTCGACGAGCGGGACCGCGAGCAGCTCGTGACCGAGCAGCGGATGGCCGAGTCGTTCCTGGCCGCCTTCGACGAGTGGCGCGCGGAGCACCCGCCGGACGGCCGCTGACCTCGCCGGCGGGCCGGCCCCGGGGGCGGTCGGCCGACCGGGTGCTCAGGTGCCGGGCTGGCGCGGGGACCGGGTGAGCGCCAGCACGCTGCCCGCGAGGCCGATGAGGGCGACGGCGATCCCGACGCTGACCCAGCCGAAGGTGTCCCAGTAGACGTCCTCGAGCTGGATCAGCAGCGCCGCCTCGTCGACGACCAGGGCCAGCCCGATGCCGTAGCCCAGCCCCATCGCGCTGCGCACCTTCGGGCTCCGGTCGCCCAGGCCCAGGAACCCGATCAGCGCCAGCAGCAGGATGCCCCAGACGTAGTGGTGCAGGTGGACCCCGCCAACCTCGACGTCACCGAGGCCGGCGATGTCGACGTCGATGTGGATGAGCCAGGTGAGCAGGCGCAGCAGCACGAACGTCGCGGTGAACCCCCACCAGGCGAGGACGTAGCCGCGGCGGGTGGCGGCCACCTCGCGGAGCCGGTGCGGCCGCCGGTGCGTCGTCGTCTCGTCCACGGGGCGGAGGCTACGGGGCCGGTAGCGGCCCGTGCCCGGGCTCGGAGCCGTCGGGGACGTGGCGCTCGGTCCCGGCGCCCACCGGCTCGCCGCAGACGTCGCACACCCACGAGGCGGTGATGCGGTGCCCGTGGTGGCGCAGCTCGGCCGGGGGCGCGTCGGCGACGTGGCGGTCGCCCCACTGCATGAGCGCCTGCAGCACCGGCAGCAGGTCGCGGCCCGCTCGGGTCAGGTGGTAGTCCGAGCGCGGCGGGTTCCGGCTGTACTCCCGCCGCTCCAGCACCCCGGCGTCCACCAGGGCGGTCAGCCGGGCGGCCAGCCGTTCCCTCGGCGCGCCGGTGCCGCGCAGGATCTCGCTGAACCGGTGCGCACCCAGCGACACCTCGCGCACGACGAGCAGTGCCCATCGGTCACCGACGACGTCGAGTGCGCCCGCGATGGAGCAACGCCGGCCCGGGAGCTCGTCCAGTCGCGTCGTCATGGCACCAGGTTCGCATACCGAACCAACTGGTGTAGCGTCCCGGCCCAGTCGGTTCGGAGGTCGAACCACAGTTCCGCCGAGAGGACCCCATGACCCTCGCCACCGGCCGCCGGCTCGTCTTCGACCCCAGCTGGCGGTCGTTCACCCACACGCAGGGCGGCCTGGTCGTCGGCCACCTGCTCGCCGCCGCCGCCGAGCTCGCCGGGGCGCCGCCCCGCGCGGTGACCGCGCACCTGCTCGGCGGGGTCGCCGCCGACGTCGAGGCGGTGGTCGCGGCGACGGCCGACCGGCTCGGCCGCACCGGGAGCGTGCGCAGCGAGCTGGCGCAGGACGGCGCCCTGCGGGCGGTGGCGCAGGTGCTCACCCTCGCGCGACCGGCGTCCCCGGGCGTCGAGCACTGGCCGCCGGTGGAGCTGCCGCTGGTCGTCGACGGCGTTCCGTTCGAGCTGCCGCGCGAGTACGTGCCGGTCGCCGAGCACACCGAGATCCGGGCGCTGGACGCGTCGCGACCGCTGGCCGGCGGCACCGAGCCCCGGCTGCACGCCTGGGTGCGCATCCGGGGCGGGGAGCTGGAGCCGCTGGTGCAGCTGGGCGTGCTCCTCGACGCGCTGCCGCCGTCGCTGTTCGCCGTCCGCACCGTGCCGGCGGCGATGCCCACGGTCGAGCTGACCGCGCACCTGGCGGGTCCGGCGCCGGCGCCCGGGGCGTGGGTGCGGGTCGACCAGCGCACGGTCTGGTGCGACGACGACGCAGCCGTCGACGACGTGGAGCTGCGGGCCGAGGACGGTTCGCTCGTCGCCCGCGGTCGGCAGACCCGGCGGCTCCTCGGTCCCTGAGCCGCCCGGCCGGAACCGCTCAGGCGGTCCGCGGAGCCCGCCCCGGGGGCCCGGCGACGGAGGGGCGCTGCCGGCGCACCTCGGCCAGAAACGCCACCGGGTCGTCGGCGAACAGCCGGACGGTGCGCACCTCGCCGGTGAGCTCCGGCAGGCGGACGACGACGGGCCGGTCGAGCACGATGTCGACGTTCGTCTGGTCGTGCATCCACAGCTGGAGGGTGGCCGCGCCGTCGTCACCCCGGGCGAACCGCGGCGCCTTCTCCGGCCGCGTCCGCGACCGCCGGGCCACGGAGCCGATCACGTCCCACGGCACCTGGAGGTCGACGTCGGTCGAGAACCGGACGGTGATGCCCTCCGGGCCCACGGCGTGCGGCCGGGTGACCAGCCCCGCGAGGTAGCCGAACATCCACACCAGGCCCCAGATGCCGAGCGCGAGCAGGGGGTAGCGGACCAGCGGCCAGCGCTGGGTGAGGACGTCGACGGCGACCAGCTCGATCGCGGACACCACGATGAACGTGATGATCACCGGCAGCACCACCCGGTGGTAGGGAAAGGCGGTCGCCCCGGCCGGCACCCGGGGGCGGCGCAGCGCGAACCGGGAGAGGCTCTGCCAGACCCCGACCTCCAGCTGGACCGCGCGCGTCCCCAGGTACCGGAGGCGCTGCCGGCCCGTGCGCCGTTCGGGGGCGGTCACGACCGGGCTCCCGGGTTCATCAGCTCGTGCAGCCGGGCGGCGATGGTGTCCAGGTCGGTGCGGAACCGCTCCAGCCGGTCGGCGTCGAAGCCGGCCACCAGGTGCGCAGCGATCCGGCGGTGGTCGGCGTCCATCTGCCCGGTTGCCCGGGCGCCCAGCTCGGTGAGGGTCACCAGCGTGATCCGCCGGTCGGTGGGGTGGGGCTCGCGGCGGACGTACCCGCGCTCCTCCAGTGCGTCGACCAGGCCGGTGATGTTCCGCGGGGTGACGCCGAGCGCCGTCGCCAGCGCGCGCTGGCTGGACGGGCCGCGGCTGTGCACCTCCCAGAGGAGGTGGGTGCGGGCCGGGGTGAGCCCGGCCGGTTCCAGCTCGCGCGCCATGTCGTCCTGCACGAGCAGCGCGATCTCGAGCAGGCGATCGAAGACTCGCACGTCCGGGGACATCTTGTGAAGCTACTACACGATTACCTTACTGCACAGTCTCAGTCCTCCAGCAGGCCGGCCTCGTGGGCGAGGATCGCGGCCTGGGTGCGGTTGGTCAGGTCCAGCTTGGTGAGCAGCCGCGAGACGTAGGTCTTCACCGTCGCCTCGCTGACGAACAGCCGACGGGCCAGCTCGGCGTTGGGCTCGCCGGTGCCCAGTAGCGCGAGCACCTCCCGCTCGCGGTCGGAGAGCGTCCCGACCCGGTTGAGCGCCTCGGCCCGGCGCGGCGCGGCGCGGCGGTCGACGTAGGAGTCGATGAGTGCGGCGGTCACCTTGGGGGAGAGGGTCGCGGTGCCGTCGGCGACGGCACGCACCGCGGCGGCGATCTGCCGCGGCGGAGTGTCCTTGAGCAGGAAGCCGGCGGCGCCGGCCGCGAGCGCCGCGTACACGTACTCGTCGAGGTGGAAGGTCGTGAGGACGGCGACCTGTGGCGGATCCGACAGTGCCAGGATCCGCTTGGTCGCCTCCAGCCCGTCCAGCACGGGCATGCGGATGTCGGTCAGGACGACGTCGGGCCGCAGCTCGCGGGCCGCCCGGACGCCCGCCGCGCCGTCCGCTGCCTCGCCGACCACCTCGAACCCGCCGGCCGACTCCAGCACCGTCCGCAGCCCGAAGCGCACCAGCTCCTCGTCGTCCACCAGCAGCACTCGGACCGGACGGCTGATCTCGTTCCCGGCCAGCTCCCGCCCCTGTTCACTCATGCCGGCAGCACCGCCTCGATCGCGAAGCCGCCGTCCAGCCGGGGTCCGGCCGTCAACCCGCCGCCGAGGGTGCGCACCCGCTCAGCCAACCCCACCAGGCCGTATCCGCCACCGGGAACGTCCCCGGCGGGTCGCGCCGGCGATCCGTTGACCACGCGCACGACGAGCTGTCCGTCCGGCCGCTCGACGGCCACTCGCACGTGCGACCCGGGCGCGTGCTTGCCGGCGTTGGTGAGCGCCTCCTGCACGATCCGGTAAGCGGCCCGGCCGACGGCGGGGTCGATGGCTTCCGTGACCTCGGGCGGGCCGGCGAGCTCCACGGCCATGCCCGCCTCGGTGGCCTGGGCGATCAGGCGGGGCAGGTCCTCCAGACCCGGTTGCGGGCCGAGCGGCGCGGCCTCGTCGACCTCCTCGGCCCGGAGCACCCCGACCATCTGGCGCAGCTCCTCCAGGGCCCGCCGGCCGGCGGTCTGCACCTGGTCGGCCAGCTGCTCCACGCGCTCGGGATCGCGGGCGGCCATCTCGATGGCGCCCGCCTGCAGCACCATGAGGCTCACCCGGTGGCCGACGGCGTCGTGCATCTCGCGGGCGATGCGTGTCCGCTCGGTGAGGACGGCGTCGCGCGCCAGCAGCTCCCGCTCGGTCTCCGCCTTCTCGGCCCGGTCGCGGAGGACGAGCAGCAGTTCCTCGCGGGCGCGCACCCAGGCGCCGATCACGCCGGGGAGCAGCAGGACGAGCGCGGCGACGGCGAGCATCACGGCGAGCTCCACGAGCGGCTCCCCCGTCCAGGGCCGCACCACGGCGATCGTCCCGACGAGGGCGGCCACGAGCCGGCGCTGCAGGCGGCCTTCGTAGCGGCCGACCGCGTAGGCGGAGACCGACAGCGCGGTGGCGACCGCGGGCGCCAGCGCCGTCACCAGCGCACTGGTCAGGAAGACCAGCAGCGGGGCCCGCCGGCGGCGCAGGAGCAGGAGCACGGCGAGCGCGACGCCGGCCGGGAACAGCACCGGGGGCGGTAGCACACCGGTGTCGTCGCCCGTCGCGAGGGCGACCGAGACCAGGGACAGCAGGGCCAGCGTGAACTCGAGGGCGACGCCGCTGCGGTTCAGGCCGGGCCACAGTCGCTCCCGCAGCCTCATGCGGCAGAGCGTATTTCGGCTGGACCGGCCGGTGGGTCGCCCGGGAGTGGATCGCCGGCGTCAACTTTCGGATGACGAGGTCGCATCGTCCGTCGTCCGAGGTCGAGGCCTGCGGCCGACGCGCTGACCAGGGCCTTCTCGGCAGGTTTGTGCCGTCCCCACAACCCGGAGGTTCCCATGATCGCGGTCAGCGGCTTGACCAAGAGGTACGGCGACCAGACCGTCGTCGACGACGTCTCCTTCACCCTGGAGCCCGGCTCGGTGACCGGCTTCCTCGGCCCGAACGGCGCCGGCAAGACCACCACGATGCGGATGCTGACCGGCCTCGTGCCGGCGACCGCCGGAACGGCGACCGTGGACGGTCACCCCTACGCCGACCTGGCCAACCCGGGCGCCGTCATGGGCACCCTGCTCGACGCCTCGGCCGTGCACCCGGGACGCACCGGGGCGACCCACCTGCGGCTGCTGGCCGCGGTGATCGGGGTGCCGGGCTCGCGGGTGGACGAGGTGCTGGGCCTGGTCGGGCTGGGCCACGCGGCCGGGCGGCGGATCGGCGGCTACTCCCTCGGCATGCGGCAGCGGCTCGGCATCGCCGGCGCGCTGCTGGCCGATCCGCCGGTGCTCGTGTTCGACGAGCCGGCCAACGGGCTGGACCCGGAGGGCATCCGGTGGATGCGCGACCTGCTGCGCGGGCACGCTGCCCGGGGCGGCACCGTGCTGCTCTCCTCGCACCTGCTGGGCGAGGTCGAGCACACCGTCGACCGGCTGCTGGTGATCGACCGCGGGCGGATCGTCGCCGACGGTCCGGTCGCCACCCTGCTCGCCGGGGAGGGCGTCGTCGTCCGGGCCCGGGACGCCGCGGCCTTCGCGACCGCCTTGACGGCGGCCGGGTTCCACGTGGAACCCGGGGACGGCGGGGCACTGGTGGTGACCGGCGCCGATGTCGCGGACGTCGGGGCGGTCGCCGCTTCCGGTGGCCACGTGCTGACCGACCTGCGACCGGTCCAGCGCGACCTCGAGGCCCTGTTCTTCCAGCTCACCCACGCTTCCTGATCGCCCGACCGCACCCTTCGGAGGAACCCGAGATGACCGACGTCCTGACCCTCGACCCGCACTCCCATGTCCGCAGTTCGGTGCGCCGGACCGCTCCGTCACTGCCGGCGCTGACGGCGCTGGAGATCCGCAAGTCCCTGTCCACCCGGTCCGGCAAGGCGCTCGCCGTCGCCGCGGCCTTGGTCGGCCCGGCCGCGATGGCCCTCATGGGCATCGCGGCGGGGGAGGAGTTCCCGTTCGTCGACGGGCCGCTCGGCGCGGTCGGCGTGATGACCGGCATGCTGCTGCTCGCGCTGGGGGTGCTGTCGACCGCGGGAGAGTGGACCCATCGGACCGCGGAGACGACATTCCTGCTCGTGCCGCACCGCGGCCGGGTGCTGGCCGCCAAGACGGGTGCGCTGGCGTTGCTCGGGGTGGTGCTGGCCGCGGTGGGTGCGGCCCTGTCAGTGCTCGTGCTGCTGGGCATCGTTCCCGAGACGGCGTCGTGGGACGGCGCCGGGCGGGCCGTGCTCGCCGTGATCGGGGCCGGCGCGGTGTTCGCGGTGACCGGCGCCGGCCTGGGTGCTGCCGTCGGCAACAGCGCGGCCGCGCTGACCGGGGTGTACCTGCTGGTGCTCGGGGCGCTGCCGATCGTGCGGCTGTGGAGCGCCGACGTGGCCGAGTGGCTGGACCCCACCAGCGCCACCATGTCGCTGGCCACGGGGTCGCCGGAGGTGCGGCCCGTCCTGGTGCTGGTCGGCTGGGTGGTCGTCACCTCGGTGGTCGGCCACCTGCTCACTCGGCGGCGTCCCGTCGGCTGACGGATGCTGCCGGGGCCCTGGTGCGCCGGCCCCGCCCCGACCGGTTGTCGGGGCGGGGCCGGCGCGTTCGGTGCTGCCCGCGTCAGGCGGGGCGCGGCTGCTCGTCGTCCGGGGCCGGCCGGTGCCAGCCCTGCTGGATCGAGGCGCGACAGCGCGCGGGCTCGTCCCCGCTGGCGGTGAACAGCGCGCCGAGCAGGAAGCGCCCGTGGTCGAGGGCCTCGCGCGGCAGCGGGCCGGTGGCGACCAGCGAGACCAGCCCATGGCCGATGGTCCAGCTCTGGACGGCCAGCTCGAGGGGGTCGACATCGGCGCGGAAGCGGCCGGCGTCCCGGCCCCGGTGGGCGGCCCGGACCAGGTGCTCGAGGGTGGCGTCGGCCGCCGGGAGGTCCTCCAGGTCGACGCTCGCGTCGAACATCACGCGGTACAGGTCGGGGTGGGTGAGGGCGTGGTCCAGGTAGGCCGCCGCCAGGGCGGTCAGGTCGCGCACCGGGTCGGCCGACGTCGGCACCGTCGCCAGGCGGGCGTCCAGCCGGGTGAAGCCCTCCTGGCGGAGCGCCTGCCACAGGCCCTCCATGCCGCCGAAGTGGGTGTAGACGGCCATCGTCGACACGCCGGTCCCGGCCACCAGGGAGCGCAGGGTGATCGGTTCGCGGGACCGCAGCATGACGGCGGCCCGTTCGATCAGCTGGATGCGGACCGCCGGGTCCTTCGGGCGAGCCACAGGGGGACCGTACATGGCATAACGCTGCTATGTTTCGACCGGCCCGGATGCTCCGGGCGCCACGAGCGAGGAGTGAGCATGGCCATCACCCTGCTGAACCCGAGCGGGCTGCCGACGCCCGACGTCTACCACCAGGTCGCGGTCGCGACCGGCTCGCGGCTGGTGTTCGTCGCCGGCCAGGTCGCCGTCGACGCCACGGGCGAGAAGGTCGGCGTGGGCGACTTCGCGGCCCAGGTCGAGCAGGCGTTCCTCAACGTCGGCACCGCCCTGGCCGCGGCCGGGGGGACCTTCGCCGACGTCGCCAGGCTGACCGTCTACGTCGTCGACTGGAGCCTGGAGAAGATGCCCGCCTTCATGGAAGGCCTGTCCCGGGCGGCGGCGACGCTGGGCGTCGCCTCGGCCGCGCCGGCCTCGATGATCGGGGTCTCGGTCCTCTTCGATCCCGACTTCCTGGTCGAGATGGAGGCCACCGCGGTCCTGGACTGAGGTCGGGCCGCTTCACGCCGGGCGCCCGGCGTTCCCGCGGGGAACGCCGCCCCGGCGGACGCCAATTCGCTGGACAGGCGCGCCGGATGATCACCAGGGTTCCTGCCATGGCCACCGAGGTGACGATCCGGAACTACCGCCGCGAGGACTGGGCGGCGATCGCGGCGGCGCACGACGCGGCGCGGTGGCAGGAGCTGGCCGCGACCGTGGGCGTGGAGGCGTCAAGGACCTGGCGGCCACCGCGGAGGACGAGGGGCTGTTCGACGACCAGGTCTGGGTGGCCGTCGTGGACGACGCCGTCGTCGGGTTCGTCGCCTTCGCCGACGACGAGCTCACGTGGCTGTACGTGCATCCCGACGTCCAGAACCGCGGGATCGGCCGGGCGCTGGTCCGGCACCTCCTGGCGCATGCCGACGGTCTCGGGATCGAGCGCGTCGAGGTGACGGTGCTGGACGGCAACCCGGCGCGGCGGCTCTACGAGCGGGAGGGCTTCACGCTGGTGGAGACGAAGACCGGCGCGCTGGTCGGCAACGAGGCGTTCACCGCGACCGGCCACATCATGGAGCGCCGCCGCTGACGGGTGGTCGGGCGTGCCCGGTCAGCCCCAGGGCCAGTCCGGCGGTGACCACGGTGATGCCCAGCCACACGACCGGCCCCGGCGCCGGGTCGCCCATGGCGACGCCGACCCCGGCGGCGGCGACCGGGGCGACGCCGGTGAGCAGCCCGGCCCGCGCGCTGCCGAGCCGGCCGACGGCGGAGTACCAGAGCACGAAGGCGACGGCGGTCATCCCCACGGCCAGGTAGCCGACGGCGGCCAGCTGCGTGCCGGTCAGGCGGAGCGCTGCGGCCGGCCCCTCGGTGACCAGGCCGAGAAGGCCGAAGACGGCGGCCGCGAGCCAGGTGGTGTGCACCGAGACGCCCCACGCCCCGTGCCGGGCGAGCAACGGCACGGCGAGCAGCGTGAACCCGGCCTCGCAGACCAGGACGACGACCGCCCAGGCCAGCCCCTCGGCGTCGCTGCGGCCGAGTCCCTGCACCAGTCCGGCGCCCACCGTGACGATGGCGGCGGCACCGAGCACCCGGCCGCGCGGCCGGCGGCCCTCCAGCAGCGGGCCGACGACGGCGAGCAGCACCGGCACGGAGGCGACGGCCACGCCGAGGACGGCCGGCTCGGCGTGCGCCGAGCCCCGCACAAGCGCCACGTTGAACAGCACCATCCCGGTGACGACGATCCCGAGCAGCCAGGCCCACTCGGCACCCTGCGGCTGGACGATCCGCCGCCCGGCCGAGCGGGCGAAGCCGACCAGCAGCAGGCAGGCGAGGGCGTAGCGCAGCGACTGCGCGGTGAACAGCGGCGCCTCGGTGAGGACGGCGGAGATGGCGACGCTGCTGCCGACGAAGCCCATCGCCACCGTTCCGGCGAGGACGGCGGGCGCGGCGGGCTGCCGGACGGGGGGTGCATCGACGATCGCGGCCATGGCTGCCATGCTCGGACCGCGTTGGCCCATCCAGTAGGGCCAATGACTGCAGAGCGGAGTGGACCAATGCCGGGGACGGACTTCCTCCACCTGGACCCGGCGGGTGCGCCGGCGCGCGGGATGACCGACTGGCTGACGTCCGCGGTGCGAGCCGCGGTGCTGGACGGCCGGCTGGCGGCGGGTGACCGGCTGCCGCCGACGCGGACGCTCGCCGCCGACCTGCGGATCGCCCGCGGGGTGGTGGTCGAGGCCTACCAGCGGCTGGTCGACGAGGGGCTGGTCGAGGGGCGGACCGGGCGGGGCACCGTGGTGCTGCCGTCGGCGTCCCCCGTGTCGCCGTCGTCCCCCGTGCCACCGCCGCCCCCGGACCCGGCCCGGCTGCCGCAGCCGACCAACCGCCCCGCCGCCGAGGGCGAGATCGACCTCTCGCCGGGGGTGCCCGACCTCGCGGCGTTCCCGCGGGCGGCGTGGCTGCGGGCCGAGCGGGCGGTGCTGCGCGACGCGACGGCGGCCGACCTCGGCTACGGCGATCCGCGGGGCAGCGCGCGGCTGCGGCGCGAGCTGGCCGGGTGGCTGGGGCGCACGCGGGGCCTGCGCACCGACCCGGACCGGATCCTGGTCGTCGCCGGGGTGGCGCAGGCGCTGGCGCTGCTGGCGCAGACGCTGCACTCTCGCGGGGCGGGCTCGATCGGGGTGGAGGACCCGGGGTCGCGGGGCGCGCGGGAGGAGCTCGCGCACTGGGGGCTCCGGCCGGTCGGGGTGCCGGTGGACGACGACGGCCTCGTGGTCTCCGCCCTGCCGTCCGTGCCGGCGGTGATGGTGACGCCGGCGCACCAGTACCCCACGGGCGTGGTGCTCTCGCCGGACCGGCGGCGGGAGCTGCTGGCGTGGGCGCGCGACGGCGGGCTGGTGATCGAGGACGACTACGACGCCGAGCACCGCTACGACCGGGCGCCGGTGCCGGCGCTGCAGCCGTCGGCGCCGGAGCACGTGGCGCACACCGGGAGCACGTCGAAGACGCTGGCGCCGGGCATGCGGCTGGGCTGGCTGGTCGCGCCGTCGCACCTGGATGCCGACCTGGTGGCGGCGAAGCACGCCAGCGACCTGGGCAGCCCGGCGCTGCCGCAGCTCGTGCTCGCGGAGCTGCTGGGGTCGGGGGCGTACGACCGGCACCTGCGGCTGGTGCGGACCCGGCAGCGGGCCCGACGGGACGCGCTCCTCGGGGCGCTGAGCCGGTTCCTGCCGGGGGCCCGGGTGGCGGGGATCGCGGCGGGGCTGCACCTGCTGGTCACGTTCCCGGGGCTGGACGCCGACGACGTCGCGCTGGCCGGGGCGGCGCGGGACGCCGGCGTCGTCGTCCACCCGCTGTCGTGGCACCGGCTGACCCCGGGCGACCCTGGGCTGGTGCTCGGCTACGCCGCCACGTCCCCCGACCGCCTGCACGTCGCCGTCGAGCGGATGGCCGCCGCCCTGCGGCAGGGCCCGCCCGGGTGAGGACGGGCCCTGCCGGTGGTCAGGGTTTGCGGCCGTGGGCCGCCTTGGAGAGCGGCTCCCAGGTGCGCCACTCGGCGAGCCGGGACTCGTAGTCGCGGGTGGCGATCGCCAGCGGGCCGTCGCCGAAGAAGATCCGCAGCGGCGGGTTCTCCATGTCGACGAGCTGCAGCACCGCCTCGCGGGTGGCCAGCGGGTCGCCCGGGTTGCCGGCGCGGGCCCTGCGCTGCTCCGCGGCCTTCTCGCGGAAGGCGTCGTAGGCGGGGTTCGGGGTGGCGTGCTTCGCCGAGGCGCCGCCCCAGTCGGTGGCGTAGGCGCCGGGCTCGATGATCGTCACCTTGATGCCGAAGTCGGCGACCTCCGCGGCCAGCGACTGGCTGAATCCCTCCAGCGCCCACTTGGAGGCGTTGTAGATGCCGATGTTGGGGAACGCGCTGATCCCGCCGATGCTGCTGACCTGCAGGATGTGTCCCGCGCCCTGCGCGCGCAGGTGGGGCAGCGCGGCCTGCGTGACGAACAGCGCGCCGAAGACGTTCGTGTCGAACTGGGCGCGGGCCTCGGCCTCGCTGATCTCCTCGACCATGCCGAACTGGCCGTAGCCGGCGTTGTTGACGACGACGTCGAGTCCGCCGAAGTGGTCGTGGGCCTGCCGCACGGCGGTGAAGGCGGCGTCGCGGTCGTCCACGTCCAGCCGGATCGGCAGGATCTGGTCGCCGAACTGCTGCACCAGGTCGTCGAGGCCGGCCGTGTCGCGGGCGGTGGCGGCAACCGAGTCGCCGCGTTCGAGGGCGGCGATCGACCACTCGCGGCCGAAGCCGCGGGATGCGCCGGTGATGAACCAGGTCCTGGGCATGCGGGGTCTCCTTCGTCGGGCGTCCGCCGTCGTCAGCGCCGGTGCTCCCCGTCCTGTTCCGCTCGTTCCCGCGGGAACGATCCGAGGGCCGCCTCCCGGTCGGGGAGACGGCCCTCGGCGTGCGGGTGCTCAGCGTCGAGCGGCCACCAGCTCGTCGTCGGAACGGGCCGCGGGCTCCCGCCGCTCGAGCGCCGCGCCCTCGATGTCGACGTCGGGCAGTGCCCGGTCCAGCCAGCGCGGCAGCCACCAGGCCGCCTTGCCCAGCAGCGTCATCACGGCCGGCACGAGCGCCATCCGGACGACGAAGGCGTCGACCAGCACACCGAACGCCAGCGCGAAGCCGATGCTCTTGATGGTGGCGTCGTGGCCGAGGATGAAGCCGCCGAACACCGAGCCCATGATCAGCGCGGCCGCCGTCACCACGCGGGCGCCGTGGCGGAAGCCGCCGATCACCGCCTCGCGCGGCTCGGTGCCGTGCACGTGCTCCTCGCGCATCCGGCTGACCAGGAACACCTCGTAGTCCATGGCGAGGCCGAACAGCAGGCCGATGAGCAGGATCGGCAGGAAGCTCAGCACCGGCCCGGTCTGCTCGACGCCCAGCAGGTCGGCCAGCCAGCCCCACTGGAAGACCGCGACCAGCGCGCCGAAGGTGGCGGCGAGGCTGAGCAGGAAGCCCAGCGTCGCCTTGATCGGGACCAGGATCGAGCGGAAGGCGAGCATCAGCAGCAGGAACGCCAGCCCGACGACGACGGCGAGGAACACCGGCAGCGCGTCGGCGAGCTTCTCGGAGATGTCGATGCCCAGGGCGGTGTTGCCGGTGACCGCCAGCTCCGAGCCGGTGCTCTCGACCAGGTCGGGGCGCAGATCGCGGATGTCGCCGACGAGGTCCTCGGTGCCGGCCGCGGTCGGCCCCTCGGCCGGGACGACGGTGAGGATCGCGGTGTCCCCGGCCTGGTTGGGCACCGGCGGGGCGACGGCGGCCACCCCGTCCAGTTCGCCGACGGCGGCCGCGGTCTCGGCGAACGCGGACTGGGGGTCGTCGGCGTCCGTGGCGTCGATGACCACGGTGAGCGGGCCGTTGAAGCCCGGGCCGAAGCCCTCGGCGAGCAGGTCGTAGGCCTGCCGCTGCGTGGTCTCCTCACCCAGGTCGCCCTCCGAGGGCAGCCCCAGGCGCAGGTCGAGCGCCGGCAGGGCGACGACGCCGAGCCCCACGACGGTGGCCAGCAGGACGGCGATCGGGTAGCGGGTGACCGTGCGGGCCCAGCGGGTGCCGGCCGACTCCTTGGTGGCGAGCGCGGCCTGGCGGCGGCGCAGCCCCGGCACCGCCCAGCGGTTGAACCGGTCGCCGGCGAAGCCGAGCAGGGCGGGGACCAGCGTCAGGGCGACGAGCACGGCGATGCCGACCATGCCGGCGGCGACCAGGCCCATGGTGGTGAGGAAGGGGATGCCGACGACGGTGAGCCCGGCGAGGGCGATCATCACCGTCAGACCGGCGAAGACGACCGCGCTGCCCGCGGTGCCGACCGCCCGCCCGGCGGACTCCCGGGCCGGCATCCCGGTGGCCAGCTGCTCCTTGTGCCGGATGGTGATGAACAGCGCGTAGTCGATGCCGACGGCCAGGCCGATCATCAGGCCGAGGGTGGGGGTGGTGCTGGTGAGGTCGACGACCGCCGAGAGGGCCAGCACGCCCGACATCCCGACGCCGACGCCGATCAGCGCGGTGAGCAGCGGCAGCCCGGCGGCCAGCAGCGACCCGAAGGTGACCGTGAGGACGACCATCGCGACGAGAACGCCGATCGCCTCGGCGGCGCCCTGGGCGGGGATGGCTTGGGTGGCCTCGCCGCCGAGCTCGACCCGCAGGCCGGCGTCCTCGGCGCTCTCGGCGACGTCGATCAGCTCGGCGCGGGCGTCGTCGGTGATCTCGTCGACCTGCACGCCGTAGGTCACCGTGGCGTAGGCGACCGAGCCGTCGGGGGAGACGGCCTGGGTCTGGAACGGGTCGGTGGCCGTGGCGACCTGCTCGGCCTCGGAGGCCTCGGCGACCGCCTGCTGGATGGCGGCGGTGAGCTCGGGGTCGGTGACCGCGCTGCCCTCGGGGGCGGCGAAGACCATGCGGGCGGTGGCCCCGCCGGCGCCGCCGCCGGGGAAGCGCTCCTGCAGCGTCTCCATCGCGGTGACCGACTCGACGCCGGGGATGGAGAGCTGGGCGTCGGCGTCGCGGCTGAAGGCGCCGGCCAGGCCACCCAGGAGGAGGAGGGCGAGCACCCAGGCGACGAGGACGGTCTTGCGGCGGTGGAAGGCCCAGCGTCCGAGACGGTGGAGGAGGACGGCCACGTGTGCGCTCCGGGGGTCGAGGGTGCGTCGTCGGCTCGCTGGCGCCTAGCCGATCGGCAAGCATGTTACTAGCCGATCGGCTAGGTGAGGGATGAGTCGTGTCACGTAGGGCGGTGTCTACGCTGTGCCGGTGACGAGCGCGGGAACCGCAGGCAGCGGCCGGTCGGCCGGCGCGCAGCGGGTGCTGGACGCCGCGCTCGACCTGTTCAGCGAGCACGGCTTCGAGGGGACCTCCCTCCAGGACATCGCCGACCGGCTGGGCGTCACGAAGGCCGCCGTCTACTACCACTTCCACACCAAGGACGAGATCCTGCTGGCGCTGGTGGAGCCGGCGTTCGACGAGCTGCTCGTGCTGGCGGAGTCGGGCGCGCGGTCCGGGCGCGGGCGGGGCGTGGAGGTCGCCGGCTACGTCGACTACCTGCTGCGGCACCGCCGGGTGGCGGCGTACCTGACCCGGGACGCCACGGCCATGAGCCGACCGGGCCTGGTGGAGAAGGGCACGAAGCTGCGCGGGCAGGTCGAGGCGGGGCTGCTCGGTGGGGACGGCGATGCGCTGGGGACCGTGTGGGGCGCGGCGACCCTGCAGGCGCTGGCCGGGGCGCTGCTGGCCGCGCCGCCGGACGTGCCGGAGGAGTGGCTGCGCGAGGAGCTCACCGAGCTCGGCGCACACCTGCTCGCCGGCTACCGGAAGGCCGCCCGCCGCCGGGGCGCCGCGGGCTCTCACACCGCCATGAAGCCGGAGCGATAGGCGAGGACGACGGCCTGCGTGCGGTCCCGGGTCCCGGTCTTGGCCAGGACGGCGGCGACGTGGCTGCGCACGGTCTCGACACCGACGACCAACTGGGCGGCCATCTCGGCGTTGCTCAGGCCGGCGGCCATCAGCCGCAGCACCTCCTGCTCGCGCGCGGTGAGGCGGGCCAAGCCGGGATCGTCCGTGGTGCCCGACGACCGGATTCGCCGGCGGGCCAGCTCCCGGACGGCTTCGGGGAAGAGCAGGGACTCGCCGCGGGCCACCGTGCGGATGCCGTGCAGCATCTCCTCGGGCGTGGACCGCTTGAGCAGGAACCCGTCGGCGCCGGCCGCGAGCGCCTCGAAGACGTGGTCGTCGTTGGTGAACGTCGTGAGCACCAGAACCCGGGCCGCCGAGCCCGCGCGCACGAGCGCCCGCGTGGCCGCGATGCCGTCCATCCGCGGCATCCGCACGTCCATGAGGACGACGTCGGGGGAGGTGCGCCCGACCAGGTCGAGCACCTCGGCGCCGTCCCCCGCCTCCCCGACGACCTCCATGTCCGGCTCGCTGCCGACGACCGCGGCCAGCCCGCGGCGGATCAGCGGCTCGTCGTCGACCAGTGCCACCCGCAGGCTCATCGATGCCCTCCGCGCGCGTGCACGGGCAGGTGCACCTCGAGCCGCCAGCAGCCGTCGTCCCCGGCGCCGGCGCGCATCGAGCCGCGCAGGTCCCGGACGCGCTCCTCCACACCGACCAGCCCCCGGCCGCCGCGGGCCTCCGCGGGCACGGTGCCGCGGGCGGTGTTGGTCAGGCGCAGCCGCAACTCACCGCCTCCGGCGCGCACCTCGAGCCGGCCCGCTGCGCCAGGCGCGTGACGCAGAACATTGGTGAGGCCCTCCTGCACGATCCGGTAGGCCTCCCGGGAGACGACCGCGGGCAGCCCGTTCACGTCTCCCGCGACGTCGACCGACACCTGCACGCCCGCTGCCCGGGCGTCGGCGACCAGCGGCTCGAGGTCCCGGAGGTCGGGCGCCGGGGCGACGTCCTCCGGGGTGCCCTCGTCCTCGCGGAGCAGCCCGAGCACGTGGTCGAGGTCGACCATGGCCCGGCGGGCGGCGTCCTCGGTGGCGCGGATCGCCTGCTCGGCGGCTGCCGGGTCGCGGGCGAGCAGCCGGCGCGCGGCCCCTGCCTGCACGCTGGCCAGGCTGAGTGCGTGCCCGACGCTGTCGTGCAGCTCGCGGGCCAGCCGGTCGCGGCCGGCGAGCAGTGACACCGACGCTTCCGCCGCGGCGAGCCGCTCGGCGGCCGGATCGGCGAGCAGCCGCGGGGCGAGGGCCGCGATGGCGCGTCCCAGCAGCTCCCCGCCGACGAGGCAGACCACCGCGATCCCCGCGGCCACGGCCACCCGGGCAGGCACCGCCTCGGGCGGCGAGACGCCCGGGAGGATCGACTCGCCCAGCCCGTCGGGGGCCGCGGCGACGACGGCGGCGGTCGGCAGGCCGATCACCAGCAGGGCTCCGGCCAGCGAGCCGGCGGCGACGTGGGCCACCAGCAGGACGGCGCTGCGTCCACGCTGGGCCCGGGTGGTGGCGGGGCCCGGGCGTTCCTGCGGACGTCCGGTGAGCAGCTCGGCGACGGCCGCGCCCTCGATGGAGCGGACCTCGGCCAGGGTGCCGATCGCGGCGACGGGTGCGGCGAGGACCAGCCCGGCCAGCGGGACGAGGAGGAGGACGGGCACCCCGGCGGTCGAGAGCAGGGAGACCGGCCAGGCGAAGACGACGCCGACGGCCAGGCCGATCGCGCCACCCAGCAGGAGGTAGACCCACCGGTGCAGCGAGCGACGGATGGCGGCGGCCGTCGTCCCTCGCTGCACCGGTGCATCCTCGCAGCGGATCGCCGTCACGGGAGCACGGAGAGCGCCGGGTCTCCCTGACCGCACACGCGGCAGGCGCCGCGGCGACGGTAGGCGTACGCGGTCACCGCCGCGGCGAGAGCCAGCCCCCACGGCAGGGTGGGGAAGATCAACAGCAGTGCCGCCTGCATGCCGTCCCCCGCGGTGAGGCCCTCGATGCCGGCGACGACCAGGCCGGGGCTCGCGGCCAGCAGCACGGCGGCGACCAGGCCGCCGGCGAGGACCGGCACGCGGACCGGCACCGGCCGTCCGCGCAAACCGGGGACCCAACCGGGCCACACCTCGCCCCAGGGGCGGATGAGCCCGACGGTCAGCACGGCACCGCCGAGGGCGGCGAAGCCGAGCAGGAGGCCGAACAGCCGGGTCGCCGTCTCCAGCTCGCCGCCCTCGGGAAGGCCGAGCGGCCACGGCGTCAGCCAGGTCATGCGGAGAAGGGCGTAGGGCAGCGGTCCGGCGACCGCGATCCACGTCGCGATCCGCCCCCACCGCAGCGCGTTCGCGGGCTCGGTCCAGCGGGCGGCGGGGCGGCCGCACACCGTGCAGCGTCCGGCCACCGCGCGACGGAGGAGGACGGCCGCCGCCCCCCACAGGAGGGCTCCGCCCAGGACGAGGGTGAGGTGCGCCGGCACGAGGGCGTTCGCTGCCAAGCCGTCCGCGAGCTCGGAGCCCAGCGTCACGAGGGTGTCCCACCCCAGCGCGCCGGAGACCACGCCGGCGACGAGCAGGGCGACCACGCCCAGCAGCCAGGGCCGGGCCCGGCGGTCGCGGACCGAACCGACCACGAGGACGACGACGAAGGCCGCGGGGGCGATGATGGCGCACAGGTAACCGACCAGCGACAGCACGCCGAGGTCGGCCGAGACCGCGCCCAGCAGCGCCGCCTCGAGGGCCATCAGCAGAGGCAGCGCGGGAGTCCCCGGCCGTCCGCGCGCCACCACGGCGAGCACCAGGCCGGCGGCGGCCAGCCCGATGACCGTCCAGGTGGTCACGGCTGGCGGGAGGAGGGCGACCAACCCGAACCGGTCGTCGTCGTCGAACGCGGGGAGGCTGCCGGGGTCGAGCAGCCAGCGCAGGCCGAACACCAGGTGCAGGGCGCTCCAGGCGGCCGCGGCCAGCAGGACGCGGTCGAGCAACGCGATCGATCGGGAAGGGGTGGCTTCGGGAGCCGGCGGGTGGTGATGGGCGATGGTCACGGCGACCTCCGGGATGCGGCCCGGGCCGTTCCCAGGCACATCCCCAGGCTCGTGAGCCGGCGGTGCCCGCTGCTCCCCCGCGCGGGGGATCTGCCTCCGCTGGGCGGGTGGTTCAGCCGTCGAGCAGGCGGGCCTCCGGGGCGGGGATCGCCGCCTGCGTGCGGTCGCTCAGGGGGGTCAGGCGGGGTGCCCGCGCCCGTGCAGCGCGGGCACCCCGATGGCGTGCTACCTCCGGCCGAGGCGGTAGCCGACGAGGACGCCGATCAGGGTCAGCACGGCGCCGCCGACGGCGCCGAGCGCCAGGGTCTGCACGTCGCCCGGCGTTCCCGCGGGAACGCCGGCCTTGCCCGCGAAGACCGTCGGCGCGGCCTCGCCCACCGGGGCGGCGTGCTTGCCGGCGACGTCCGCCTCCGTCACCGCGGTCGGGCCCACCGCAGCGGCCGACGGAGCAGCGGCGATCGGCACCGCGACACCCGTCAGCTCGTCGTCGATCGCCTTGAAGAACTGGCCGGCCATCCGCTTGGCCACACCGGTGATCATCCGCTGGCCCACCCCGGCCACCGGCCCGCCGATCACGGCGTCGGCCGAGTAGGTCAGGTTCGTCTTCCCGTCCTCGGCCGGCGACAGGTTGATCGTCACCGTCGCCCGGGCGTTGCCCGGTGCACCCGCGCCCGACGCGTGCATCACGTAGGACGACGGCCGCTGCTGGTCCGACAGCCGCACCTCGCCCGCGTACGTCCCCTTGATCGCGCCGACGCCGACGGAGACGTTCATCTTGTACTCGTCGTCACCGACCTGCTCCAGGGTCTCGCAGCCCGGGATGGTGCGCGCCAGCACGGCCGGGTCGGTGATCACCGCCCACACCTTCTCCGGGTCGCCCGAAAGAACCGCAGAGCCGTCGAGGTTCACGCCATCACTCCAGTCCCCGCGCGGCGCTCGGCCACGGCGGTCTTCTCCGAATCGGGGGAACGCACCAGGTCGTACAGCTCGGTGGGCGAGATCGGCATCGAGGCGATCCGCCGGCCCACCGCGTCCTCGATCGCCGAGGCCAGCGCCGCCGTCCCCGGGATCACGCCGGCCTCGCCGGCGCCCTTGATGCCCAGCGGGTTCAGCGGCGACGGCGTCTGCTGGTGATCGATCACCACGTCCGGGATCTCCGAGGAGTACGGCATCAGGAAGTCCATGAACGAGGCGTTCTGCAGCTGCCCGTCGCCGTCGTAGGCCATCCGCTCGTACAGCGCCCCGCCCACGCCCTGCGCGACGCCGCCGTGCACCTGGCCCTCGACGATCATCGGGTTCACCACGTTGCCGCAGTCGTGCACCACCGCGTACTTCACGACGTCGATCTCCCACGTCGCCGGGTCGATCTCCACGATCGCCGCGTGCGCGCCCGACGCGAACGTCGAGCGGATCGGCGAGTAGTAGTCGCGGTGCTCCAGCCCCGGCGCGTCACCCGCGGCGATGGGCGGCTTCGAGTCGTCCCCGGCCTTGGCGAACTGCGTCGCCTGCCTCGCGGCCTCGTCGAAGGCGTACCGCAGCGGGTTGGACAGGACGGCGACGGTGCGCAACGGGATCGACGTCCCCGGCACGCCCTTCACCTGCACCAGGCCCTCGTCGATCTCCAGGTCCTCCGGCGAGGCCTCCAGCACGTCGGCGGCGATCCGCAGCGCCTTCTCCCGCACCCCGCGGGCGGCCAGCGCGATCGCGTTGCCGCTCATCACCGCGGCCCGCGAGGCGAACGTGCCGACGGCGTACCCGAAGCGGCGGGTGTCGCCGGTGGTCACCTCGACGTCCTCGATCGGCACCCCGAGCTCGGAGGCCACGATCTGCGCGAACGCCGTCTCGTGGCCCTGCCCCTGGGAGGTGAGCCCGGTCGAGACCAGCACCTTGCCGCTGCCGAGCACCTGCACGTGCCCGCCCTCGTACGGGCCGGGCCCGGTGCCCTCGACGTACATGGCCATGCCGACGCCGAGCAGCTTCCCGCGCGCCTCGGCGTCGCGGCGCAGCTCCTCGGCGGCGTCCCAGCCGACGAGCGTCTTCAGCTTGTCCATCAGCCCCGGGTAGTTCCCCGAGTCGTAGATGACCGGCCGGCCGTCCTGGAACGTCAGGTGGTGGTCGTAGGGGAACTGGTCGGGCTGGATCAGGTTCCGCTCGCGGACGACGGCCCGGTCCAGCCCGAGCTCGTCGGCGATGCGGTCCATGGTCCGCTCCATCGCGTAGCAGCCCTGGGGTCGCCCGGCGCCGCGGTACGGCGTCACGATGACGGTGTTGGTGAACACCGACTCGACGATCACCCGGTACACCGGGATCGCGTACGGCCCGACCAGCTGGGTCGCCGTCACGATCGGCACGATGATCCCGTAGGGCGTGTAGGCGCCGTTGTCGTGCCAGATGTGCACGTCGAGGGCGGTGATCCGCCCTTCGTCGTCGTAGCCGACGGTGATCTCCTGGCGCTGCTGCCGCTCGTGCGCGGAGCCGATGAAGTGCTCGCGGCGGTCCTCGGTCCACTTCACCTCCTGGCCGAGCGCGATCGCGGCCATCGGCACCAGGAGCTCCTCGGGCCACGGGTGCACGATCTTCACGCCGAAGCCGCCGCCGACGTCGGGCGCGATCACCTCGACCTTGTCCAGCGAGAGGTCCAGCTTCGCCGCGATCGCCGCGCGCACCGACGTCGACGCCTGGGTGCTCGTGTAGACCCGCAGGGAGGAGTCGTCGGCGTCCCACTTCGCGTGCACGCCCTTGCCCTCCATCGGCATGCAGGCGCTGCGCTCGATGTACTGGGTGAAGCTCATCGTGCGGGGCGAGGCGGCCAGCACCGGCTCGACGTCACCGGTCTCCTGGTGGTGCCGGGCGGCGACGTTGTCCGGGATCTCCTCGTGGACGGCGTGCTGCGCGGCGCGGGCGGCGTCCACACCGACGACGACCGGCTGCTCCTCGTAGGTGACGACGATCTTCTCGGCGGCGTCCTCGGCGATGTACCGGTCGGTGGCGATGACCATGACGACCGGCTCGCCGACGTGGTTGACCTCGCCGTTGGCGAGCGGGAAGCCGGTGCGCGGCGAGGTCAGCTGCGGGTGCGGGATGAGCACCGGCAGCGGCTCGGCCATCGGGCCGGTGAGGTCCTCGTACGTGTAGATCGCGACCAGGCCCTCGACGTCGAGCGCCTCGTCCACGTCGATGGAGACGATGCGGGCGTGCGCGTGCGGCGAGCGCACGAACGCCGCCGCCAGGGCCCGGGACCCGATGTCGTCCAGGTAGCGGCCCTTGCCGGTGATCAGCCGCTGGTCCTCGCGCCGGCGGACCGGCTCGCCGAAGAGCTTCGTCGTCACCGCTCGCCCCTCTCAGGCATAGGAAGCTTTACCTGCGTTTCCAGCCCCAGGACGTAGGGATAGCTTCCTATGCCCGGGGTGGCCGGTGGCATCAGGCGTCCTTCATCGCGGCGGCCGCGGAGTGCACGGCCTTCTTGATGTTGGCGTAGCCGGTGCACCGGCAGAGGTTGCCGCCGACCATCTCGTCGACCTCCTCCTCGGTGAGCTCGGCCGAGTTGTCGCGGCCCTCGAGCCCGGCCGCGATCGTCATCAGGAAGCCCGGCGTGCAGAACCCGCACTGCAGCGCGTGGCACTCGCGGAACGCCTCCTGCACCGGGTGCAGCACCTGCCCGCCCTGGTGGTCCTCGCGCGCCAGCCCCTCGACGGTGCGCACCTCCGACCCGTCCACCTGGACGGCGAGCATCAGGCACGAGCGCACCGGGGCGCCGTCCACGATCACCGTGCACGCCCCGCAGACGCCGTGCTCGCAGCCGACGTGCGTGCCGGTCAGCCCGAGGTCGTGGCGCAGCGCGTCCGACAGCAGCCGGCGCACCGGCACCGTGGCTTCACGTGGAACACCGTTCACGGTGACGGTGATCGTCCGTTCGGTGTCGACGGAGGCGGTCATGCGGCGGTCCTCCCAGCAGCTTCGGCGGCAGCCTCGGCCAGCGTTCGCTCGGTCAGCACCCCCACCAGCAGCCGCCGGTAGTCGGCGCTGGCGTGGATGTCGGTGTCCGGGTCGACCAGGGTGCGCGCGAGCGCCCCGGCGGCGGCCCAGTCGGCCTGGTCCACCGGCGAGCCGGCGACGGCCTCGGTCAGGTCGTGCACCTCGGGGGTGAGCCCCACCGAGACGTAGGCGGCGCGGGCCGACTCCACCCGGCGGTCGGCGTCCAGCGTGACGACGACGCCCGCGCCGCAGACCGCGTAGTCGCCCTTGCGGCGGGCCACCTCGGCGAACGCGGTGCCCGCGCGTGCCGGGAGGGCCGGGAAGGTGGCGGAGGTGACGACGGCGCCGCCGGGGATCGACGTCTCCAGCGGCCCCACGAAGAAGTCGCGCCAGCCGACGGACTCGGTGCCCGACGTCGTCGCCACCGTGACCGAGCCGTCGGTCAGCGCCAGCACCGACGTCATCTCGCCGGAGGGGTCGGCGTGGGCGATCGAGCCCACCGTGGTGCCCCGGTTGCGGACCGCCGGGTGGGCGACGTTCGCGGTGGCCCGGCCGAGCAGGGGCTGGGCGGCGGCCGCGCCCTCGTGCCGGAGCAGCGTGTCGTGCCGCACGAGGGCGCCCACCGTCACGCCCTCGCCGGTCACCTCGACCGTGTCCAGGCCGGGGATCCGGTTGATGTCGACCAGCGTGGCCGGCGCCGCCAGCCGCATCGACAGCAGGGGCAGCAGCGACTGGCCACCGGCCAGCACCTTGGCGCCGTCCTCGGACAGGAGCGTGAGAGCTTCGTCGAGCGTGCTCGGATCCGCGTAGCGGAAGGGGGCGGGCTTCACCGGCTGCGGTCACCTCCGTGCGTGCTGGAAGACGCCACTCTGTCACCGGCACGGAGCGGGCGAAAGTACCTCAGCGCTAAAACTTCGTTGCGAATTCGCTGCGGGTTCCGGCTCCGTCCCGTTTCCGCTGGGCAGGCGTCGGTAGCGCCGGCCGACGACGGCGAGCGGGTCGTCGTCGGCCCGGTCCCGTAGCGACCCGGCGCCGCGGTGGCCCCGTGCCGGAACGCGCGCCGCCCCCGGTCCCGGACGACGGGTGCTGTCGTCCGGAGGCCGGGGGCGGCGGGGGAGCGGGTCTAGCGGTCGCGCGTGTCCCTGCCGGGGGTGTGCCCGCCGAGGACGCCGGGGCGGCCGACCTCGTCCACCGACGACGGGTCGGTGCCACCCCGCTCGTCGGCGTAGCCGCCGGCCGGGCCGTCCGTCTCGGCGCCGTGGCCGAACGTGCTGCCGGCGGCGGGGTGCGCCCCCTCGCGCAGCAGTGCGGCCTTCATGTCCGCCGGAGCCAGGGCGCGGGCGATGTGCCAGGCGACGACGGCGACGATCGACCCCAGCGCGATGCCGTTCAGGGAGAAGTCGTCGGTGAAGGTCAGCGTGACGTTGCCGATGCCGATGATGATCCCGGCCGCCAGCGGCACCAGGTTGATCGGGTTGGCGAAGTCGACCCGGTTCTCCTTCCAGATCTTGGCGCCGAGCAGGCCGATCATCCCGTAGAGGACGACGGTGATCCCGCCGAGCACGCCGCCCGGGACGATGTTGATCAGCGCGCCGAACTTGGGGATCAGGCCCAGCAGGATGGCGACCAGTGCGGCCACGTAGTAGGCCGCCGTCGAGTAGACGCGGGTGGCGGCCATCACGCCGATGTTCTCGGCGTAGGTGGTGGTGGGGGAGCCGCCGACCGAGGTGGCGACGACGGTCGCGATGCCGTCGGCCGCGACGGCCCGGCCCATGTACGGGTCGAGGTCGCGCTTGGTCATCTCGGCGACGGCCTTCACGTGGCCGGCGTTCTCCGCCACCAGTGCGATCACCGCGGGGATGACCAGCAGGCTGAAGTTCAGCGAGAACGACGGGCCGGTGAAGTCGGGGAGGCCGAACCAGTCCGCGTCGGCGACCGAGTCGAAGTTGATCCGGTCGCGGGTGGTCTCGGCGCCGGTGCCGTCGGGCGAGGTGATCTGGCCGGCGGTGGCGTCGAGCAGCACCGACAGCAGGTAGCCGAAGATCAGGCCGAGCAGGATCGAGATGCGGGCCAGGAACCCGCGCAGCGCCAGCGAGGCGACGATGACGAAGGTCATCGTCGCCAGCGCGACCCACTGGTCCTGTGGCCAGTACGTGCCGGCGGCGACCGGGGCCAGGTTGAAGCCGATGAGCATGACCACCGCGCCGGTGACGGCCGGCGGCAGCACCTTGTTGATCAGTCCGAGCCCTGCGAAGTGGATCAACAGACCGACCAGGGCGAGCACGACGCCGGCCACGAGCAGCGCGCCGACGACGTCGCTGGAGTCGCCGCCGTTGGCCCGGATCGCGGCCACGCCGCCGACGAACGCGGCGCTGGTGCCCAGGTAGCTCGGTACCCGGTTCTTCACGATCAGCAGGAAGATGATCGTGGCGACGCCGCTCATCATGATGGCGAGGTTGGGGTCCAGCCCCATGATGATCGGGAAGACGAAGGTCGCCCCGAACATCGCGACGACGTGCTGCGCGCCGATCCCGACGGTGCGCGGCCAGGAGAGGCGTTCGTCGGGGGCGACGGCCTCTCCGAGTGGGGGCGTCTTACCGTCCCCGTAGAGCTTCCACCCGAACGACATGAGTGCCTCCTCGACGTGCCTGTCCGACTCGGTCCGGCGTCGGTCGACGGCTGTCGGCCCGATCGCGAGGCGCCACTGTGTCACTGGGCACAGGCCCGGCGGAAGTACCTCAGTGCTAAATCGTTGTTGCATCGAGATGCCGATACTTCACCGCTGAGAGATCTCTCGGTACGGTCCGGGCATGAGCTCCTCAGCCCCTCCCGGTGGAGACGCCGCGGTCTCGGTGCAGCTGCGATCCGGCGTGTACGCCGACTCGGTGAAGCTGATGCAGGTGAGTCGCCGGATCAGCGGCCGCGAGGGCGTCGGCGCCGTCCTCGTCGCCATGGCCACCCCCCTGAACCTCGAGCTCGCGGCCGGCATGGGCCTGGCGCCCGAGGGCGAGACGAGCCCCGAGCAGCTGCTGATCGCCGTCCGCGCGGACGACGAGGAGACGCTGGCCGCCGCGCTCGCCGACGTCGACGCCGCCCTCGCCGAGCGGGAACGCGCCACGGGCACCGCCGCCGCCATCCCGCACCGCACCGTCGGCGCGGGCCTCGACGAGCTCTCGCCCGAGGCGCCGGCCCTGGCGATCGTCAGCGTGCCGGGCACGTACGCGGTCGCCGAGGCCGCCGACGCGATCGCCGCCGGGCGCAGCGTGCTGGTCTTCTCCGACGGCGTCCCGGTCGAGCACGAGGTCGCGCTCAAGCGCGCCGCCCACGACGCCGGGGTGCTGGTCATGGGCCCCGACTGCGGCACGGCGATCGTCTCCGGCGTCGCCCTCGGCTTCGCCAACGTCGTCCGCCCCGGGCCGGTGGGCCTGGTCGCGGCGAGCGGCACCGGCGCGCAGCAGGTCTCCTGCCTGCTCGACATGGCCGGCGTCGGCGTCTCCCACGTGCTGGGCGTGGGTGGGCGCGACCTCAAGTCGGAGGTCGGCGGCCTGGCCACCCTCGACGCGCTGGCCGCCCTCGACGCCGACCCCGCCACCGAGCGGGTGCTGCTGGTCTCCAAGCCGCCGGCCCCGGAGGTCGCCGCGGCCGTCGAGGAGGCCGCGGGGCGGCTCTCGGTGCCGGTGCGGTCGGCCGCCCTCTCGCCCGAGACCCCCGACCTCACCGCCGCCGTCGAGGCGCTGCTCACCGACATGGGGCTCGACGTCCCGGTGTGGCCGTCCCGCCCCGGCCCCGCCGAGGCCGCCGTCCCCGGCGCGGTGCTCAAGGGCCTCTACTCCGGCGGCACGCTGGCCGACGAGGCGATGCTCCTCGCCGCCCCGGCGCTCGGCGGCATCCGGTCGAACACCCCGCTGGAGCCCGAGCTCGATCTCGGGACGGACCTGTCCGCCTCCGGGCACGTCGTCATCGACTTCGGCGACGACGCCCTCACCGTCGGCCGCGCGCACCCGATGATCGACCCGACGCTGCGGCTCGAGGCGATCGCCGGGGTGGCCGCCAGCGACGAGCCCGCCGTCCTGCTGCTCGACGTCGTCCTCGGGCACGGCGCCGACCCCGACCCCGCGGGGGCGCTGGTCCCCGCGCTGGATGCGGCGCGGGCGCAGAAGCACCTGCCGGTCGTCGTGGCGCTGATCGGCACGGAGGGCGATCCGCAGGGCTGGTCCCGGCAGGCCGACGCCCTCGCCGCGGCCGGCGCCGCCGTCTTCTCGTCCAATGCTGCCGCCACGCGGTACGCCCTCGACCTGCTGGGAGCTTCGGCATGACGCTCGGCAACCTGCTCTCCGGACCGCCGGCGATCGTCGCCGCCGGCGTCGACGTCTTCTCCGACGCGCTGCGCGCCCAGGGCGCCGACGTCCACGACGTCGACTGGCGGCCCCCGGGCTTCGGCGACCCGGCCGACCTCGCCGCCCTCGCCCTCGACGCCCGCCGGGCCGCGGCGAACCGCACGGCCGTGGAGCGCGTGATGGCCGCCGGCTCCGTGCTGGTCGACGTCCGCCCCGCCCGCGAGGTCATCGGCCTGACCGACCGCACGCTCCTGCACTCCGGCCCGCCGCTGGCGTGGGAGAACGCCTCGGGGCCGATGCGCGGTGCGCTGATCGGCGCCTGCCTGTTCGAGGGGTGGGCGGCCGACGTCGAGGAGGCGGAGGTCCTCCTCTCCACCGGCGCGGTCACCCTGGACCCCTGCCACCACCACCGCACCGTCGGCCCGATGGCCGGCGTGACCAGCCCGTCCATGTGGATGTGGTGCCTGGAGGACCCGGTCACCGGTGGCAAGGCCTACTGCAACCTCAACGAGGGCCTGGGCAAGGTGCTGCGCATGGGGGCCTTCAACGAGGAGGTGCAGACCCGGCTGCGGTGGATGCGCGACGTCCTCGGACCGGTGCTGTCGAAGGCGGTGCGCGGCTCGATCGACGCCGGCAACGACCCGCTCGACGTGAAGGCCGTGCTCGCCCAGATGCTGCAGATGGGCGACGAGGGGCACAACCGCAACCGCGCCGGCTCGCTCATGGCGCTGCGCGAGCTGTCGCCGTCGATCGTCGCCAGCGGTGCCTCGTCGTCGGACATCGCCGACGTGCTGCGGTTCATCGGCGGCAACGAGCACTTCTTCCTCAACCTCGGCATGCCGACGGCGAAGCTCGCCCTCGACGCCGCCCGCGGCATCCCCGGCTCGACGATGCTGACCGTGATGTCGCGCAACGGCACGGAGTTCGGCATCCAGACCGCCGGCACCGGCGACCGCTGGTTCACCGGGCCGGCGAACACCCCGGTCGGCCTGTTCCTCGGCGACTACGGGCCCGACGACGCCAACCCCGACATCGGCGACTCCGCGATCATGGAGACCTACGGCATCGGTGGGTTCGCGATGGCGGCGGCGCCGGCGATCGTCCGGTTCGTCGGTGGCACCGTGCCCGACGCGCTGGCGACGACCGAGCGCATGTACCAGCTGACCCTGGCCGAGAACCCGGCGATGGCGATCCCGATCATGGGCTTCCGCGGCTCGCCCACGGGCATCGACGTCCTCAAGGTGGCGCGCACCGGCTGGCTGCCGCAGATCAACACCGGCATGGCCGGGCGGATCGCCGGGACCGGCCAGGTGGGCGCGGGGTTGGTGCAGCCGCCGCAGGAGTGCTTCGAGCAGGCGCTGGCGGCGCTGGCCGAGGAGGCCCGCACCGCCTGACCGCACCCCTGCCGAGATCGCGCGAACTCGGCATTTCACGGGCCCTGATGTGCCGAGATCACGTGATCTCGACACATCAAGGGGGCGGTGTCAGGCGGGGCCGCAGGTGAGCAGGT
>NZ_JBJHAL010000035.1:0-35727 GCF_054050995.1 Blastococcus sp. SYSU DS1021 | reverse complement strand
CGGCCCCCGTGCAGGGGCCCGCCGCGAGCCTGCGCGCGGTGGGGGCGAGGGGGTCCTTCCTCAGTCGTCGATCGACACCGTCGAGAAGTCCTCGGCCGTCAGCGGGCTGGGCTCGAGGCCCTGGACGTCGTCGGCGACGACGAGCGCCGGGGGCGAGTGCGAGATCGGCACCGCCGGCAGGAACTCCTTGATCAGCCGGTTGGCCTCCTGGTACAGCTCCGTCCGGTTCGCCGGGTCGGGCTCGGAGTCGGCCTCGGCCAGCGCGGCGAAGATCTCCGGAGCGCTGAACGCGCCGAACTCCGCGGACGCCTGGTTGTTCTGGTCCTCGGCGAAGAAGGTGCCGATGAAGTTGTAGGCGTCGTTGTAGTCACCGGTCCAGCCGAGCAGGTGGACGTCGGCCTGGCCGGTCTGCACCGCCTGCAGGTAGTCCGGGTTCCACTGGAGGGCGGTGGGCTGCACCTGGAAGCCGACCTCCTGCAGGTCCTCGCTGATGACCTGGAACATCGCCGCCGGGTCCGGCAGGTACGGCCGGCTGACGTCGGTCGGGTAGTAGAACCGCAGCGTCGTGCCGACGGCGCCGGCCTCCTCGAGCAGCTGGCGCGCCCGCTCGGGGTCGTACTCGTAGGTCGGCACGTCCTCGGCCCAGCCGTCGACCGTCGGCGGCATGAAGTTCGTGGCCACCTCGGCGCCCTCGGGGAGCAGCGAGTTCACGATCGTCTGGCGGTCGATGGCGTGGGCCAGCGCCTGGCGGACCCGGATGTCCTGCAGGGCCGGGTTCGCCTGGGTGCCCTCGACGTTCCCGTGGTTGATGCCGAGGTACAGGATGTTGAACGGATCGCGCACCAGCACCTGGAAGCCGGCGTCCTCGAGGCGCTGGTAGTCCGCCGGGGCCACGAAGTCGTAGCCGTCGATCGCACCGGACTCCAGCTCCTGCCGGCGGGTGTTACCCTCCGGGATGGTGCGGAAGATGATCCGGTCGAGCAGGGCCGGCTCGCCCCAGTAGTCCTCGTTGCGGACGATGGTGACCTCACCGTTGCCGCGGTCCCAGTTCTCGAACCGGAAGGGGCCGGTGCCGGTCGGGTGCTCGAGGGCGTACTCGGTGTAGCTGATCGCGTCCTCGCTGCCGGACAGGTTGTCGGCGTCGTACTCCTGCAGGGCCGTCGGGCTCTGGATGGAGAAGGCGGGCAGCGAGAGCGCGGCGGGGATCTTGCTGGTCACCTGGTTGAACGAGATGACGGCGGTGTTCTCGTCGACCGCCTCGCAGCCCTCGTAGATGCCGGGGTTGTCGCTGTCGGCGAAGCCGCCGAACACCGCCTGGTAGTAGTACGTGGCGCTCGGGCTCTGGGCCAGGCCCTCGAAGTTGTGCCAGCGGTCGAAGTTGAAGCACACCGCCTCGGCGTTGAAGTCCGTCCCGTCGTGGAACTGGACGTCCTCGCGCAGGTTGAAGGTGTACTCGAGGCCGTCCTCGCTGACCTCCCAGTCCTCGGCGAGCGCCGGCACGAGCTCGGTCGTGCCGGGCTCGTTGGTGAGCAGCCCCTCGTGGATCTGGCGGGCGATGCGGAAGGTCTCGCCGTCGCTGGCGAAGGCGGGGTCGAACATCGCCGGGTCGCCGGCGGCCCCGAAGACGAGCGTGCCGCCGGACTGCTCCTCGCCGCTGCCCTCGCCTCCACCGCCCTCCCGGTCGCTGGACGCGCAGGCCGACAACGTGACTGCCGTGAGGGCTGCCGCTGACGCGGCGAGCGCACGGGTGGAGCGACGGGACATCGCGGAAGACCTGCCTTCTCGGCCCTCTCGGGCCGGACGAGCTCCGGACGGGGCAGCCGAGGACGTGCAGGACGTCCACCAGGCGGAGCCCGACCCTAGGACGCCGGGGTCCGTGGCGGCGCGGCTCGGACGCCCATCGACACCATCTCGTGACTTTTCCCGCCGTTCACCCGCCGGTCCCCCGCCGGCTGCCCGCCCGTCGCCCGGCCCAGGCGCCGGCCTCAGGCGTCGATGCGGCGGCGTCCCTCGAAGGCCCGGCCGAGGGTCACCTCGTCGGCGTACTCGAGGTCACCGCCCACCGGCAGGCCGCTGGCCAGCCGCGACACGGCGAGCCCCATCGGGCCGACCAGCCGCGCCAGGTAGGCCGCGGTCGCCTCGCCCTCGAGGTTCGGGTCGGTGGCGATGATCAGCTCCGTGACCGCGCCGTCCATCAGCCGCGTCATGAGCTCCTTGACCCGCAGGTCGTCCGGGCCGACGCCGTCGATCGGGCTGATCGCCCCGCCGAGCACGTGGTACCGGCCGCGGAACTCGCGGGTGCGCTCGATCGCGACGACGTCCTTGGGCTCCTCGACCACGCACAGGACGTCGTCGGACCGGCGCGGGTCGCGGCAGATGCGGCACTGCTCCGCCTCGGCGACGTTGTAGCAGGTCACGCAGAAGCGGACGGACTCCTGCACCCGGGTCAGGGCGGCCACCAGGCGGCTGACGTCGGCCGACTCGGACGACAGCAGGTGGAAGGCGATGCGCTGGGCGCTCTTGGGCCCGACGCCGGGCAGGCGACCGAGCTCGTCGATCAGGTCCTGGACGGCACCCTCGTACACGGTGCTCCTCTGCTGCGAAGTGGATCGGGCGGGCGCGCCCGATCAGAGGCCGGGCAGCCCCATGCCGCCGCCCAGGCCGCCGGCCAGCGGCCCCATGCGGCTGGCGGTCAGCTCGTCGGCGGCGCGCTTGGCGTCGCGGACGGCCGCGACGACGAGGTCCTGCAGGGTCTCCAGGTCGTCGGGGTCGACGGCGTCCGGCGCGATGGTGACCGCGGTGAGGTCGCCGTCGCCGGTCATCGTCGCCGAGACCAGGCCGCCGCCGGCGGTGCCGGTGACCTCGGTGGCCGCCAGCTCCTGCTGGGCGGCGGCGAGCTGCTGCTGCATCTGCTGCGCCTGCTTCATGAGCTGCGACAGGTCGGGCTGCTGGCCTCCGGGGAACATGCCATGAGAGTAGGCCGCGCCTGCGACAGGGGACGGCGCGCCGCCCGTGCCGCCTGCGTCGAGGAGCTGGTCGACCCCCTGCCGGAACCCGTCGCGAGCCTGCGAGGCGGGGCAGGGGGGCCTTCCTCAGCTGTCGACCGGTCGGGCGCCCAGCTGGGCGCGGAGCAGCTGCAGGGCCGCCTGCTCCTGGTCGACGACGGGCTCGGGCTCGCGGTCGCCGCCGGCGGAGCTCTCCGCCGCCCGCTCGGCCATGAGCTCCCGCGCCTCGGCCACCTCCGCCGCCCGTGCCGCCTCGCGGGCCGCCGCCGGCGCCACGGGGGGCCCGCCGGCGGCGGGGCCGGCGCCCTCCACGACGACGTCCACCCGCCAGCGGACGCCGAGCAGCTCGTTGAGCGCGTCGCGCACCACGTCCTTGTTCAGGTCGTCGCCGAGCCGCCGGGCCAGGGCCGGCGAGGCGGTCGAGAGCGTGAGGACGCCGTTGGCGAGCTGGTGCACCTGGGCGCTCTGCAGCAGCGCCTCGGTGGTGCGCTTGTGCTTCTTCACCACGGCGCGCAGCTCCGGCCACACCCGGCGGACGTCGGTGGTGGTCAGCTCCCCGTCGCCGGCCGGCTCCTCGGGGTTGGCCGACACGACCGGCGTCGGCTCCCCGCCCCGGGGGGCGGGCGCGGACTCGGCGGCGGCCCGCGGCGGGGACGCCGGCGGACGCGGCTGCTCCACCCGGGCGGCCGCGGCCCGGACGGCGCCGGGCTGGGCCGGGTGCGGCCAGTCCTCGTCGTCGGTGGGCTCCGGCGGCAGCGGGATGTCCGGTTCCTCCGCCGTCACCCGCGGGCGACGGGCGGGGTCCCCGCCGGCCGGAGGTGCGGACGGCGGGGGCGTGGACGGCGGAGCCGCGGACGGCGCGGTGCGGGGACGGCTACCCGGCTGGGCGGTCTCCGGCCAGTCGTCGGCAGCCGCCGGACGGGCGCCCCCACCCGGTCGCGCGGTCTCGGGCCAGCCGTCCGCGGCCGGTGCGGCAGGGGTCGGCCGGGCGGCCGCTGCCGGAGCGGCCGGCTGCGCAGCCGGTGCCGGAGCGGCCGGCTGCGCAGCCGGCGCGGGAGCGGTCGGCTGCGCGGCCGGCGCGGGAGCGGCCGGCGCGGGCCGCTGCTCGGCAGCGGGCGGCGCCGCCCGGACCTCCGGCCGCGCCGGGGCGGCCGGCTCGGCCGGCGCCTGCGACCTGCGGACGAACTCCCGTCGCGGGCCGGACGGGGCGGCCCGGTCCGGCTCGGGGGCCGGTGCCGCCTCGACCGGCGCGCCCTCGCGGGAGCCGGTCTCCTCCCTCGGCCGCCCGGCGTGCTCGCCGGCGATGGACATCCGGCGCTCGAGCCGCTCCAGGCGCTGCAGCGTCGCGGCGGCCGATCCGTCGGTGGCCGGGAGCAGCATCCGCGCGCAGACCAGTTCCAGCAGCAGCCGCGGCGCCGTCGTCCCCCGCATCTCGGTGAGACCCTCGTGGACGGTGTCGGCCATCCGCGACAGCGTCGCCGAGCCCAGCGCCTGGGCCTGCTGGTTCATCAGGTCGAGCCGGTCGGGCGGGCAGTCGAGCAGCCCGTTGCCCCCGGCCTCGGGCACGGCGTCGAGCACGATCAGGTCGCGCAGCCGGTCGAGCAGGTCGGTGGCGAAGCGGCGGGGGTCGTGCCCGGCCTCGACCACCCGGTCGACGGCCCGGAAGACCCCCGGGGCGTCGTGCGCGGCGAGCGCGTCGATGGTCTCGTCGAGCAGCGCGTCGTCGGTGACGCCGAGCAGCCCGACCGCGCCCTTGTAGGTGACGCCCTCGGGCCCGGCCCCGGCCAGCAGCTGGTCGAGGATCGACAGCGAGTCACGGACCGAGCCGCCGCCGGCCCGCACCACCAGCGGGAAGACGGTGGGTTCGACGGTGACGCCCTCGGCCTGGCAGGTCTTCTCCAGCAGGGTGCGCAGCGTCGTCGGCGGCACCAGCCGGAACGGGTAGTGGTGGGTGCGCGACCGGATGGTCGGCAGCACCTTCTCCGGCTCCGTCGTCGCGAAGACGAAGACCAGGAACTCCGGCGGCTCCTCGACCACCTTGAGCAGGGCGTTGAAGCCCTGCGTGGTCACCATGTGCGCCTCGTCGACGATGTACACCTTGTAGCGGCTGCTCACCGGCGCGAAGAACGCCCGCTCGCGCAGGTCGCGGGCGTCGTCGACGCCACCGTGGCTGGCCGCGTCGATCTCGATGACGTCCAGCGAGCCCGGCCCGTCGGGCGCCAGCGCCACGCACGAGGCGCACACGCCGCACGGCGTGGACGTCGGCCCCTGCTCGCAGTTGAGCGAGCGGGCCAGGATCCGCGCCGACGACGTCTTGCCGCACCCGCGCGGGCCGCTGAACAGGTACGCGTGGTTGATCCGGCCGCCGTCGACCGCGTTCACCAGGGGCGCGGTGACGTGCTCCTGCCCGACCACCTCGGCGAAGGTCGCCGGGCGGTACTTGCGGTAGAGCGCCAGAGCCACGGGGCGAGGTTACGTGCCGGCCCCGACACGGCGGCGCACGCCGGTGGCCACGGCCGTGGACCGGTCGCGGGACGCGGAGGGCTCCCGACCGGGACATGGGCAGCGGCTGCGCGCACCAGGGGGCGGGCACCTGGCCGCGGTGCGGTCCGGGGGCCGCCGGCGGCACAGCGAAGGACCCCCCGCGCACCCGCCAGAGCCTGCTTATCCTTGCTGCCTTCCGGCCCTGGGGAGGTTCACAGGATGACGCCACGCGAGGGGTCGTCCACCACTGTAGAGGACCGGTCGCCGGCCACCGCCGCGCGCCCCGAACGCGACAGGCCCCGGTGCGGACACCGGGGCCTGTTCCTGCTGCGGAGGATGGGAGATTCGAACTCCCGAGGGGTTGCCCCCAACCCGCTTTCCAAGCGAGCGCCATAGGCCACTAGGCGAATCCTCCAGGTACGGCGTCGATGGTACCGGGCGCCGTCGGGCGGCTCGCCGGGACACCGCGGGGAGGCCCCCGGGGGCGGCGTGCGGCATCCTCACCGGAGAGCGGTTGACCGGGTGGTCGGCGGGGAAGGGCCCGCACCTGCGGGCTGCACAGGAGGAGGGCGCGGGACATGGGCGAGCACGACGAGATCCGGCCGGACGTCGTCGAGACGATCGTCGGTGTGCTCAAGGGCGGCGACGCCGCGGCGCTGCCGGCCGGCGCCACCGCGGCGGAGAAGACGGCGGCGAAGGACCGCTACCTGTCGGAGTTCGCCGCCGAGCGGAGCAAGCGCGACCGCCAGGCACAGGCGTGGGAGCTGCTGCTCACCCGCAGCTACGACGAGCCGCCCACCTGGCAGCGCATCTTCGACGACCTCGACGCCGACGTGCACACGGAGCTGGGCGAGCTGTACGACGTCCTGCCCGTGGGCGCGCAGGAGGAGTACGCACGCCGGTACGGCGTGCCCTCCACGGTCTGACCGGGCGCGCCCCGCCACCGATGACCCCACCCGGCACCGCGCCCGGCCGCCTCGTCGCCGGGCGCTACCGCCTGGAGGCGCAGATCGGCGGCGGCGCGATGGGCACCGTGTGGCTGGCCCGCGATGAACTGCTGGGCCGGCAGGTCGCGGTCAAGCAGGTGGTCTTCCCCCTGGGCGCCGGCGAGCGGCAGATCGACGACCAGCGCCAGCGGGCTCTGCGCGAGGGGCGGATCGCCGCACGGTTGACCCATCCGCACGCCATCTCCGTCTACGACGTCGTCCTCGAGGACGGCGTGCCGTGGCTGGTGATGGAGTACCTGCCCTCGCGCAGCCTGGCCGCGGTCCTCATCGAGGAGGGGGTGCTGCGCGAGGACCAGGTGGCGCAGATCGGCGCCCAGGTCGCCGACGCCCTGGCCGCCACCCACGCGGCCGGCATCGTGCACCGGGACGTGAAGCCCGCCAACGTGCTCATCGGCCGGGGGGACCGCGTCGCCGGGCTGGTCAAGATCACCGATTTCGGCATCTCGCACGCCCGCGACGACGTCATGCTCACCCGAACGGGGCAGATCACCGGGACGCCCGCCTTCCTGGCGCCCGAGGTGGCCCAGGGCAAGGAGATGACCGAGGCCAGCGACGTCTTCTCCCTCGGCGCCACGCTCTACACCTGCCTGGAGGGCGTGCCGCCGTTCGGCATGGAGGAGAACGCGCTCGCCATGCTGCACCGGGTCGCCGGTGGCCAGGTCCGCCCCCCGCGCCGCGCCGGTGCGCTGACCGCGCCGCTGCAGCGGATGCTCGCCGCCGATCCGGCCGACCGCCCGACCATGACCGAGGTGCGCGACGAGCTGGCCGCGCTTGCCGGCGGGCGCGACGGCGACCCGACCACGGTGCTGCGCGCACCGACCGATCTGCGCCCGTCCTCCGGCCCGGCCGGGACGGCGGTCTTCCCGGCGGGGGCGTTCGGCACGGCGGCGTTCGGCACGGCGGCCGCGGACGCCGCTGCGCGCACACCCACACCCGTCCCCGCGGCCGCACGCACACCCGCCCCACCCCCGTCCACCGACCGACCGGGCGCCACGGCTGCACCGCCCCGGCGCCGCCGGCGGGGGGCGTGGCTGGCCGCCGGCCTCCTCGCCGCGGTGCTGTTCGGTGGCCTCGGGGTGTGGCTCGCCACGGCGGGCGACGAGGACCCGGCCGGCTCGGCGAGCGGCGCGGCGACGTCCTCACCGGCACCGGCGACCACCAGCGAGCAGCCGTCGCCGACGGCCACGACCGAGCCGACGCAGCCGACGCAGCCCTCCCCACCCCCCGACGAGGACGACGAGGACGACGAGGACGACGAGGACGACGACGAGGACCGGCCCCGGGACGATCCGCTGTCCGAGCGGAACGTCCGCGACTTCGTGCGGGAGTACCACCGGTTGGTCATCACCGATCCGGCGGCCGCCTGGGAGCGGACCGGCCCCACGCTGCGGAACAGCATCAGCTACCAGGGCTACCAGGACTTCTGGGACGATTTCCGCGACGTGCGGGTGAGGGACGTCGAGGTGCAGGAGGACGGGACCACCGCGATCGCCGACTTCGAGTTCCGCTACCCGGACGGCGAACGCGTCCGGGAGCGCCACCGGCTCACCTTCGCCGTCGGCGACGACGGCCGGCTGGTGCTCGACTCCGACGTCCCGCTCTGACCCCCCTCGGGGTCGGCCCGGCCCGCCCCGGCCCCGGCGGGGGTCAGGTCCGCTCGCTCACCGCGCCCTTCTTGATCCAGATCCGGCGCTGGGCCCGCTTGGCGACCGTCGAGTCGTGCGTGACGATCACCACGGTCAGCCCGCGCTCCCGCCAGTGGTGCTCGATCAGCTCCATGATCTCGTCCCGGGTCTGCTCGTCGAGGTTGCCCGTGGGCTCGTCCGCGAGCAGCACCCGCGGCTCCTTCGCCAACGCCCGGGCGAGCGCGACCCGCTGCTGCTGGCCGCCGGAGAGCTCCGAGGGCAGGTGGCCGGCGCGGTCGTCCAGCCCGACGTCGGCCAGCGCCCTGGCCGCCCGCTCGGCCCGCTCCTGGGCGGGCACGCCGAGCGGAACGAGACCGGTCTCGACGTTCTGCTGCGCGGTGAGCGTCGGCACCAGGTTGAAGCCCTGGAAGACGAACCCGATGGTGCGTGCGCGCAGCGCGGTGAGCCCGCCCTCGTCCAGGGCCGAGAGCTCCTGCCCGTCGAGGGTGATCGACCCGGACGTCGGCCGGTCCAGCGCCCCCAGCAGCTGCAGGAGGGTGGACTTGCCCCCGCCCGTCGGCCCCTGGACGGCGACCATCTCACCGGCGCCGATCGCGAGATCGACGTCGCGCAGGGCGTCGACGGTGCCGTTCTTCGTGGTGTAGCGCTTCGCGGTCTGGCTCAGGACGTACATCGGGACCTCCGGGTCCGGCGGAGTGGGAAGGAGCAGGGTCGGGGCAGCGGGCTCAGGCGACACTGCGCAACGCCTCCGCCGGGCGCATGCGCGAGGCACGCCAGCCACCGACCGCGCCCGCCAGCAGCCCACCGAGGACGGCGATCGCCACGGCCAGGAGCACGGTGGTCACCGTGACCGGGGCGGAGAGAGTCACCGCGACCGCCGAGGCGGCGTCCGCCGCCTCGCGCCCAGGACCGCCGAAGCCGCCCGGGCGGCCACCCGCGCCGGCACCGGCACCGGCACCGGCACCGGAGGAGGCCACCGTGGCCGAGAGCTCCGGCGCGACCAGGTTGATCACCAAGACCGCGCCGAGGCCGAGCGCCAGACCGACGGCGCCGCCGAGCAGTCCCTGGGCGAGCGACTCCCCCATCACCTGGCCGACGACGCGGCGGCTGCGCCAGCCCAGCGCCTTGAGCGTGCCGAACTCACGGACCCGTCGGCTCACGCCGGAGAGCGTGAAGAGGACCGCGAGCACGAAGGCCGCGAGCAGGACCAGGGCGGCCAGCCAGGTGCCGAGCGTGCGAGCGAGCTCCGAGGCGCTGGACAGCGAGCCGGACACCTCGCCGGCCAGGTCGTCGGCGGTGCTGACGATGGCGTCGGGGAGGGTGGTCTCGATCGCGGTCTGCACCTCGTCGATCACGTCGGCGGACGCGGCCTGCACGTACAGGGTCGACAGCTGACCGCTCTGCTCGGCGAGCGTCTGCAGAGTGTCCAGGGGCACGAAGACGTCGGCCGCCGTGGTGGCCGACGCCGAGGCGGAGGAGACGATGCCCACCACGGTGAAGTCGGTCCCCCCGAGGGTGACCGTCCCGTCGACGGCGACGTCGTTCTCCGCCGCGTAGGTGGCGTCCACGAGGGCGACCTGGGCACCGGCGTCGGACTCGGTGAGCGCGCGGCCCTCGTCCAGCGTCGTGGAGCTCAGCGGGCCGACGGCCTCGGCGGTGAGGTCGACGCCCTCGATGTCGATGCTCGTGACGCTGAAGGAACCACCGCTGCCCGGGCCGGTCGCCGAGCCGTCGTCCGCACTGCCGGGGGCGGGCATCTGCCCGCTGCCGAAGTCGGGGATCTCCCCCGTGAAGCTGGTGCTGGTCATGCTCAGCGTCCCCGCGACGGCGCTCACCCCGTCGATGCCGGCCACGCTCTCGACCGCGGCGGCGTCCATCGTGGCGCCGGAGGTCCGCAGTTGGTCCTGGTCGAACGAGCGGCGACCGCCGGCGGCCTCCGTGCCCTCCTGGTCGAACTGGAAGGTGGGCGGACCACCCGCCGTCCCGCCGCCTCCGGCGGCTGCGTCGGGGCGCTGGGGCGGCGTGCTCACGGTGATGTCGGTGCCGACGCCGTAGACGGACTCCAGGACCTCGTCCTGCGCGTCGCCCACACCTGCGGTCACCGAGGTGACGGTGATGACCAGCGCGATCGCCAGGCCGAGCCCGAGCGCGACGAGCAGGGACTGCCGGCGGCGCTGGCGCAGCTCGCGCCGCAGGTAGGTGAAGAACATTCGTCGCTCCGCGGTGTCGAAAGGTTGCATGCCGCAATGGCGGCTTCGACAGAGTGGAGGCGGAACGATTAGGAGCCCTGTGGCCCGGCTGCCAGTTCCCTGGGAGCGGTGGGAGGTGGCTCACACAGCACGACGGCGGCGCCCAGCGGGGCGCCGCCGTCGTCAGCTGGCGGTGGCGGTGGGATTTGAACCCACGGAGGCTTGCACCTCACACGCTTTCGAGGCGTGCTCCTTCGGCCGCTCGGACACGCCACCGCCGAAGAGACTACAGGCCCCGCTGACGGCGGAAGAAGGCACGTAGCAGCGCGCCGCACTCCTGCGCCCGCACGCCGCCGGTGACCTCGGGCCGGTGGTTGAGCCGCCGGTCCCGGACGACGTCCCAGAGCGACCCCGCGGCGCCCGCCTTCGGGTCCTCCGCGCCGTAGACGACCCGGTCGACCCGCGACAGCACGCTGGCCCCTGCGCACATCGTGCACGGCTCCAGCGTGACCACCAGGGTGCAACCCGACAGCCGCCAGCCGTCGCCGTGCACCCGCGCCGCGGCGCGCAGGGCCAGCACCTCCGCGTGCGCGGTGGGGTCGCCGAGCTTCTCCCGCTCGTTCGCCGCCTCGGCGAGCACCGCCCCGTCCGGCCCGAGGACGACGGCGCCGATCGGCGTGTCCCCCCAGCTCTCGGCAGCGGCCGCCAGCTCCAGCGCCCGGCCCATCGCGGCGTCGAAGGGTTCCGGCCCGGTCACGGACGCTCCGCGGGAGGATCCGCGAAGCTCGTGCCCTGCCCACAGGGGTGGGCAGGGCACAAGCTTCGCGGGAACACCTGTGGCCGTGGCCGGATCGCCGTCACGCCTCCTCCAGCGGGAAGCCCACGAGCCGCGACAGCTCGGCCAGCGCGGCGTCGGGGTCGACCACCTTGATGGTCGAGAAGCCCAGGGCCCGGGCCGGCTTGAGGTTGATGCCCAGATCGTCCAGGTAGGCGCAGTCGGTGGCCTCGATGCGGCGCCCCACCGCCTCCGACAGCCGGTCGAGCGCCCGCCGGTAGATCTCCGGCTCGGGCTTGCGCAAGCCCTCGACCGAGGACTCCACGATCGCGTCGAACAGCCCGAGCAGGTCGCCCAGCCGACCGGTGCGCTCCATCGGCGCGACGTTGTTCGACAGCAGCGCCAGCGGCAGCCCCGCCGCGCGCAGCCGGCGCACCGCGGTGACCATCGCCGGGCGGAGCTCCCCCTGCAGCGCCGCGAGCACCCGCGCCGCCTCGATCCGGTGGCCGAGTGCCGCGGCCTCGGCCTCGAAGGCGGCGCAGAACCCGGCGACGTCCAGCTCGTTGCGCTCGAACCGCGCCCAGGCGTTGGTGTCGGGGTCGGTCGAGTTGAGCTGCCGGATCAGCCCCTCGGGCAGGCCCGCCTCCCGCTCGTAGGCGGCGAAGGCGACCATCGGGCTCTCGGTGAGCACCCCACCCAGGTCGAAGACGACCGCGGACACCGTCACGACCGCACCGCCGCGGCCAGCTCGTCGGCGAACCCCAACCGGGTGGCGATCCGCTCCACCATCTCGTCGGCCCACAGGTCGTCGGCGGTCACGATCGGTCGCAGCTCCTCGGCGGGCAGCCCGTCGTCGGCGAACAGGTCCAGGTCGCCGCCGGGCCAGCCGGTCTCGTCGTCGTCGAAGGCGCCGTCGGTGTCGACGCCGATGCCGTAGCGCTCCACCACCTCGGCGGCGAGCACCCACTCCAGCATCGTGGCGTCGGAGATCAGCGCCCGCACCATGCCGCCGGGGCCGTGCCGCAGCGCGACGAAGTACAGCCGGGAGTCGACGACCAGCACGAACGGCGGCGGCCACCCCCCGGTGCCCGGCTCGCCGAGCGCGCGCTCCAGCACCGGCAGCTCGTCACCGGCGTCGGCCGCGAGCAGCTCCACCTCCCACCGGGAGGCGACGCGGGATACCCGGACCGCGTAGCTCGGCGGTCCCGCCACGGCGCCCTCGCTCATCGCTTCCGCAGCACGGTCAGGCCGTCGGCGAGCGGCAGCAGCGCCGTCTCCCACCGGGGGTCGGCGGCCAGCGCGGCGTTGAGCTCGGCGAGCGCGTGGTCGGACTCGTCCTGCGGGTCCAGCACCCGCCCATCGCGCAGCGTGTTGTCCAGGAGCACCACCCCGTTGCGCGTCATCCTCGGGTGCAGCTCCTCGACGTAGGCGGCGTAGCCGGTCTTGTCGGCATCGACGAACGCCAGGTCGAAGGTCTCCGCGGCCGGCAGCGCGCGCAGCGTCGCCAGGGCATCGCCGAGGCGCAGCTCGATCCGGTCCGCGACCCCGGCCCGCGCCCAGTGCCGCCGCGCCACCGCCGTCCACTCCTCGCTGCGGTCCAGGCACAGCAGGGAGCCGTCCGCCGGCAGCCCCTGGGCGATGCAGAGCGCGGAGAACCCGGTGAAGGTGCCGATCTCGATCGCCGTCCGGACGCCTAGCGCAGCGGTGAGCAGCCGCATGAGCACGCCCTGCTCGGGGGCGATCTGCATGGTGGCCGGGGCCTCGCCGCGCTCGGCCATCTCCGCGGTCTCCCGGATCAGGCCGGCCATCACCTCGTCCACCGGGTCGGAGGAGGCGCGCACGTAGTCCGCCAGCTCGGGGGTGAGCAGGAACGACCGGGGCGTCATGGCGTGCAGGGACGACGGAGCGGGTGGGTCGGCGTCATAGCCTCTGATCATGGCCGATACCGCCCGCCCCGGGGCCACCCCCGTCGGCGGGGCACCGTCGTTCCCGGTCCCGACCATGCCCGCTCCCCCGGTCGGCGTCGTCGGCCTGGGCCAGCTGGGCGGCTCGCTGGCCGCCGCGCTCGTCGCCGCCGGCCGACCCGTGTCCGGCTGGGACGTCGACCCCGCCGCGCGGGACGCCGCCGCCGCGCGTGGCGTCCGCATCACGCGGGAGCTCTCCGGCGTGGTCGTCCTCGCCGTGCCGCTGCCGGCGATGGCGAGCGCGCTGGACGGGCTGGCGGTCGACCCCGACGCCACGGTGACCGACCTCGGCTCGGTGAAGGTACCGGTGCTCGACGCACTGGGACCCGCCCTGGGCCGGCGCTTCGTGGGCGGGCACCCGATGTGCGGCACGGAGCGGTCGGGGCACGGGGCCACCGACCCGGAGCTGTTCGCCGGGGCCCGCTGGGCGCTCTGCCTGGAGCCGGGCACCGAGCTGCCGCGGTGGCTGCGGGTGGCCGAGGTGGCGCTCGCGGTCGGCGCGGAGGTCGTGCCGGTCACCGCCGCCGAGCACGACGACGCCGTGGCCGCGATCAGCCACGTCCCGCACCTGCTCGCCGCGGCCCTCGCCACCGCGGCGGCCGGCGCCGGTCCCCTCGCCCTGGCCCTCGCCGCCGGCAGCTTCCGCGACGGCACCCGGGTGATCGGCAGCGACCCGGGCTTCGTGACGGCGATGGTCGAGGGCAACGCCGGGCCCACGGCAGCGGCGCTGCAGCGCGTCCGGGAGCAGCTGTCCCGCCCCTGGCCCGAGCTGGTGGCCGCGGGGCACGCCGTCGCCACCCGGACGAGCGGCCGGCGCACGGTGCGCGTGCCGCTGGACCGGGCCGCGCTGCTCGCCCTCGGCCGCGCGGGCGGGGCGGTGCACCGCCGGCTGGCCGCCTTCGTGGAGGGCTGGGTGCCCGGCGAGGGCTGACCGCGCACGGGGACACGGGTGCCACGGTTTCGCGACCGCGTCCCCGGGCACGGATCCGGGCATGGACGAGCAGGACATCTTGAAGCGCATCCACGCCCTGGTGGACGAGGAGCACGCGCTGCGCGAGAGCAGCGAGCACACCGACGACACCCGGGCCCGCATGAGCAAGCTCGAGGCCGACCTCGACCAGTGCTGGGACCTGCTGCGGCAGCGCCGCGCCAAGCGGCAGTACGACGAGGACCCCGACGAGGCCCAGCCCCGCCCGGAGCCGCAGGTCGAGAGCTACCTCCAGTAAGAGGACCTCGTCCTCCTCACCGCTCGCAGGCTCGCGGTGAGCCTCTGGACGAGGCCACGGGGTGACCGGTCGAGCAGGCGGCTCCCGTCCCTAAGCGGAGCGGCGGGCCGGTTCCCCGTGCTCGGTGCCCAGCAGCGCCAGCTGCCAGAGCAGCCGGGACCGGGGGTCGGTCACCTTGCGGCCGGTCACCGACTCGATGCGCCGCAGCCGGTGCATGACCGTGTTCCGGTGGCAGTAGAGGGCGTCCGCAGCCCGCGTGGGTGACCCGTCGGTGGCGAGGAAGGCCGCCAGCGTGTCCAGCAGCACGGCGCGCTCGTCCTCGGGCAGCTCCAGCAGCCCGCCGAGGGACTGGCCCACGAGCCGCGACCTGATCTCGGGCGAGTTGCTCAGCAGCGCCTCGGGCAGCCGGTCGTCGATGCTGACCACACGGCTCGACCCGGCCGGCAGGGTCCGCACGGCCGTCTCGGCCAGGCGGTAGGCCGCCCCGACCGCCGCCGCCCCCTCCACCACGTCGGACACCCCGACGGGGCCGTGCGCGGTCCCCCGCAGCAGGGCGAGCAGGTCACCGGGGCGGGTGGTGCCCAGCGCGACGAGCCCCACCTGCGCGTCGCCGCGCAGGCCCCAGACCGAGCGCACCCCACGCTTGAGCAGCGTGTCGCCGGGAGAGCGCAGCGCCGGCTCGCCGTCGGGCCCCGGCAGCGCCACGACCGCCATGAGCCGCCCGTCCAGCGGCACGGTCAGCATCTCGGCGGCGCCACGCACGAACGCCGGGTCGCTGCCGCGGCCGTCCAGCAGCCCGTCGAGCGCCTGCTGGCGGGCCGACTCGTCCACACCCTCCAGGCGCCGCTGCTCCTCGCGGTAGCCCTCGGCCAGCGCGCCGCACTCGGCGTCGTTGGTGCGCCACACCGACCCGGCGACCTCGAGCAGGAGGGTGTCGTGCTGCCCGCTCCCGTCACGGGAGGCCGCCAGCAGCGCCTCCCACGTCACCTGCCCGCCGAGGCGGTAGGCCCGGAGCACCGCCTCCAGGGGGATCCCCTGGGCGGCCCGCCGGCGCCCCACGGCCCGGGCCGACGCCAGGTGCGGGGTGCCGGTGCCCGACGCCGCGGCCATCAGCGACCGCAGCCCGCCCTCCAGGTTCGACCGCGTCGAGGAGCGCAGGTCCTGCTCGGACTCCGCCACCAGCTCGCGGTAGGCGGGCTCGGTGCGGACCAGCACGTCGACCATCCGGTCGGTCATCGCGTCCAGCTGCTCCATCAGCCGCGGCGTCAGCTCGGCGAGCCTCGTCGCCACCTCGGGGCGAAAGGGCTGCACGCGCTCACCTCCTCCGGACGCACCGCTGACAGCACAACACGACAGGCCCGCGGATGTGCGCTGCGCCCATTGTGAAGGGCGACACGCGCCGAGGTGTGGTGCGCAACCGAGTCGTGACCCAATCGAGGCCGGGATCGGCCGCCCTCGACGAGGCCGCACGGGCCGCCGATGGCGCCCCGGTATCGACCTGGCAACAGGTCGACACACAGCACAACACGCTCTTGTGATCGCTGTGCGGTGCGCCCATTGTGACGGGTGACACGGCCGGGCAGTCTCAGCGGGACGTACTCGCGACCTGACCGCCACCACCCACAGCCGGGTGGTGCCTCACCGATGCGAAGGAGCAGTGGGCCCCTTGGCGCAGCCGCTTGGCAGCCAGCGAACACAGGACACGACGCCCACCGCCCGGCTCGAGATGACCGGGATCAACGTCGCCTTCGGCGGCGTGCTCGCCCTGACCGACGTCTCCGTGACCGTGGAGCCGGGCCAGGTGCACGGCCTCATCGGCCCCAACGGCGCCGGCAAGACGACGTTGTTCAACGTCGCCTGCGGCCTGGTCCGCCCGACGTCGGGCCGGATCGTCTGGCGCGGTGAGGAGATGCGCCGGCTCAAGCCGAGCAAGCTGACCTCCCTGGGCATCGCCCGCACCCTGCAGGGCGTGGGCCTGTTCCCCGGCATGACGGTGCTGGAGAACGTGATGGTCGGGGCCCACCGCCACGCCGGTGCCGGGTTCTTCTCGGCCCTGCTGGCCCTGCCGATGTCGGACAAGGACGAGCGGCAGCTGCGCGAGCGGGCCCTGCGGGCGCTGGCCGAGCTCAACGCCGTCGAGTACGCCGGCCGCTACCCCGGCTCGCTCCCCTACCCGGTGCAGAAGCGGGTCGCCCTGGCCCGGGCGCTGGTCGCCGAGCCCGACCTGCTGCTGCTCGACGAGCCCGCCAGCGGCCTCTCCGAGGACGAGATGCACGAGCTGGGCGACCTCATCCGCTCGGTCGTCGGCCGGATGAGCGTGCTCCTCGTCGAGCACCACATGGACCTCGTCATGCGCGTCTGCGACCGGATCACCGTGCTCGACTCCGGCAAGCAGATCGCCGCCGGCACCCCGGCCGAGGTGCAGGCCGACCCCGCCGTCACCGAGGCCTACCTCGGGGACGCCGTGGACGCCGAGCACGACGCCGCCGAGCTCCACCACGCCGACGGAGGACGCCCCCATGCCTGAGACCCACGGCAGCACCGCACTGTCGGCCACCGGCGGCACCGGCACCGCCACGCGCCTGCTCGAGGTCGAGGGGCTCACCTCGGCGTACGGGCCGGTCCGGGCCCTCGACGGCGTCTCCCTCGCCGCCGAGACCGGGCGGATCACCGCCGTCCTCGGCGCCAACGGCGCCGGCAAGACGACCCTGCTGCGCACCATCAGCGGTCTGGTCCGTCCCGTCTCCGGCCGGGTCGTCCTCGACGGCGAGGACATCACCAAGGCCCCGGTCGAGTCGATGGTCGCCAAGGGGATGGCGCACGTCCCCGAGGGCCGCGGCGTCATCTCCGAGCTCACCGTCGACGAGAACCTGCGCGTCGGTGCGCTGTTCCGCGGCAAGGTCGGCAAGGAGGAGTTCGACCGGGTCTACGACCTGTTCCCCCGCATCGCCGAGCGCAAGAACAACGCCGCCCACACGCTCTCCGGCGGTGAGCGGCAGATGCTGGTCATCGGCCGCGCGCTGCTGGCCAAGCCCCGCGTCCTGCTGCTCGACGAGCCCTCCCTGGGCCTGGCCCCGCGGATCGTCGCCCAGATCTTCGGGCTGCTCCGCCAGCTGGTCGACTCCGAAGGGCTCTCGGTGCTGCTCGTCGAGCAGAACGCTCGCAGCGCCCTGTCGGTCGCCGACGTCGGCGTCGTCCTCAACCTCGGCAAGGTCGTCGTCACCGACGACGCCCGCACGCTGATGGCCGACGAGGACCTCCGGCACGCCTACCTCGGCTTCTGACCCGCCCGCCCCCTCCGGTCAAGGAAGGCACACTTCGTGCAGCAGTTCGTGAACGTGACCCTCACCGGGTTGACCCAGGGCATGATCTACGCGGCCTTCGCCCTCGCCCTGGTGCTCATCTGGCGCTCGACCCGCATCGTCAACTTCGCCCAGGGCTCGATGGCCGCCGCCACGACCTTCATCGCCCTGGCCCTGATCCAGGCCGGCCAGTCCTACTGGGTCGCCCTGATCGTCGCCCTCGCCTCCGGCTTCGTGCTCGGCGCGATCGTCGAGCGGGTGATCATCCGTCCCGTCGAGGGTGGCCCGGAGCTGAACGCGGTGATCGTGACCCTCGGCCTCTTCGTCGCGATCCAGGCGGCGATCGCGATCATCTTCGGCTCGTCGTTCCAGTCGTTCCCCACGCCGTTCGGCGTGCGCGGCCTGGAGATCGGTGACTCGACCATCCCGCTGACCCCCACCAGCATCTACGTCATCAGCTCGGTCCTGGTGGTCATGGGCCTGCTGGTGGCCCTCTTCCGCTTCACCCGCATCGGCCTGGCCATGCGCGCCTCGGCGTTCAGCCAGGAGGTCGCCCGCCTCCTCGGCGTCAAGGTGGGCGGCATGCTCACCCTCGGGTGGGGCCTGGCCGCGGTCGTCGGCTCGCTCTCCGGGCTGCTCATCGCCGGCGGCACGTTCGTCTGGCCGGCCTACATGGACGCCCTGATCGTCTTCGGCTTCGTCGCCGCGATCATCGGCGGGCTCGACTCCCCGGTCGGCGCGATCGTCGGCGGGCTGATCCTCGGCCTGGCGCTCAGCTACGTGAGCGGCTACGCCCCCCGCGGCAGCGCGCTGGTCAACATCTCCGCCCTGGTCATCCTCATCGTCGTCCTCCTCGTGCGACCTGGTGGCCTGTTCAGCAGCAGCACGGCTCGGAGGGCATGACGATGAGCGACCTGCAGAGCTCCACGTCCACCAGCGGCACGCCCGGCAAGGCGGGCAAAGCCACCGAGGAGGCGCCCGTCGAGGCCACCGCCGGCGGGGACACGCCCTCGGCCCCGGCGAAGACCGGCCGCTCCTTCCTGCCGCAGTCCACGCTGCTGCGCCACCTGCTCGTGCTGCTCGGCGCGGCGGTGCTCGCGGTCCTGCTGCTGGAGATGACCAGCCCCTACCGCAACTCGCAGCTGGCCACGCTCACCTACTACGCGATCGCCGCGGGCGGGCTGACCGTGCTCACCGGCATCAACGGCCAGATCTCGCTCGGGCACGGCGCGCTCATGGCCGCCGGCGCCTACACCACGGCGCTGTTCCTCGACGCCGACGAGCCGCTCCCGCTGCCGCTGATCCTGCTGGTCGCCGTCGTGGTGGCCACGGCGATCGGCGCGCTCGTCGGGGTGGCCGCGGCCCGGCTGCACGGCCCGTACCTGGCCGGCGCGACGCTGGCGCTGGCGGTCGGGCTCCCCGGGCTGGCGATCTATTTCCACGACATCTTCGGTGGCGAGCAGGGCATGCGGGTCCGCGCCCCGCAGGCGCCGGACTGGTTCGACAGCTTCATCAGCACGGTGTCGGGCAACTCGGCCTCGAGCACCAAGTGGCTGGCCTACGTCGGCGCGATCTGCCTGCTGATCACGTACTTCTTCCTCGCCAACCTGATGCGCAGCCGCATCGGGCGCACCTGGCGGGCGGTGCGCGACCAGGAGGTGGCCGCGGAGCTGGCCGGCATCAACCTCGGCGCCTGGCGGGTGCTGGCGTTCGTCGTCAGCGCCGCGGCGGCCGGGCTCGCCGGCGGCGTGCTGGCCATCGTGGTCCGCCTCGCCGCGCCGAGCGGCTTCACGATCGTGCTGTCGCTGGCGCTGCTCACCGCGATCGTGATCGGCGGTCTGGGCAGCCTGCTCGGCGCCCTGCTCGGGTCCGCCCTGCTGGTCTTCCTGCCGCCGTTCGTCACCAACCTCGGCGGGGACCTCGGCCTGAGCCAGACCGAGGCGGCCCAGCTGGCGCCGTTCGTCTACGGCGTCGTGCTCATCGTCGTGATGATCTTCGTCCCGGCCGGGTTCGTGGGCACCATCCGCCTCCGCTGGATGACCCGCAAGGCCAAGCGGGCGATGGCCCAGGCCAACGCCGACGGCGCCAGCAGGGGGTGAGCACGACCCCTTCCGACCGCTCCACCAGACCCTTCCGCACCACCCAGACTCCCGGGCACCGACGCCCGGGCCGCACCAGAGGAGAACTGTTGTCCAGATCCTCCCGACGTCTCATGACGGCGATCGCCGCGGCGACCGTCGTCTCCACCCTCGCCGCCTGCGGCGGCAGCGATGACAGCGGTGGCGGCACCGGCGGCGGTGGTGGAGGCGAGAACGAGGCCTCCGACACCGGCGTCACCGAGACCTCGATCAAGATCGGCTCGCACTACCCGCTGACCGGTGTGGCCGCCCCCGGCTACAGCGAGATCCCGACCGGTGTCGACGCCTACTTCAACTGCCTCAACGAGGAGGGCGGCGTCTACGGCCGGGAGATCGACTGGATCTTCCGCGACGACGCCTACAACCCGACCCAGACCAGCCAGGTCGTGAACGAGCTCGTCCTGGAGGACGAGATCTTCGCGATGATGAGCGGTCTGGGCACGCCCACCCACAGCGCGGTCGTGGACTTCCTCAACGACGAGGGCGTCCCCGACCTGTTCGTCTCCTCGGGCTCGCTGATGTGGGGTGACGACCCGGAGACCTACCCGATGTCGTTCGGGTGGCAGACCGACTACATGAGCGAGGGCAAGATCATCGGCGAGTACATCGCCGAGAACTTCCCCGACGCGCAGGTCGGCCTGTTCCTCCAGGACGACGACTTCGGCGAGGACGGCGAGGCCGGCATCCGCCAGTACATCGACGACCAGATCGTCGCGGCCGAGCGGTACACGCCGGGCAACACCAACGTCGGCCCGCAGATCGCGGCGCTGCAGGCGGCCGGGGCCGACTTCGTCGTCGGCTTCAACGTGCCCAGCTACACCGCGCTCTCGCAGCTGACCGCGCTGCAGCTCGGCTACGACCCGCAGTGGTTCTACTCCAACGTGGGTTCGGACCCGACGCTGGTCGGCGGCCTGCTGAACCGCTTCAGCGAGGGCCAGGTGTCCGACGCCGCCCTGCTCGACGGCGCGCTCACCACCGGCTACCTGCCGACCGTGGACATGACCGACAACCCCTGGGTGCAGGAGTTCCAGCGGATCTGGGACGAGTGCGGTGGCGAGGGTGAGCTCACCAACTACCGCATCTACGGCATGGCGCAGGCCTACACGATGACGCAGGCGCTGCAGGCGGCCGGCCAGAACCCGACCCGCGAGGGCCTGGTCGAGGCGGTCGAGCAGGCCGGCGGTGACTGGGAGGGCCCGGTGTTCGCGCCGTTCCGCTACTCCGAGGACAGCCACATGGGCACCAGCGGCATGACCATCGAGCGCATCGTCGGCAACGGCTCCGAGGAGGTGCAGCCGGTGCGGGTGACCGACATCGGTGACGCGCCGATCGAGGAGTACGACGGCGAGATGGCCACCCCGCCGACGAACGCCATCCCGGACGAAGAGGCCGTGAACTAGGACCTCCTCGCCCCACGGCGGGCCGCCGTCCTCCTCCGGGAGGGCGGCGGCCCGTCCGCGTCCCGGCCCCGCCGCGGAGCCGCGGGCGGCGCCGTCGCCGCCGAGAACACTTCGCACTCGAAGTGTGTGCGCAGTTGATCTCCGGGTACGTCCGCGGCCAGGTGTGCCCGCGGGCGCGCGCACCGACGAGAGCGCAGGAGGACAGCGGCATGGTGGACGGACGGCTACGCGAGGCTCGCACCATCCGGCGGGCGGTGGTCACCGGCGGTGCCGGGTTCCTCGGCTCGCACCTGTGCGAGCACCTCCTGGAGCGCGGGGTGGAGGTCGTCTGCCTGGACAACTTCCTGACCGGCTCCCCGGCGAACGTCGCACACCTGATGGAGCACCCCGGGTTCCGGCTGGTCCGCTGCGACGTCACCGACTACGTGCACGTCCCCGGCCCGGTGGACCTGGTACTGCACTTCGCCTCGCCGGCCAGCCCGATCGACTACCTGAAGATGCCGATCGAGACCCTCAAGGTCGGCAGCCTGGGCACCCTGCACACCCTGGGCCTGGCCCACGACAAGGGCGCCCGCTACGTGCTGGCCTCCACCTCCGAGGTCTACGGCGACCCGCTGCAGCACCCGCAGACCGAGGAGTACTGGGGCAACGTCAACCCGGTCGGCCCCCGCGGGGTCTACGACGAGGCCAAGCGGTTCAGCGAGGCGCTGACCACCGCCTACCGGACGTCGAAGGGCACCGACACCGGCATCGTGCGGATCTTCAACACCTACGGGCCCCGGATGCGCGCCGACGACGGCCGGGCGATCCCCGCCTTCGTCAACCAGGCCCTGGACGGCCGCCCGCTCACCGTGGCCGGCGACGGCTCCCAGACCCGCTCCATCTGCTACGTCGACGACACCGTCGCCGGCATCCTCGCGCTGGCGTTCTCCGAGCACCCGGGCCCGGTGAACATCGGCAACCCCGACGAGCTGTCGATGCTGGCGCTGGCCCGCTGGATCGTGCAGCTCACCGCCTCGGACTCCCCGATCGACCACATCCCCCTGCCCGTCGACGACCCCAAGGTCCGCCGCCCCGACACCAGCCGCGCCGAGCAGCTGCTGGGCTGGCGGCCGCAGGTGACCTCCGAGCAGGGGCTGCGGCGCACCGTCGACTGGTTCGCCGCCCAGCGGAACGCCGTCGCCGCCGAGGCGGTCTGACACACCGTCATCGGACGTGCGACGAGAGTCACCCCAGAGCGACGTGGGACACATCTAATCTGGAGAGGCGAGCTCAGGTGGAGCCGCATCCACCTCGAGTCGACCTCAGAGAGCGAGCATGGGCCGCCACGCAGATCCCGCAGCCACGCGCCGTCCGTTACTTCCCGTCCTCGTCGCCGCCGGCGTCGCACTCGTGCTGGTCGCCGGTGGACTCGTGTGGTGGCTCGTGGGCCGCGGCTGCGACGAGCAGGTGACCGTGGGCGTGACCGTGGCCCCGGAGCTGTCCGAGGTGGCCGGGGACCTGCTCGGCGAGGTGGAGTCCCCCGATGGCTCCCTCTGCATCACCGCCGAGGTGACGGCCCGGGAACCGCTGCAGACCGCCGGTGACCTGAGCGTCCTCGACGAGGAGGCGCTGCCGGAGGTGTGGGTGCCCGATTCGTCGCTGTGGGCGGCGCGGGTCTCCTCCCGCGACCTCGACCCGGCCGGCTCCATGGCGGTCTCCCCGGTCGTCCTGGCCACCAGCGAGGCGGTCGTCGACGAGCTCGGCTGGGCCGACTCGGGCCCGGGCTGGGCCGAGGCCCTGGGCACCGGCCGGCCGCTGGCCGTGCCCGACCTCGCCGCGAGCGCCGAGGGGCTGGCCGCGCTGGCCGCGGTGCGCACCGCCCTGGGCGCGGACGCGGACGCCGACAACGCCGTGGTGCAGGCGGTGCTCGCCTCCGCGCGCAGCACCGCCCTCTCCCCCGCCGAGGCGCTGACCGCCGGGAGCGAGGGCGGCGCCGACGCGCCGCTGGTCCCGGTGAGCGAGCAGGTCGTGTACGCCGACCACCAGGAAGCCGAGGACTCCGCCCTGGCCGCCGTCTACCCCGCCGAGGGCTCGCCGGTCCTCGACTACCCGGTGCTCCGGGTGGGCTCCCCGACGGGGCCCGAGCAGCAGGCCGTCGACGTCGTGGTCGACCGGCTGCTGTCCGAGGACGCGCAGGCCACCGTCCGGGACGCCGGCTTCCGCGGCCCCGAGGGCGCGGCGCCTCCCGGGGCCGGTCCCGACAGCGGCATCGCCGAGGCGAGCCCGCCGGTGCTGCCGCTGGACCCCCAGCAGGTGCAGGCGCTGCTCACCCGGCTGTCCAGCCTCGCGGCCCCGTCGCGGGTGCTGACGGTCTTCGACGTGTCGACGTCGATGCGGGCGCCGGTCGGCGACGGCACCCGCGCGACCCTCGCCCGCGACGCCGCTAAGAGCACGCTCTCCCTGGTGCCCGACGACTACGCCCTCGGGCTGTGGGCCTTCGCCTACGAGATGCAGGGCGACCAGGACTGGACGGAGCTCGTCCCCACCCGCGAGCTGGACGACGTCGTCGACGGCCGGACCCAGCGCGAGGTGCTCGACGAGCAGCTGGACACCATCCCCGAGCGGCTCACGCCGGGCGGGACGGGGCTGTACGACACCACCCTGGCGGCGGTGCGGTCGGCGCGGGAGAACTACGACCCCACCGCGGTGAACAGCGTGCTCATGGTCACCGACGGCACGAACGAGGACGACGCCGAGGGCATCAGCCTGGAGGACCTGCTCAGCACGCTCGAAGCCGAGGCGGATCCGCAGCGGCCGATCAAGGTCATCGGTGTGGCCCTGGGGCCGGACGCCGACCTGAGCTCCCTCGAGCGGATCGCCGAGGCCACGGGGGGCGCGGCGTACTCCGCGGTCGACGAGAACGACCTGCAGACCGTGCTCTTCGACGCCCTCCGCCAGCGCTCGTGACATCGTCGTCCTCCGGACGACACCGCCAACCACGTGCCGTCCCCCGGCACGCTGAGCCGCTGCGTCAGGCCTGCGCGGACCCCTCCGGGGCCCACTCGGCCTGACCGTGCATCAACCGGTCCAGCGCATCGACCACTTCCTCCACGGTGATCGTCGCCAGCGCGGGGTCGAGGTCGGTGCCCCAGGGGTCGCCGGTGCCGTCGCCGTGCCAGAGCACGACGTGCTGCGGCCGCGGCGGCGGTCCCCACAGCGCCGGGGAGACGGGGCCGAAGAGCACCACCGACGGCCGCCGGTAGGCGGTGGCCAGGTGCGCGACGCCGGTGTCGCCGCACACGACCAGGTCGGCCGCCGCCACCACGGCGGCCAGCTCCAGCGACGTGGTCCGGCCGGCCAGCACCGCGGCGTCCGGCAGCCCCGCCGCCGCGGCCACCGACCGGGCGAGCTCGACCTCCGCCGGGCCGCCGGTGATCCGCACGTCGTGGCCGGCGTCGGCGAGGTGGCGGGCGACGGCGGCGAAGCGCTCGGGCGGCCAGCGCCGGCCCGGGAACGCCGCCCCCGGGTGCACGACCGCGGCGCCGCGGACCGGCGGGGGCACGGCGGGCACCGCGATGTCCAGCGCGTCCGGGTCGGCGTCGACGCCCAACCCCTCGGCGACCAGCCGGCACCAGCGCCGGACCTCGTGCTCGTCGGGGTACCAGGTGGGCCCGGGGTAACCGGGGCTGTCGAAGGTGAGCAGTCGCCGGGGCTGCAGGTCGGCGACGACCACGTGCGACGCCGGGCCCTTGCCGTGCAGGTCGACGGCGAGCTCCGGCGGCGGCCCGCTCCAGTCCAGCGGTTCGAGCTCGCGCGCCGGCAGCACCTCGTCGACGGCGTCGATCAGCTCGGCCAGCGGTCGCAGCGCCGACGTCGTCGCGAGCACCAGCCGGTGCCCGGGTACGGCCGCCCGCACCGCCCGGATCGCCGGCACCCCGGTCAGCAGGTCACCGAGCCCCAGCGGCCGCAGGACGACCGCGACCGGCGGCGCGGCGCTCACCAGACCCGGGCATAGGAAGCCATGCCTGCGGAATCGGGGGCGGATCCACAGGTAAAGCTTCCTATGCCTGTCAGCACGGCGGGCCTCACACGCGGGAGCGCTCGACCAGAGCCGTGGTCGAGTGGCCGTCGAGGTAGGGCAGGACGACGGCCTGGCCGCCCCAGGTGCGCAGCACCTCGGCCTCGGGCAGGTCCGCACCGGCGTAGTCGCCGCCCTTGGCCCACACGTCGGGGCGCAACCGGTCGAGCACCTGGGTGGGGGTGTCCTCGTCGAAGACGACCACCGCGTCGACGAACTCGAGCGCCTCGAGCACGCGGGCGCGGTCGGCGGCGGTGACCAGGGGCCGCGTGGGCCCCTTGAGCCGGCGGACCGAGTCGTCGGAGTTGATGCACACCACCAGGCAGTCGCCCAGCCCGCGGGCGGCGCGCAGCGTGGCGACGTGCCCGGGGTGCAGCAGGTCGAAGCAGCCGCCGGTCGCGACGACGGTGCCGCCGGCCGCCCGCACCCGGGCGATGACGGCCTCGGCGCCGGGCTCGGCGGCCACCTCGGCCTCGACCCGCTCGTCGGCGTCCCAGGCGGTCGCCCCGCCGCGGGCGACGAACGCCGAGGCGAAGGCGACCGCGGCGGCCACGGCCTCGCCGGTGACGGCGCCGTCGGCGAGGGCCAGCGCCGCCGCTGCGGCGAAGGAGTCGCCGGCGCCGCACGGGTCCCCGCCGGTGACCGCGACCGCGGGCACCACCATGGGGGCGCCGGAGCCGTAGGAGAGCAGCGCGCCGCGGGCGCCCAGGGTGACGGCGACCGCGCCGACCCCCCACTGCCGGATGAGCGCCTCGGCCCGGGCCCCCACGGCGGCCAGCCCGGTCCCGGTGGCGGCGTCGGCGGCGACGCGGGCCGCCTCCGCGCCGTTCGGCGTGACCAGCCGGGCGTTGGGCACCGGGTCCGCGCCGCGGGGATGCGGGTCCCAGACCACCGGGCCGCGGGCCTCGGCGAGCGCGGCGCGCACGGCGGGGTCGGCCGTCGTCCCCCGGCCGTAGTCGGCGACGAGGACGGCGGCGGCGTCGCGGATCACCGCGGCGGCCGCGGCCGGCAGCTCGCCGAGCACCGCGACCGGCGCGCCGCTGTCCAGCCGGGCGACGGAGTGGCCACCCACCCGCACCCGCTGCTTGACGGCGGTGCCGCCGGTGGCCGGGATCTCGATCAGGCGCACCCGGCCGGCGAGCAGGGCGCGCAGCCGGTCGGCGTCCTCGTCGGCGTCCATCGGCGCCACGAGCACCACCTCGCGCCCACCCGACGCCGCGGCGATGACCGCCGCCAGCGCGGCGCCACCGGGGCGCTCGTGCCGCTCGATCTCCTCCACCACCGGCACGGGGGCATCGGGGGTCAGCCGCGACGCGGTGCCGACCAGGTCGACGTCGAGCAGCGCGTCCCCGACGACGACCAGCGGCCGGGCGCTCACTTCGCCGCCTCGAACGAGGGCCCGTCGGGAACCCGCGGCGCCTCGGCGAGCACGGCGGCGTCGAAGGCCGCGCAGACCAGGTGCAGGGCGACCAGGTGGCACTCCTGGACGGTGGCGGTCCACGGGGAGTCGATGCAGACCGCCTCGTCGGCGGCCGCGGCCAGCGGGTTGGGCGCCGGGCCGGTGATCGCCAGCGTGGTGATGCCGCACGCGCGGGCCCGGCGTGCGGCGGCCACCGCGTTGGGCGAGCGGCCCGACGTCGACAGCAGGACCAGCACGTCGCCCGCGCGGCCGTGGGCCTCCACCTGGCGGGCGAACAGCTCGTCGGCCGGGTAGTCGTTGGCGATGGCGGTCAGCGACGACGTCTCCGCGGTGAGGCAGATCGCCGAGAACGGCGGGCGGTCGGCGCGGTAGCGGCCCACCAGCTCCGCGGTGAGGTGCTGGGCCTGCGCGGCGCTCCCGCCGTTGCCCGCGGCGAGCAGCCGGCCGCGGGACTCCCCGCACAGCACGTCGGCGAGCAGCCGGCCCCAGCGGTCGAGGACCGGCAGCTGCGCGTCCAGCGAGCGGAGCGCCTCCCGCAGCGAGGCGACGTGGTCGGCGCCGGTGAGGTGGGTGCAGGAGTCCGGCGCCGGGACTTGCGCCGAGTCCTGCGCCAGGACGTTCTCGAGGAACGAGTGCGGGCTGGCGCTCATCGGGCGACCTCCACGGGACGGCGCCGGGCGAGGACCTGGCGGTAGACGGTTTCGGTGTCGGCGACGACGCGGGCCCAGCGGTAGCGGGCGCGGGCCCGCTTCACCCCGGCGGCCCCGTAGGCGGCGCGGCGGTCGTCGTCGGCGAGCAGCGCGGCGAGCACCTCGCCGAGCCGCTCGGGGTCGCGCGGGGGCACGAGGTCGCCGGTGACGCCGTCGGCGACGGTGTCCTGCAGCCCGCCGACGGCGGTGGCGACGACGGGCCGCCCGCAGGCCATGGCCTCCAGCGGGGTGATGCCGAAGGGTTCGTACCAGGGGACGGCGAGCACGACGTCGGCCGAGCGCACCCAGGCGGGGACGTCGGCGCGGGCCACGGATCCGGCGAAGACCAGCCGGTCGGCCACCCCCACCTCGGCGGCGATGCCGCGCAGCCGGCGCACCTCCGGATCGGCGTCGACGGCGTCGGGCGCGGGGCCCCCGACCACGACCAGCTCCGCGTCGGGCACCGCGCGCAGCGCCCGGACGGCGTCGTCCTGGCCCTTGCGCTCGACGAGCCGGCCGAGGACCAGCAGCCGCTTCCGCTCGCCCTTCGGGGCCACCGGGCCGCGGGGGGTGAACACCGAGGTGTCCACCCCGCACGGCACGATCGAGACCCGGTCGCTGGGCAGCCCGAGCCGCCGCAGCTCGAACACCTCGTCGGAGCAGGTGGCCACCACGTGGGCGACGTCGCGACACAGCCCGCGCTCGAGATCGATCCGCTCGGCCGGGGAGGTGTCGGCGTCGCCCTGGTGACGGCGCTTGACCGAGCCGAGCGCGTGGAAGGTCTGCAGCACCGGGACCGGGGCGAGCAGGCTGGCCGACGCCTCGACCGACGCCAGGCCGCTCATCCAGAAGTGCGCGTGCACGACGTCGGGGGCCTGCGCCGCCCAGCCGTGCCGCAGCACCCGGGCGAAGGCCGGCATGTGCGGGAGCAGCTCGTCCTTGGGCAGCGCCTCGGCCGGGCCGGCGGTGACGTGGACGACGTCGTACCCGTCCGCCGTCGTCACCCGCTCGGGCAGGGCCGGGTCGTCGCGGCGGGTGTGCACCGTGACCTCGTGCCCGCGCTGCGCGAGCCCGGCGGCGAGCGCCGCGACGTGCACGTTCTGCCCGCCGGCGTCGACACCGCCGATCGCGGCGAGCGGGCTGGCGTGCTCGCTGACCAGGTCGATCCTCATCGGGTCACCTCCTCCAGGAGCGCGTCCCAGTCACGCAGGAAGCGGTCCAGTCCGTAGCGCTCGAGCGCCGCCGCGCGAGCGGCCTTGCCGGCCAGCCGGGCGGCGTCCTCGTCGTGCAGGAACTCCCGGACGGCGGCCCACAGCCGCTCGGGGCGGGTGGAGATGACCCCGGCCGCGGCGGGCACGGCCTCGACCACCTCGGTGGTGGCCAGCGCGACCACCGGCATGCCCAGGTGCATCGCCTCCAGCAGGGAGAGCCCGAGCGATGTCCAGCGCACCGGGTGCACGTACACCCGGCGGCGGACCAGCTCCGCGTGCATCGCCGCCTGCGGCGGGTCGTCGAACAGCGCCACCCGCTCGGGGGCCAGGCCGTACGTCTCGTGCAGGCCGGCCAGGCCCATGCCGAAGACGTCGACCGGCGCCACCGCGGCGAGGCCGGGGAGCAGGTCGGCGCCGACGGTGCGGCCGCGGCGCACCGGCTCGTTGGTGACGACGGCGGCGCGGGCCAGCTCGCCGGTCCAGCGCTCCCCCGGATCGACGATGCCGTGCTCGATCACCGTCGTCGGCGCCCGGCCGTTGTCGTAGAAGAGCTCGTTGAAGAAGGTGACGTGGGCGATCGGGATGTCGTCCCGGTCGGCCATCGGGTGCCGGGTGTGCGGAACCGGTCCGTCACCGGGCTCCAGCCCGGGCGCGTTGTGCTCGAGGAACACCGCGGGCAGGTCGCGGCCGGGCTCGCGCCCCAGCCACTCGCGCACCAGCTCGAGGTCCCGCCTGCGCTGCAGCACGACGACGTCGGGCTGCTCCTCCCGCAGCTGCGCCGGGGTGACCTCCCGCGCCGCCGCCGGCCAGTCCCACGTGCGGGCGCGGCCCAGGCCGTCGCCGTCGCGGCCCGGGGTCACCGGGATCAGGTACTCGTGCCGGCCCTGGACGAACGCGGTCGTCCACGAGCCGTGCACGTGCCAGACCAGGACCTTCATGCACTCACCAGCTTCTCCACGGCAGCGACCACGTCGGACGCGGTCACGGAGGTCAGACAGGGGTGGCCGGGCACCGGGCACTCCCGGGCCCGGGTGTCGCGGCAGGGCGCCGCCTGGTCGCCCAGCAGCACGCTGGGCACGCCGTAGGGCGCCCAGCGGACGGCGGGCACGACCGGGGCGAACAGCGAGACCACCGGGGTGCCGACGGCGGCAGCGAGGTGCGCCGGCCCGGTGTTGCCGACGACGACCGCCGCGGCGCCGTCGAGCAGCGCCGCCATCTCGGCCAGGGAGGTCTCCCCGCCCAGGTCGACCCCGCGGGTGCCGGCGACGGATGCGGTGAGCCCCCGCTCCCCCGGCCCGCCGGTGACCAGCACCCGGTGGCCGGCGTCGGCGAGCGCCTCGACCGCCTCGGCGCAGCGCGGCGCGGGCCAGGCGCGGGCCGGCACCGAGGCCCCGGGGTGGAGCACGACATAGCCGGGGGCGTGCGCGACCGGGGGCAGGGGCCGGCGCACGGAGAGCCGGCCGTCGTCGCCGGCCGGCAGCTCGAAGCCCGCGGCCTGGGCGAGGGACAGCGCCCGCTCGGGCTCGGGGAGGTCGTCGTCGACCCGGTGGCGGACGTCGAGCAGCGTGCCGGGGTAGTCCACGCTGATCGCCGAGATGCGGGGGACGCCGGCCGCGCGGAGCACCAGCGCCAGCGGCAGCGGCGACTGGTGGAACGACGTGGAGATCACCGCCTCGTCCGGGGCGAGCGCCCGGACGCGGTCGGTGAGCCGGGCGAGGTCGTCGGCGTCGACCGGTGGGGGATCACCGAGGATCCACGGGCAGGCCCAGGTCCACACCTCGTCGACGCCCGGGAGCAGCTCCGCCGCTGCCGCACCGGCCGGGCCGGCGAGGAAGACGACGCGGTCGGCACCGTGCGCGACGGCGCGGACGAGCGGACCCTGCAGGAGCACGTCACCGGCGTTGTCGAGCCGGGCGACCAGGACGGTGCGGGGGGTGCTCACCAGCGCCCGGCCAGGACGTCGTCGACCGCCTCGGGCAGGGTCGCCGCCCGCTGCCGCGCCGCCGCCACCTCCTCGGCGCGGGTGACCGGGGTCGGCACCAGGATGCCGCGGGCGCCCGCCGCGGCCGCCGCCTCGACGTCGGCGCCGATGTCGCCGATGACCACGCACCGGGCCGGCTCCACACCCAGCTCGGCGCAGGCGGCCTGCACCATGCCGGGTGCCGGCTTCCGGCAGCCGCAGCCGTCGTCCGGCCCGTGCGGGCAGACCTGCACCGTCTCGAAGGGGCCGAGCAGCTCGTCGAGCCGCTTCATGCAGGCGTCCACCTGGTCGGGCGTGATCAGCCCGCGGGCCACGCCGGACTGGTTGCTCACGACGCCGACCCGCACGCCGCGGGCGCGCAACCGGTCGAGGGCCTCCGCCGCGCCGTCCACCGGCCGCACCCACTCCGGGTCGCCGTTGTAGGGGAAGTCGTGCACCAGGGTGCCGTCGCGGTCGAAGAGCACCAGGTCGGGCAGCCCGCGCCACGCCGGCACACCCACGTGCTGCACGACGCCGCGCATCCAGTGCCAGGTGGCCAGCGGCGGGATGAGCGCGCTGGTGGCGAGCATGGTGGTGACCTCGGCGCGGTCCCGCGGGCCGGGGGCGATGCGCCGCCAGGCGAACTCGGCGGTGCCCGCCGCCCAGGCGGCGGCCGCGGCGAGGGCGGCCCGGGGCCGGCGGGCGGCGGCCAGGCCGAGCGCGGCCAGCGCCGCCGCGGTGACGGCCGTGTGCTGCGGCCGGCGACCGAGCGCGGCGTCGGCCCGCTCCCGCCAGCCGGGTCCGTGCAGGCGCCGCATGAGGACGTCGTCGGCGTTCCCGGCCTGCACGCGCACGCTGACCCAGCGGTCGGTGGGCCGGACCGGGTGGGTGATCCAGCGCTGCCCGCGGACGAGCCGGGCACCGGTGTCCATGACCCGCAGTGCGAGGTCGGAGTCCTCGCGGAAGGCACGGGGGAAGCGCTCGTCGAAGCCCCCCACCGCGGCCAGGGCGCTGCGGCGGTAGGCGAGGTCGGCGGTGATCCAGCTGGCGGTGGCGAGCCCCGCGGTGCCGCGCTCCCAGTCGGTGGGCCGCCGGTGCTCCGGCAGGGGCACCCGCACCCGGCCCTGGCTGCCCGCGACGTCGGCCGGCAGGTCGGCGAGATCGGCCTCGAGCCGCTGGTACCAGTCGGGGTCGGGCACGACGTCGTCGTCGAGGAAGGCGATCCACTCGGTGCGGGCGGTGCGCCAGCCGAGGTTGCGGGCCCGGGCCGGGCCTCCGCCGCCGGTGCGGACGACCCGGACCGGCGGCAGGCCGGGGCGGTCGGGGTGCAGCGGCTCCCCGGTGGGGCGGTCGTCGACGACGACCAGCTCGGCCGGGCGCGGGCCGGGGGCGGCGGCCAGCGCGTCGAGCAGGACGTCGAGCGAGGGTCGCCCGATCGTCGGCACGACGACGGTGCACTGCGCGAGCATGATCGCGTCCTGCCCGTTCTCGTACGGGCGAAACACTACGGGCTTGAAGTGTCTACCCGCGTCAGCCGATCAGGGGCCGCCCGGGCTCAGGAGACCCGCAGTTCCCCGACCTCCTCGGCGAAGTGCAGCGGGGCGGCGGTGCGCCGCTGCAGCTCCTCGCGGGAGAGCCCGGCGACCATCTCGCGCACCACGAGGCCGGCCGGCCCCACGTCGATGACCGCGAGCTCGGTGTAGATCCGGTGCACGACGCGCGCGGCGGTCAGCGGGTACGTGCACTCCGGCAGTAGCTTGGGCCGGCCGTCGGGCGTGGTGTGCATCATCAGCACGAGCACCCGCTTGGCGCCGACGGCGAGGTCCATGGCCCCGCCGACCGCGGGCGGGAGGTGCGCGTCGTCGGTGGCCCAGTTGGCGAGGTCGCCCCGCGCGGAGACCTGGAAGGCGCCCAGCACGGTGACGTCGATGTGGCCGCCGCGCATCATCATGAACGAGTCGGTGTGGTGGAAGTAGGAGCCGCCGGGGACGAGCGTGACCGGCGCCTTGCCGGCGTTGATCAGCTCCCAGTCCTCCTCGCCGGGCGCCGGCGCGGGGCCCATGCCGAGGATGCCGTTCTCGCTGTGGAAGACGATCTCCTTGCCGGCGGAGACGACGTCGCCGACGAGCGTGGGCATGCCGATCCCCAGGTTCACGTAGGAGCCGTCGGGGATGTCGCGGGCCACCCGGGCGGCCATCTCGGTCTGCGACAGCGGGGAGATGCTCACACCCCCACCTCCACGACCCGGTCGACGAAGATGCCCGGGGTCACGACGGCCTCGGGGTCCAGCTCCCCCAGCTCGACGAACTCCCGCACCTGCACGACGGTGAGCTCGGCCGCGGTGGCCATCGTCGGGCCGAAGTTCCGGGCCGCCTTGTTGTAGACGAGGTTGCCCCAGCGGTCGGCGCGCAGCGCCTTGACCAGCGCGACGTCGCCCCGCAACGGCTCCTCGAAGACCTGCCGCCGTCCGGCGATCATCCGCACCTCCTTGCCGCGGGCCAGCAGCGAGTCCGCGCCGGCGGGGGTGAAGAAGCCGCCCAGCCCCGCGCCCGCCGCGCGCATCCGCTCGCTGAGCGTGCCCTGTGGGACGAGCTCCAGCTCGATGTCGCCGGCCCGGTAGAACTCCTCGAACCAGATCGAACCGGCCGACCGCGGGTACGAGCAGATGATCTTGCGCACCCGGCGTTCCCGGATGAGCGCGGCGACGTCGGTCTCCCCGCTGCCTGCGTTGTTGGTGACGATGGTCAGGTCACGCGCGCCCTGTTCGAGGAGCGCGTGCACCAGCTCCACCGGCACACCGGCGGCACCGAAGCCGCCGACGAGGACGGTCGCGCCGTCGGCGATGCCCTCGACGGCGGCCGCGAGCGAGCCGACCCTCTTGTCGATCACTGTCCCCCCAGGGGTGGTGCCGGCGCTGGGCGACCGGGTGCTGACGGCGGTACCCGCCGCGATCGGTCAGGAACGATCGGGCCCCGGCCCCCTGCCCTGCGCCGTCGACCCGGTCGAGCCGGTCGCCCCGGTGGAGCCCGCGCCCCCGGCACCGTCCCGCGGCGCCCCCGTCGTGGCGCCCTCCGCGTCGTCGGTGGTCTCCGCGCCCGGGCTGCCCTCGGTCTCGGCGGTGGTCCCGGTCGCCGCGAGGTCCTCCTCCCCCGGCGTGGCCGGGCGGCTGCGCCGACGGCGCCGGATGCCGGCGACGGTGCTGAAGATGATCAGCAGGGCCATCAGGGCGAAGAGGGTGCCCGACATCGGCCGGGTGAAGAAGGTCGACCACTCGCCGCCGGAGAGCAGCATGGACCGGCGGAAGTTCGTCTCGAGGATCGACCCGAGGACGAACGCCAGCACCAGCGGGCCCGGCTCGAACCCGGTCTTCTTCATCAGCCAGCCGATGACGCCGAAGACCAGCACGACCCACATGTCGAAGGGGTCGTTGTTGACCGAGAAGACGCCGGCCATCGTGACCATGAGAGCGAAGGCGGCGAGGATGCCGGCGCGCACCCGCAGCAGCTGCACGAAGAAGCCGACGAGCGGCAGGTTGAGGATCAGCAGCATCAGGTTGCCGATCGCCATCGAGGCGATGACGCCCCAGAAGATGTCGGGGTTGTTCGTGATGAGCTGCGATCCCGGCGTGATGCCCTGGACGAGCAGCGCGCCGAAGATCAGCGCAAGCACCACGTTGGGCGGGATGCCGAGGGTGAGCAGCGGGATGAACGCCGAGGTGGAGGAGGCGTTGTTCGCCGTCTCCGGGCCGGCGACACCCTCGATGGCGCCCTTGCCGAACCGGGTCGGGTCCTTGGCCCGCCGCTTCTCCATCGCGTAGGAGGCCAGCGAGGAGATGACGCCGCCACCGCCGGGCAGCACCCCGATGAAGAAGCCCAGCACCGAGCCGCGGGCGATCGCGCCGGAGGAGTCGCGGAAGTCCTTGCGGCTGGGCCAGATGTTCTTGACCTTGCCGATGACGGACTGGGCCTTCTCCGTCTTCTCGACGTTGTAGAGGATCTCGCCGACGCCGAAGAGCCCCATCGCGACCGCGACGAAGTCCAGCCCGTCGAAGAGCGAGATCTCGCCGAAGGTGAAGCGGGTGGTCCCGGTTACGAGGTCCTGGCCGATCGTGGCCAGGAGCAGGCCGAGCGCGGCCATGGACAAACTCTTCACCGGGTGTCGCGTGCCCAGGTAGGTGACCAGCAGGATGCCGAGCGCGGTGAGCGCCACATACTCCTGCGAGCCGAAGGAGACGGCGAGCTGGGCCAGCGGCGGCGCGAGCAGGACCAGCCCGATGACGGAGACGGTGCCACCGATCCACGAGCCGATCGCGGCGATGCCCAGGGCCGGCCCGGCCCTGCCCTGCTTCGCCATCTGGTAGCCGTCGAAGGTCGTGACGACCGAGGCGGCCTCACCGGGCAGCTGCAGGAGCACCGAGGTGATCGTGCCGCCGTACATCGACCCGTAGTAGATGCCCGCCAGCAGGATGACCGCGGTGACCGGCTCGATCTCGTAGGTGATCGGCAGCAGCAGCGCGATCGTCGCCGTCGGGCCGAGGCCCGGCAGCACGCCGATGACCGTGCCGATCAGCACGCCGAGAAAGACGTAGAGCAGGTTCACCGGGTCCAGGGCGACGGAGAAGCCCTGGCCGATGCCGTCGAGGACGTCCATCGCTCAGCTCCCGACCGGTGCGAAGACGATGCCGTCGGGGAACGGCACGGCGAGCGCCTCGACGAACAGCAGGTGGAACACCAGCGCTCCGATCACCGCGAGGGGGACGGCCCAGCGCCACGGCTCCCGGGCGAACACCCGCAGCCAGAAGAGCAGCATGAGCACGGCCGAGACGAAGAACCCGATGGTCTGGAACAGCACGACGAACACAGCGAGGCCGGCCAGCCCGAGGACGATCTTGAGCGTGCCCCCGGTCCACGGCTCGTAGTCCTCGGGGTCGTCGATGAAGAGCAGCACCACGCCGGTGAGGGTGAGCAGGAGCGCGACGATGAACGGCCAGAGGCCGGGGCCGGGCGCACTCATCTCGCCGAGCCCCAGGTTGCGGGCGCCCAGCATCGCGGCCACACCGAGGAGCACCAGGATCAAGGGGGCGATCCGGTGCAACTGCTTGGACATCCAGGTCTCCGGGGAAGGCACGGGCGGGGCCGGGGCGTGCGGGGGGGGGGGGGGGGGGGGGGGGGGGGGGGGGGGGGGGGGGGGGGGGGGGGGGGGGGGGGGGGCGGCGCGGCGCCGCCCCGCGCGCGCCCCCCCCCGCGCTCCG
>NZ_JBJHAL010000034.1:0-45346 GCF_054050995.1 Blastococcus sp. SYSU DS1021 | reverse complement strand
GGAGCCCCCGACCCCCCCCCCCCCCCCCCCCCCCCGCCCCCGCCCCCCCCCCCCCCCCCCGCCCCGCCCCCCCGCCCGCCCCCCCCCCCCCCCCCCCCCCCCCCCCCCCCCCCCCACTGCGGGGGGCCGGGGTCAGCGGCGGGTGCCGTCGGTGTCCTCGACGTCCAGCTCCACCTGCTCCTTGCGGACCTCTCCGGTGACCGTCTCCTGCTCGGTGACGGTCTGGGTGTCCAGGCGCACGCGCTCGACCGGCACGGCCTCCTTCTCGACGACCGGGCGCTCGGCGTGCAGCACCACCTCGTGCTCCTCCTCGGAGATGGTCGGGCCGTCGAGGGCGTCGCCGACGTTGGCGTCGGTGATGGGCTCGCGCTCGACGCGGATCTCCTCGCGCGACACCGGCACGGTCTGCGAGACGTTCTCCGAGACGACGTACTTGCGCAGCCGGGCGGAACCGGCCTCCACCCGCTGGGTCCCGACGTGCAGCCGCTCCTCCGAGCGGGTCATCGCGTCGTCGGTCGTGGGCCCGGAGGTGTCGTGACCGACGGCCCCGCGGGTGGTGTCGGTGCCGGTGGTGTCGGTGGTGTCGGTGCGGGTGGTGTCGGTCCCGGCGGTGGCCAGGCCGTAGTACCGGTAGAGCTCGGTCTCCTCCGCGGGGGACAGGTGGCCCTCGGCGTCGATGTTCGGGGCGTTCTTCACCTTGTCCTTGGCGTAGGGCACGCGCAGCTCCGTGCCGGAGATGTCGGCGTCGGCCAGAGGCACGAAGGTCTCCTTGGTGCCGAACATCCCGGTGCGGACGGTGGCCCACTCCGGGCGGCCGGTCTCGTCGTCGAGGTAGACCTCGCCGACGGTGCCCAGCTCGCCGTCGGGGCCGACGGCGGTGCTGCCGATGACGTCGCTCAGCTGGTGCTCGGTGATCATGCGCGGAACTCCTGGGGGACGAGGGGGAGGGATGCCCCGGCCCGCCGCATCGCGCGCAGACGGGGACAGCCCCTCCGGTGCCCGTGCATTTACGACGTAAACGCATCCCGCGGCGCGGCTCGCGGTACACCCGGGATCAGGTGCGCGGGTCCCCGCGGCGAGGGGCGCGCCCCTCGGTCAGCACGGTCTCCAGGCGACCGAGCAGGTTCTCCAGCGCCTCCTCGAACTCGGCAGCCGACTCGTCGAGCGACAGCAGGGGCTCGAGGCGGACGACGGTCGGGTAGGCGTCCAGGTCCGTGCCGGCCGCGGCGTCGGGCACCCCCTCGGGCTGGTCCTCCGGGCTGATCTTCACCCCCTTCTGGGACACCTCCAGGAGGAGGTGGCCCAGCAGGAAACTGGAGTACGCCCGGTACGCCGCGACCGCGGCGGCCTCGGTGAAGCCGCTGTCGATCAGGGCGTCGAGGAAGGACTCGACCCAGCGGAGGCTGCGCAGCGGCGGCCGGACCCACGGGGCGGCGGGGGGACGCGTGGCGACCAGGGGGAAGACCTCCGGGTGGGCCAGGGCGATCCGCCGGACCCCGTGCGCCAGCCGCTGCAGGTAGTCCTGCCAGCCGTGGGAGGCGCTCAGGTGCACGTCCGGGTCGCCGTAGAGCTCGTCCACGACCGACTCCACGACCCCGTCGAGCAGCTGCTCGCGGCCGGGCACGTAGCGGTACAGCGCCATGGCCTCCACGCCGAGGTGGGCCCCGAGCCGGCGCATGGTCAGCGCGGCGAGGCCGTTGGCGTCGATGAACTCGATGGCCGCGCCGAGGATGCGGCGCCGGTCGAGCCCGGCGCGGCCGGCGCCGGGTGGAGCGGCCGGCACCGCCGCGGCTGCTCCACCACGGCCTTCGGGGCTGTCGGGGTCGGCGGCCGGGTCCGGCTCGGTCATCGGTCTCTCCCTCGGTCGGTGAGATCTGCCGGTGATCATGCTGGGTGGCGGCCGCACAGCGCCGGGCACCCTGGTGTGAGGCCGACGGAACCCAGCGTTGACGCCGAGGTCCACGAAGGGAAACGCCCGCCCCCGAGGCTGGCTCCCGTGCCCGCCTCCGTGTCTCCCGCCGCCGCGATCGAGGGCATGCGCACCTCCCGTACCACGAACACGCACTGCCCCTACTGCTCCCTGCAGTGCGGCATGGCCGTCACCGCCGGCGACCGCCCGGCCACGCTCGTCCCGCTGGACTTCCCGACGAACCGCGGTGGTCTCTGCTCCAAGGGCTGGTCGTCGACCGAGCTGCTCGACCACCCCGAGCGGCTCACCCGCCCGCTGGTCCGCGCGGTGCCCGGCGACCGCACCAGCCCGCTGGTGGAGTCGAGCTGGGACGAGGCGCTGGACCGGGTGGTCGCCGCGATCGAGCGCACCCAGGGCGAGCACGGGCGCGACGCCGTCGGCTGCTTCGGCGGGGGATCACTGACCAACGAGCAGGCCTACCAGTTCGGCAAGTTCGCCCGGATCGCGCTGCGCACCAGTGCGATCGACTACAACGGCCGGTTCTGCATGTCCTCGGCGGCGGGCGCGGCCAACCGCGCGTTCGGCATCGACCGCGGGCTGCCCTTCCCGCTGTCGGACATCGCCGAGGCCGACGTCGTCGTCCTCGTGGGCAGCAACCCGGCCGACACCATGCCGCCGGCCATGCAGTGGTTCGACGCCGGCCGCGAGCGGGGCGCGCAGCACGTCGTCGTCGACCCCCGGCGGACGGCCACCGCCCGGAACGCCGCCCTGCACCTGCAGCCCCTGCCCGGCACCGACCTGGCGCTGGCCAACGGGCTGCTGCACATCGCGCTCGCCGAGGGGCTGGTCGACGAGGAGTACGTCGCCGCCCGCACCACCGGGTTCGAGGACGTGCGGGCCGGCGTCGGCGCGTACTGGCCCGACCGGGTGGAGCGGCTCACCGGCGTGCCCGTTCCCGACCAGCGGCGCACCGTCTTCGCCCTGGCCCGGGCGGAGAAGGCGATGATCCTCACCGCGCGCGGCGCCGAGCAGCACCGCAACGGCACCGACACCGCCCAGGCGTGGATCAACCTCGCCCTCGCCCTGGGCCTGCCGGGCCGGCCGGGCAGCGGCTGGGGCACCATCACCGGCCAGGGCAACGGGCAGGGCGGCCGCGAGCACGGGCAGAAGGCCGACCAGCTGCCCGGCTACCGCTCGCTCGCCGACCCCGCCGCCCGCGCGCACGTCGCCGCCGTCTGGGGCGTCGACCCCGACGACCTCCCGCAGCCGGGGAGGTCGGCGTTCGAGCTGCTCGACGCGCTCGGCAGCGACGGCGGCGTGCGCACCCTGCTGGTGCTGGCCAGCAACGTCGCGGTCAGCGCGCCCGACGCGCGCCGGGTCATCAGCCGGCTCGGCGACCTGGACTTCCTCGTCGTCAGCGACTTCTTCCTCTCCGAGACCGCCGAGCTGGCCGACGTCGTGCTGCCCAGCGCCATGTGGGCGGAGGAGGCCGGGACGATGACGAACGTCGAGGGCCGGGTGATCCGGCGCCGCCGGGCACTCGACCCGCCCGACGGCGTCCGCGACGACCTCCAGCTGCTCGCCGAGCTGGCCGGCCGCCTCGGGGTCGGCGAGAAGTTCAGCGGCGACCCGGAGACGGTGTTCGAGGAGCTGCGACGCGCGAGCGCCGGGGGAGCGGCCGACTACGCGGGCATCAGCTACCGGCGCATCGACGAGGAGCGCGGCGTCTTCTGGCCCTGCCCCGCCCCGGAGCACCCCGGCACGCCGCGGCTGTTCACCGAGCGGTTCGCCACCCCCGACGGCCGGGCCCGGTTCCTCCGGGTCGAGCACGCCGACGCCCACGAACTCCCCGACGCCGACCACCCCTACGTGCTCACCACCGGCCGGGTCCTGGCCCAGTACCAGTCGGGCACCCAGACCCGCCGCACGCGCAGCCTCCAGCTGGTCGCGCCGAGTCCGCGGGCGGAGCTGCACCCCGACCTCGCCCGCCGGCTCGGCATCGCGCAGGACGACGTCGTGGAGCTCACCACCCGCCGCGGCCGCGCGCGGTTCCACGCCCAGGTCACCGACACGATCCGGCCGGACGTCGTCTTCGTGCCGTTCCACTGGGCCGGCGCGAACGCCCTCACCGACGCCGGTGCGCTCGACCCGGCGTCGAAGATGCCGCCCTTCAAGGTCTGCGCGGTCGCCGTCGCCCGCGTCGCCGGTCCCGAGGAGCAGATCCCGCCCCCGCCCGCGGCCACCCAGCCCCGACCGGCCGGCCACCGGCCCGCCCCCGCGCCCGTTCCGCACCCGCCGTCCCGCTCGACGACGTCCCGCTCCGCGACGATCAGGAGAACCCCCGTGAAGAGCACCCCCCGCTTCCTGCAAGGCGTCTTCCCGATCACCGGTGAGGGGCTGGCCAAGCCCGGCCCCGTCGACCCGGCGCTGCGCTACACCGTGCCCCCCGGATGCAGCGCCCAGGCCCTGTACTTCCGCGGCGGGAACGCGACCACCGAGCTGGTCTACGTGCTGCTGGTGCGCGACGGCGAGCCGATGCGCTGGTTCCCGATCGGGGCGAAGGCCGACACCCACGTGCCGCTGCGCGTCGTCGAGGACCTGGTGGGCGGCTCCGTCGTCGAGCTGCACGCGGCGGCCCCCGAGGGCGTCACGGGCGAGATCGTGGTCGACCTGGGACTGGTGGAGGTCTGAGATGACGACGATCCTGGGCGCGCGCCTCACCGCCGCCACGACGCTGCACCTGGACGACGACCCCGATCCCCGCGGCCGGCTGGTCGTGGTGGGCAACGGCATGGCCGGTGCCCGCTTCGTCGAGGAGGTGCTCGAGCGCGGCGGCGGCGAGCAGTTCCGCATCACCGTCTTCGGCGACGAGCCGCACGGCAACTACAACCGGATCATGCTCTCGCCGGTGCTGGCCGGGGAGTCGCACGAGGACGACATCGTCCTCAACTCCCACGACTGGTACGCCGACAACGGCGTCGACCTGCGCGCCGGCGTCCGGGTCGAGCGGATCGACACCGCGGCCAAGCAGGTGCACGCCGCCGACGGCAGCGTCACGCCCTACGACCACCTGGTCCTGGCCACCGGCAGCTACTCCTTCATCCCTCCGATGGCCGGCGTGCGGACCGACGACGGCGCCCTGCTGCCCGGCGTGTACGGCTTCCGCACCATCGACGAGACCCGGGCCATGCTCGAGGCCACCGGCCGCTGCCGGCGCGCCGTGGTCATGGGCGGCGGGCTGCTGGGCCTCGAGGCGGCGCGGGCGCTGCAGGGCCACGGTCTGCAGGTCGAGCTCGTGCACGCCATGCCGTGGCTGATGAACGCCCAGCTCGACGCCGAGGCCGGCGCGATCCTCAAGAAGAGCGTCGAGTCCCTCGGCATCACCGTGCACCTCGACGTCCTGGCCACCGAGGTGCTCGGGAACGGGCACGTGGAGGGGGTGCTGCTGAAGGACGGCCGGCGGCTGGACTGCGACCTGCTCGTGGTCGCCGCGGGCGTGCGGCCGCACGCCGACATCGCGCTGCGCTCCGGGCTGGAGGTGGAGCGCGGCATCGTCGTCGACGACCAGCTGCGCACCGACGACCCCGATGTCTACGCCATCGGCGAGTGCGCCCAGCACCGCGGTGAGGTCTACGGTCTCGTCGCGCCGGCCTGGGAGCACGCGAAGGTGCTGGCCGACGTGCTCACCGGCACGGACCCCGGCGCCGAGTACCACGGCAGCCGGACCGCCACGAAGCTCAAGGTCGCCGGCGTCGACGTCGCCGTGATGGGGATCAGCACCCCCGAGCGGGACGACGACGAGTTCCTGGTCATCTCCGAGCCCAAGCGTGGCGTGCACCTGTCGGTGGTGATCCGCGACGACAAGCTGGTCGGCGCGACGCTGCTGGGTGACACCCGCAAGGTCGCCTTCCTCACCCAGGCGTTCGACCGGGGCGCCCCGCTGCCGGAGGAGCGGATCCGGTTGCTGGTCGACCTCTCCGACGGGGCGGAGGAGGTGGGCGTCGCCGACATGCCGCACGACAGCCAGGTGTGCAACTGCAACGGCGTCACCAAGGGCGACATCTGCGGTGCGGTCAGCGGTGGCTGCGGCAGCGTCGGCGAGGTCATGGACCGCACCCGCGCCGGCAAGGGCTGCGGCTCGTGCAAGTCGCTGGTGAAGCAGATCGTCGAGTGGGCCGCCGACGGCGATCTCGCCGAGGACCCCGCGGCGTCCTGGTACGTGCCGGGCGTCCCCATGCCCAAGCCCGAGCTGATGCGGGCCATCCGGGAGCACGACCTGCGGAGCGTGTCCGCGGTCTTCGCGACGCTCGCGCCCGGCGGGAAGGAGGACGCGAAGTCGAAGATGGGGCTCACCTCGCTGCTGAAGATGATCTGGGGCCACGACTTCGTCCCCGAGAAGGACGGCGAGTTCATCAACGACCGGGTGCACGCCAACATCCAGCGCGACGGCACCTTCTCGGTCGTCCCGCAGATGAAGGGCGGGGTCACCACACCTGCGCAGCTGCGCAAGATCGCCGACGTCGCCGAGAAGTACGAGGTGCCCATGGTCAAGGTGACCGGCGGCCAGCGGATCGACCTGCTCGGTGTCCGCAAGGAGGACCTGCCGGCGATGTGGGCCGACCTGGGCATGCCCAGCGGCTACGCGTACGGCAAGAGCTTCCGCACGGTCAAGACGTGCGTGGGCAGCGACTTCTGCCGCTTCGGGCTCGGCGACTCGACGCAACTGGGGATCGACCTGGAGACGCGATTCCAGGGCATCGAGAGCCCGGCGAAGATGAAGCTCGCCGTCGTCGGGTGCCCGCGGAACTGCGCCGAGGCCTACGTGAAGGACGTCGGGGTCGTGGCCATCGGCAACGGGAAGTGGGAGGTCTACGTCGGCGGCGCCGCCGGGGCCACCATCCGCAAGGGCGACCTGCTGGCCACGGTCGGCTCCCCGGAGGAGGTCATCACCCTGGCCGGGCGCTTCATGCAGTACTACCGGGAGAACGCCAACTGGCTCGAGCGGACCTACGACTTCGTGCCGAGGATCGGGCTGGAGAAGATCAAGGCCGTGCTGCTCGAGGACAGCGAGGGAATCGTCGCCGACCTCGACGCGAACATGCAGAAGTCGGTCGACGCCTACACCGATCCCTGGGGGCAGGACGGCAGGGAACCGGCCACGCCCGGGCAGTTCCGCCCGTCGCTCCCGCTGATCCCGCTGCCGAAGGTGCCGGTCCGATGAGCCTGAGCAGCCCCGCCGCCGCCCGGCTCGACCACACGCGCGAGCCGGCCCGCCCGACCACGCCCGGCACGGAAACCGGCAGCCCTGCCACGGGCGTCAGCACGCCCGGGCCGGCCGCGCCGATCCAGGGTCGCGAGCACGTGGTGGGCCGGGTGGCCGACATCCCGTTCGGCGAAGGCCGGGCGTTCGTCGCCGGCGGTGTGCAGGTGGCGGTCTTCCGGCTGCGCGACGGCTCGCTGCACGCCACCCAGGCGGCCTGCCCGCACGCCGGCGGACCGCTCGCCGACGGGCAGACCGACGTCGACGTGCTGGTCTGCCCGCTGCACCTGTTCGCCTACCGCTGGGACGACGGCGCCTCGACGTCGGGAGCCGCACCGATCCGCGTCCACCCCGTGCGCGAGCAGGACGGCAACGTGGTCGTCACCGTGTGAGCTCAGCGGACGCCGCAGGGCGGGCGCGGACGTGCATGCGCTCGCCCTGGGGGCCGAAGAGGGTGAGCGCCTCGGCCGGCTCGGGGAACGGGTTGGAGAAGGCGTGCGGTACGCGGGTGTCGAACTCGACGACCTCCCCGGGCTCCAGCACGAAGTCGCGGGGGCCGAGCCGCAGCCTGATGCGTCCGGAGAGCACGTAGAGCCACTCGTAGCCGTCGTGCACCTCCTGCTCGGTGTTGTCGGCCTGCCAGCGCGGCGGCATGACCTGCTTGTAGGCCTGCAGCCCACCGGTCTGCCGGGTCAACGGCACCATCGTCGCGCCCGCGTGCTGGATGGGGCGCCCGTGCACCCGCGGATCGGCCGGGGCCGGCACGTCCACCAGGGCGTCGAGGGCCACGCCGTACGCGCGCGCCAGGGGGAGCAGCAGCTCCAGGGTGGGCCGGCGGCCGCCCGACTCCAGCCGCGACAGCGTGCTCACCGAGATGCCGGTGTCCTCGGCGACCTCGGCCAGCGTCCGGCCGTGCTCGCTGCGCAGCGCGCGCAGCCGTGGGCCCACGTTCTGCAGCACGTCGTCGTCCGTCATGGCGTGCAGTTTGCCATTGTAGCAAGCTTCGTTGCCACAGGGACTCACTCCGGTCCAGAGTGGCGGGCATGGACGAGCGATACGACGTGGTGGTCATCGGAGGCGGCGCGGCAGGGCTGAGCGGAGCGCTCACCCTGGCCCGCGCCCGGCGCAGCGTGCTGGTCGTGGACGCGGGGGAGCCCCGTAACGCACCGGCCGGGCACGTGCACAACTACCTCGGCCGGGAGGGCACCCCGCCGGCCGAGCTGTACGCGGTCGGTCGCGGGGAGGTGGAGGGCTACGGCGGGGAGATCGTCTCCGGCCGCGTCGTCTCGGTCCGCCGCGAGGACGACCGGTTCGCCCTCGATCTGGAGGGCGACGCGGGGGTGCGCGCCCGGCGGGTGCTGCTGGCCACCGGGCTGACCGACGACCTGCCGGAGATCCCCGGGGTGGCCGAGCGGTGGGGGAGCACGGTGCTGCACTGCCCCTACTGCCACGGCTGGGAGGTGCGCGACCGCGCGGTCGGCATCCTCAGCACCGGCCCCATGGGCGCCTACGCGGCGAACCTGTGGCGGCAGTGGACAGAAGACGTCACCCTCTTCGTGCACACCGGCGCGGAGCCGACGGACCAAGAGCTCGAGCGGCTGGCGGCCCGCGGCGTCCGGATCGTGCGGGGCGAGGTCGCCGGTCTGGAGGGGGCAGCGGACGTGCGGCTCGCCTCCGGGGAGGTCGTCGAGCGCGACGCCGTCGTCGTCGCGCCGCGCTTCGTCGCCAACGCCGAGCTGGTCGCCGACCTGGGGGCCGTGCCGGTGCCGATGGAGATGCACGGAACGGTGCTGGGCACCCACCTGCCCGCCGACCCGACCGGGCGCACCGACGTGCCCGGCGTGTGGGTGGCGGGCAACGCCGGCGACCTGAGCGCGCAGGTGATCGTCGCGGCGGCGCAGGGGCTGCGGGCCGGCGCGATGATCAACGCGGACCTGATCGAGGAGGACACCGCGGCTGCGGTGGCCGCGAAGCGGAGCGTGGCCGCATGAGCGCCGTCGACCGGGAGTCCTACGACGAGCTGTACCGCTCGGCGCCGGCGGTGTGGAGCGGTCGCCCCAACCGGCAGCTCGTGGTCGAGGCGGCCGGGCTGGCGCCCGGGACCGCGCTGGACGCCGGCAGCGGCGAGGGCGGCGACGCCCTCTGGCTCGCCGAGCGGGGCTGGCGGGTGACGGCGGTCGACTTCTCGCCCGTCGCGCTGGAGCGCGGCGGTAAGGCTGCCCGCGCCCGCGGCCTGGACGGCCGGATCGAGTGGCTGCACGCCGACCTGGACGGGTGGGCACCGCCGGAGCGCCGGTTCGACCTGGTGACGGCGCACTACCTGCACGCGAGCTGGACCGACCGGGAGGGCGTGTTCCGACGCCTCGCGGCCGCCGTCGCGCCGGGCGGCACCCTCCTGGTCGTCGGCCACCTCCACGGTCAGGGGTGGGGTCACGGGCACACCCACACGCACGACCCCGGCGTGCTCTACACGGCCGAGGACGTCGCGGCGGCGCTCGACCCGGTGGAGTGGGCGGACGTCGTCACCGAGACCCGGGACCGGGACCCCGGGGCGGCGGAGCGGACCGGCAACCCCGTTCCGGACACGGTGCTCGTCGCGCGACGGCGAGGCTAGTGCGCTCCCGGTGCCCGTCCGCGGGATGCCGCTCCAGCCGCCGCCACCGCTGCCGGCTGCCGCCGCCGGCGCAGGTCGCCCCCCGCCCGGCGGTGACGCGCCTCCTCGGCCAGCTGGCGCGCGGCGATCAGCGCGGCGCTCTCCGGTCGCTGGTCGTGCTTCCCGGGCATCGCGGCCTCCCTTCCGTCCCTCTGCCCTGTAGACGCGTCAGGGAAGTGGAACGGACCACCGGATCCGGTAACGACTCGGCAACGATGCGCCGCGGGTCAGCTGCGGGGCAGGCCCAGCTCGGCGAGGGCGGCGGCCACGGCTTCCTCGCGCAGCACCTCCAGCACGAGCAGCCGGTGCACCAGCACACCCCGACGGGTCAGCCGCAGGTCGGCCATCCGCAGCCGGGGCAGCGCCGCACCGCCGGGACGCGGCCGGGCGGGCGGCGGGTCGAGGAGGCCGGCGCGCTGCAGGGCGGCCACGTCCTCCCGCGCGCCCCACGCCACCCACCCCCGGGGGTCGTCGTCCAGCGGCGTCATGGGCAGCGGCACCCGATCCCGCCGGCCGACGGCGGCGAGCAGCGCGAGCTGCCGCCAGCCCAGCGTCCCGATCAGCCGCAGCGCGCGGCCGACGAGCTCGGCGTCGATGTCGGGGGAGACGGCGACCTCGGCCAGGAGGTAGCCGAGGTGGCGCACCCGCCGCTCGTCGGTGGACGAGCGGGCGGCGAGCAGGACGGCCTCGGCCAGCTCGTCGGCGACCGGGCGGTTGCCCGGGCGGGCGGTGAAGAAGCCGTCGGTCCGCATCGCCCGGCCGGCGCGGTGGACGGTCACCGCGTGCTCCACCGCGAACGCCAGCGCAGCACCGGCCCGCACCCGTTCCCGCGCTCCGGAGACGCCGGCGGCGTCCTCCGCGGTCGTGCGCAGCACAGCGGCGAACCGGTCGTCCACCTGCACCCGCGCCGCCGCGGGCTCGAAGACGACCGTCGCCGCTGCCCCGCTCATCGACCCGGCGACGGGGCTCCCGGCCTCGATGAGGGTGCGCCCGGTGCTGGTCTCCTCGGCTGCGGTCACCCGGCGATCTTCGTCGCTGCGGCGGTGTCGCTGCACCCCGGGACGGGGCGGGCTCACCCGCTGGGGCCACGGCCCACCGCCGGGCCCGGCCCCGGAGGGCGGACCCGGCGGTGCGCCGGCCCGTTCGTCAGACGCCGGCGCGCTGCATCAGCGTGCCGCGCCGGAGGTAGACGAACCAGGTCACCGCGACGCACACGACGTAGAAGCCGCAGAAGCTGAGCAGAGCCGTCTCGACGCCGCCGGTGGCGCCGTAGGACTCCGAGACCACCCGGGGGATGAAGACGGCGCCCAGCGCGCCCACCGCGGAGATGATGCCGACCGCGGCGGCGGTGTCGCGCCGGGCGCGGTAGAGGACCTCCGCCGGGCTGTCGCCGGGGTACCCGGCGGCCGCCTCGGCCCGGTAGATGATCGGGATCATCCGGTAGGTCGAGCCGTTGGTCATGCCGACGACGGCGAAGAGCACGAGGAAGCTGGCGAGGAAGCCGCCGAAGCTCCCGGCGCGCAGGAACGCGATCGCCGCGCCGATGGCCACCGCCTGCCCGACGAAGGTGACGACGGTGATCCGCGCCCCGCCCACCCGGTCGGCGAGCCAGCCGCCGAACGGCCGCGACAGCGAGCCGACGAGCGGGCCGAGGAAGGCGTAGCGGTAGGTGTCGGCGGCGAACTCGTTGGCCAGCACCAGGGGGAAGGCGCCGGAGAAGCCGATGAACGAGCCGAACGCGCCGATGTACAGGAACGACATCACCCAGGTCTGCTTCCGGCGTGCGATCGCCGCCTGGTCGGCGACGTTCGCCTTCGCGCCGGACAGGTTGTTCATGCCGAACCACGCGCCGGCGACCGCCAGCAGGATGAACGGCACCCAGATCAGCGCGACGTTCTGCACGTACCGGGCCTCACCGCCGTCGGTCGTCCCGGTGCTGCCGCCCACGACGGCGAGCGCGCCGAGGGTGACCGCCAGTGGGCCCACGAGCTGGATGATCGCGACGCCGATGTTGCCGCCGGCGGCGTTGAGCCCGAGCGCGAAGCCCTTCTCCTTGTCCGGGTAGAAGAAGGAGATGTTCGCCATCGACGAGGCGAAGTTCCCCCCGCCGAAGCCGCAGGTGATGGCCGTGAGCACCCAGAACCAGTACGGCTGCCCGGTGGTCGCGGCGATCGTGAGGAGGGTGACCGGGACGAAGAGCAGGGCGGCGCTGACCACGGTCCAGTTCCGGCCGCCGACCAGCGCCGGCATGAAGGTGTAGGGCACCCGCATGATCGCGCCCACCAGGCCGGCGGTGGCGACCAGCCAGAACAGCTGGTCGCTGGTGAACCCGTAGCCGATCGAGGCCAGCACCGCGGTGGCGACGCTGAACATCTGCCAGACGCTGAACCCGATGTTCTCGGCGAGCACCGACCACGCCAGGTTGCGCCGGGCCACCGGGCGGCCCTGCGGCGAGGCCCAGAAGCGCGGGTCCTCCGGGTCGTAGTCGTCGATCCAGCGGGGGCCGCGCCGGGCCGCGGCGGGAGGGGCGGAGGCCGGTGCGGCCAGCTCGCCGGTGGGGCGGGCGGTGGGGGTGGTGGTCATGGGCGCATCCCTCGGTTCCCCGGCCGCCCGACGGGCGGCTCCTCGTGGCGTCCGACGCTAGGAACCGGCCGTTTCCGCGTGGCCGCGCTCGTGTGACCTCTCGGGAACGACCCCCTCACCGCGCCGATCGCGCGGTGTGAGCACGCGGCCGGCCGGGTGGTCGGTGGGCCGTGCCACCATCGCCGCATGGCGATCGAGGTGCGGCCGGCCGTCCGCTTCGCCGACGTGGCGACGATGGTCGGCCCGAAGCGGCCGGACGCGAACGTGTGCTGGTGCCTGAGCTACCGGCTCCCGACGTCGAAGGAGAACCGCGAGCTGGTCGGGCCCGCGCGCGGCGAGCGGGTGCGGCAGCTGGTGCGGGAGGACCCGCCACCGGGGGTGCTCGCGTACGACGACGGCGAGGTGGTGGGCTGGGCGGCGATCCACCCGCGCTCCGACACGAGCTTCGCCCGCAACCGCAGGATCCCGCGGGTCGACGACCTCGACGTCTGGTCGCTGTGGTGCGTCCGGGTGCGCCCCGGCCACCGGGGGAGGGGGCTGGCCCACCACCTCGTCGCGGGCGCCGTGGAGTTCGCCCGCGCGCACGGGGCACCTGCGGTCGAGGCGTACCCCGTGGACAACGACGGGCAGCGGGTCGACCTCACCATGGCCTACGTGGGCACGCGCGCGCTGTTCGAGCGCGCCGGGTTCGAAAAGGCCGCCGACACCGGCTCCGTCGTCAACGGCTTCCCGCGCGTGCTGATGCGCCTCGACCTGCGCTGAGGCTGCGCCGGCGTCTCACACCCGCAGGCGGTAGCCGCGCTTGACGACGGTCTCCACCAGCGGCGCGCCGAGCGCCGCGCGCAGCCGGGTCACCGCCATCTCGACCGCGTGCCCGTCCCCGCCGCCGGGGAGCGCGGCCACCAGGTCGGCCCGGGGGAGGACGTGGCCGGGCCGGCGGGTCAGCTCCCGGAGCACCGCCAGGGGTCCCGGCGGCAGCTCGACCAGCTGCCCGTCGACGACGGCGGCGTGCCCGCGGACCTGCAGGGTGTGCGGCCCGACCTGCAGCACCGGGTCCCGCTCGGGGAGCCGGGCCACCACCTCGCGGGCCAGCGCCCCCAGGCGCGCGCGGGCCGGCTGGAAGGACGGGATCCCGGCCGCGTCCAGCGGCGCGGCGGTGACGGGGCCGACGGCGACCGCCTGCACGCGGTCGTTGAAGGCCGCCACCAGCGCTTCCCGGTGGCCGGTCTCGTCGGCCACCTGCAGCAGGCTCGCCGCCGCCGGCGCGCTGGTGAACGTGACGGCGTCGACCGCACCGGCGGCGATGCCGGCGACCAGGCGGCGGACCGGGGTGACGTCCTCGGGCGGCACCCAGCGGTACACCGGGACGGTGAGCACGTCCGCGCCGCTCTCCCGCAGGCCGGCGACCAGATCGGGCAGCGGATCACCGTGCAGCTGGACGGCGATCCGCCGCCCGGCCAGCGGCCCCTCGGCCCCGGACAGCAGGTGTGCGAGCACCTCGGCGGACGACTCCGACTCCGGTGACCAGGCGTCGACCAGGCCGCCCCCGCGGATGGCTCCGCGCGCCTTGGGGCCGCGGGCCAGCACGCGCGAGCCCGACAGGTGCGCGACCAGGGGCAGGTCCCAGGCCTCGGCGGCCTCCAGCCAGCCGCGGAAGCCGACCCCGGTGGTCGCGATCACCAGGTCAACCGGGGCCGCCAGCACCCGGCGCGTCGCCGCGACCAGCTCCGTGTCGTCGGAGAGCGGGACGATGCGGATCGCCGGGGCGTAGACGACGCGGGCGCCGCGGCGGTCCAGCAGCGCCCCCAGCTCCTCCTTGCGGCGGGCGGCGGTCACCGCGACGGTGTAGCCGGCCAGCGGCAGCTCGGTCGGCTGTTCCCGGACGGTGTCGGTCACGTGTCCCCCTCGCGTGCGGTCGGTCTCCATGGTCGCCGTCCGGCGTTACCGATGTGTGTCGCGACCCGGCGCGCCCGGTCGGACGTGAGCCGGGTCACCGTCCGCCGTCGACCACCACGTCGGCCCGGGCGCGCGTGCCGTCGGCGGCGTAGTGAGCCGCCTCGGTCAGCTGCCAGCGCCGCCACTCGCCCGTGAGGTGGGCACCGTCGCGGGCCAGGCCCCGGGCCAGCCGGATCGATGGGTCGGCCTCCACCCAGATCCGCAGGCTCGCCCAGGGGTCGACCGGCCGTGCCCCGCTGCCGCAGCCCTCGACGACCAGCACCGCCGGCACGGGCACCGGCGTCGGTCCGGTGGCGAAGCGCCCGGCCGCCCAGTCGTAGCGGTGGTAGCTGCCCGGCCGCCCCTCGGCCAGCGGCCGCAGCACGCCGGCGGACAGCCGCGCCGGAGCGCCGGTGAGCGTCCACCCCGCGTACAGGTCGTCCATGTGGACGGTGACGACGACCCCGGGGAGGACGGCGGCCAGCCGAGCGGCGAGGGTGGTCTTGCCCGAGCCGGCCGGGCCGTCCACGCAGACCAGCCGCGTGGCGGCCAGCCGGGGGGCGATACCGAGCACCCGGTCGGCCAGGGCGGCCGCGGTCAGCGCGGGCGCAGGGTCCACGTCGGCACCGCACCGCCGTCCCCGACGACCAGGCCCCGGCTGGCCAGCAGCCGCAGGTGGGCGTCGGTCTCGGTCACCGCGAAGATCCGCATCCGTCGCGCGTACTGGTCCCACGGCCGGGACCAGGTCAGGTGGGCGGCCAGGTCCCAGGGGGTGGCCCCGGGGTGCTCGGCGATCGCGGTGAGCAGCTCGGTCAGCCGCCGCTCGTGGTGGTCGGTGAGCGCGTCGGCGCGGTCGGCCAGGCCGCGGAACCGCCACTCGTGACCGGGCAGCACCTCGGACGGGTCGAGCTCCCGCACGGCGGCCAGCGAGCCGAGGTAGTCCCGCAGCGGGTCCGGGGAGCCGCCTCGGGTGCTGGAGATGTTCGGGCTGATGCGCGGCAGGACGTGGTCCCCGGAGAAGAACAGACCGGTGCGCTCCTCGGCGAAGCAGAGGTGGCCGGGGGTGTGACCCGGGGTGTGGACCGCACGCAGCGACCAGCCGGGGAAGGCGGCGCGGTCGCCGTCCTCCAGCAGCCGGTCGGGCACGGCCATGCGGGTGAAGCCGGAGAGGTTCTCCGCGCCTCCGACGTCCCCCACCGCCTCGTCCCGCGGAGCGCCCAGGCGCACGAGGAACTCGACCTCGTCGTCGACGGCCGCCTGCGCGTCGGTGGCGGTCAGCCGGCGGACCGCGTCGGCGTCGGCGGGGTGCATGGCGATCCAGGCGCCGCTGGCCTGCCGGACGCGGGCGGCGAGCCCCAGGTGGTCGAAGTGCAGGTGGGTGACGAGCACGCCCCGCACGTCCTCGATCGAGCCACCGAGGGAGGCGAGCCCCTCGGTCAGCGCCGACCAGCCGGCCTCGCTCTCCCACCCGGTGTCGACCAGGCCCAGGCCGCCCCCGTCGAGGGCGAGGACGTAGACGTTCACGTAGCGCAGCGGGTTGTGCGGGATCGGCACCGGGACCGACCACAGGTCCCCGCGCAGCCGCTCGACCGGGGGCATGGCGCGGTCGTCCCACGCCGCGCGCTGGGCGGTGCCGGTGATCTCCACGACGTCGCACTCTGCCAGCCGTCGCCGGCACCCGGGCTGACACCATGGGCTGGTGAGCGGTTCCCCGGATCCCCTGCCTGCTGTCTCGGTCGCCCCCCGCCGGCTGCGGCTCCTGCTGACCGCCGTCGCGGGGGTGGTCGTCCTGGTGGCCCTGCTGGTCGCGCTCGGCCTGCCCTCGACCCAGAACACGGTGGTGGACTACGGCCTGGACGACCAGGTGGCCATCGCCGGCCTGGGCCTCGTCCTCGGTGCGGGGATCGTGTTCCTGGGCCGGTCGCGGGTCGACGCCGATGCCGCGGGCGTGCGCGTCCGCAACGTCGTCGTCCACCACGAGCTGCCGTGGACGGCGGTGCGGGCGGTCCGGTTCGAGCGGAAGTCGGCGTGGGGAGCGCTCCTCCTGGAGAACGGGGACGAGGTCTCCCTGCTCGCGCTGCAGGCCGCCGACGGGGAGCGGGCAGTCCGCGCTGTCGAGGGGCTGCGCGCCCTGCACGCCGCGGCCCGGGCGCAGGACCCGGTCCGGCCACCCCTCCTCTACGACGACTGAAAGAGGGCCCCGTCCTCCTCACCCCTCGCTCCGCTCGGGGCGAGCCTCGGGACGGGGCCGTTCCAGCACGTCGCCAGCTGGTCCGGCACGTCGCCGCAGGGGGGAATGACCGGGGGGCTCGGGACGCTGTAGCATGGGCGTGCCTCCCCGCTACATCGAGGCGCGCGAACCACCCGGCGGCCCTGCCCAGGGCCGCTGATCCAAGAGGAGCCCGCTCCCACCTGACGCCCTCCAGGCGCCCAGGTCCCGGATCGCGAGCACCGGCCACCGGTCGGTGATCGCGTGCGCACGACCTGCACGGGTCGTGGGCCACCGGCGAGTGGGCCCCGTGAGCAGACGCTCACGGGGCCTTCTGTCCGTCGGCGCCCGGATGGGCCAGCGACTCCTCCCACGCAGCAGCGTAAGGAGAGGCCATCACCGAGCCCCGCATCAACGACCGCATCCGTGTCCCCGAGGTCCGCCTGGTCGGCCCCGAGGGCGAGCAGGTCGGCATCGTGTCGATCGGCGAGGCGCTGCGCCTGGCACAGGACTCCGAGCTCGACCTGGTCGAGGTCGCACCCATGGCCCGGCCGCCCGTCGCCAAGCTCATGGACTACGGGAAGTTCAAGTACGAGTCCGCCCAGAAGGCCCGCGAGGCCCGGCGGAACCAGGCGCTCACCGTCATCAAGGAGATGCGGCTGCGCCTGAAGATCGACCCGCACGACTACGAGACCAAGAAGGGCCACGTCGAGCGCTTCCTCAAGGGCGGCGACAAGGTCAAGATCACCGTGATGTTCCGAGGCCGCGAGCAGTCGCGCCCGGAGATGGGCTACCGCCTGCTGCAGCGGCTGGCCGCCGACGTCAGCGAGCTGGGCGTCGTCGAGTCCAACCCGAAGCAGGACGGCCGGAACATGGTCATGGTGATCGCCCCGCACAAGGGCGCGCAGACGGCGCAGGAGAAGCGCCGCCCGAAGGGCGAGCAGGCCGAGGAGCAGGCGCCCAGCGCCTGACCGGCACCAGCACCACCGAAGACGGCCGGTGGCCGCGGCGGCTCCGTGCCGCCGCGCGCACCGACACCAGACGACAGGGACCGAGGACATGCCGAAGCAGAAGACCCACAAGGGCACCGCCAAGCGGGTGCGCATCACGGGCACCGGGAAGCTCATGCGCGAGCAGGCGAACAACCAGCACAAGTTCGAGCACAAGTCCGGGACCCGCAAGCGCCGGCTCGACCAGGACCAGGTCGTCTCCCCGGCCGACGCCAAGAACCTCAAGAAGCTCCTGGGCATCTGAGCGTCCCCTCCACCGACCTTTAGAGAGACAGGAGCACTTCCGTGGCACGCGTGAAGCGGGCGGTCAACGCCCAGAAGAAGCGCCGGACGACCCTCGAGGCGGCCAGCGGCTACCGGGGCCAGCGGTCGCGGCTGTACCGCAAGGCCAAGGAGCAGATCCTCCACTCGGCGACCTACAGCTACCGCGACCGCAAGGCGCGCAAGGGTGACTTCCGCAAGCTGTGGATCACCCGGATCAACGCGGCGGCCCGCCTCAACGACATGACCTACAACCGGTTCATGCAGGGGCTGAAGCTCGCCGGTATCGAGCTGGACCGCCGCGTCCTCGCCGAGCTGGCCGTGAACGAGCCCGCCGCCTTCGCCGCCCTGGTGGAGAGCTCGCGGGCCGCGCTCGCCGCGAACCCCGAGGCGACCGGCACCCAGGCCGCCTGAGAAAGGACCACCCTGCCCCCCACGCCTCGCACGCTCGGCGCGGGACCCTGCAGGATGGCCGTTCCAGCACCTCACCAACCGACGCCGTCGGTGACCGGCCCTCCGCGGCCGGCGCCGGCGGCGTCGTTCTCTGTCCCGGGCGAGATCTGCACACTCGCCCCCATCAGCGCCCCATGAGGGCCACTGTGCAGATCTCGCACCGGGAGGAGACCGCGTGACCGAGCTGCTCACCGAGCGCTCCGCGAGGATCGCCGCCGCGCGCAAGCTGACCCGTCGGGCCGGCCGCGACGCCGCCGGCCTCTTCCTCGCCGAGGGGCGGCAGGCGGTCGCCGAGGCGCTGGCCCACCCGGCCGGCGTGCGGGAGGTGTTCGCCACCGAGGCCGCGGCCGAGGGGCACGCCGAGCTGCTCGCCACCGCGCCGGTCCCGGTGCGGCTGGTCACCGAGAAGGCGGCCGCGGGGCTGTCGGAGACGGTGACGCCGCAGGGGCTGGTGGCGGTCTGCGCGCTGCGCGACGTCCCCGCCGCGGCCCTGACGACGGCGCCGCCGCGACTCGCGGTCGCGCTCGCCGAGCTGGCCGACCCCGGCAACGCCGGCACCGTGCTGCGGACGGCGGACGCCTGCGGGGCGGGCGCGGTGGTCTTCGGCGCGGGCTCGGCCGACCCCTACGGCGGCAAGGCGGTGCGGTCGAGCGCGGGCAGCCTGTTCCACGTCGACGTCGTCCGCGGCGCACCGCTGGGCGAGCTGCTGCCGGCGGTCCGCGGCGCCGGCGTGACCGTGCTGGCGGCCGACGGCGGGGGAGAGGCGGAGCTGCCGGAGCTCGTCGCCGACGGCCGGCTGGGCGGGCCGGTGCTCTGGCTGTTCGGCAACGAGGCCCGCGGCGTGCCCGCCGCGCTCGCGGAACTGGCCGACGCGCGGGTCCGCATCCCCATGCGGGGTCGCGCCGAGAGCCTGAACCTGGCCGCGGCCGCCGCGATCTGCCTCTACACCACGCAGCTCGCGCAGTCGGCCTCGACCGCGGGCGCGTAGGCGGACCTGCCGGCGGAGCCGGGCAACACCGGGTGGACGGAGCCTCGCGGTCGACCGGACGTGCTCGTCCCCCCCCGCGGCGCGGGACGGAGGGATGATGGCTGCGGACAGGCTCTCCCCGGTACGTCGAGCAGGGCCGCGAGGGAAGGTGGCTGTCACCGTGGAACACGTGCACCAGGTCGCCGATGCGCCGGCGATCCCTCCGACGGACGGACGCCGTTCGCGGTGGACCGAGCACCGGCGGGCGCGCCGGGAGGACCTCGTCGGGGCAGCCGTCGAGGCCGTCCGCCTGGCCGGTCCCGACTTCTCCGTCGACGACGTCGCGCGCAGCGCCGGGGTGTCGAAGACGGTGATCTACCGGTACTTCAGCGACAAGGATGAGCTGATCGACGCCGTCCTGGAGCGCATCTCCCAGGCCATCCTGCTGCCCCGCTTGCTGGGCGAGCTGACCGCCGGCCGCGCCGACGACCGTGCCCAGCTCCGGACGGTGATCGCCGCCTTCGTGTCGCTGATCGAGGACGAGCCCTCGCTCTACCGCTTCGCCTACGCCCAGGCCGGGCGCGCGGGGCGGGCGGATCTCGTCGCGGCCACCGAGCACGCCGTCGCCACCGCGCTCGGCGGCCTGCTGGCTGCCCGGCTCACCGAGGCCGGCCGCCCGGTCGACGGCGCGATGACGTGGGCCTACGGCGTCGTGGGCATGGTCCAGCTGGCCACGCACTGGTGGTCGGGGGCCCGCACGGTGTCCGCCGCCGACCTGGTCGACCAGCTCACCGAGCTCGCCGACGGCGGACTGGGCACGCTGCTCCCGCCGCGCGGCTGAGCGCCGCCGCCGAGAAGGCAGCCCCGGTCGCGGGCAGAGGGATGGTGCGCCGCCTCAGCGCCGCGCGACCGGCAGCCGCCCGGCTGCGCGCTCGGCGACCGACAGCAGCCCGGCGACGTCGTCGGCGTCGGCGGGGTAGCAGCCGGCACCGGTGCTGACCCCGGCGACCACGGGCGTGCCGTCGAGCGCCACCGGGCCGCCGGCCGCCTCTGCCAGCTCGGCGCGGATCCGTGCCGCCTCCCGGACGGCACTGTCGGCCGCGAGGCCGGGGAGCACCACCACGAAGGAGTCACGGGCCCAGCGCGCCACGAGGTCTCCCCGCCGGAGCCGGCCGCGGAGCCGCTGCCCCGTGGCGGTCAGCAGCTCCTCGGCGGCGGCCGGCCCGTAGCGGTCCTCGATCGCGGCGAGCCCGTCGACGGCGACGACGATCAGCGCCACGGCGTCGCCCGCACCGCGCGCGTTCCACAGCGCGGTCTCCGTCTGCTCCTGCACGTGCCGGCGGGTCGCCAGCCCGGTCAGCGGATCGGTGACCGACAACTCCTCGATCCGGGCCAGGTATCCGCGGGCGCGGTCGCGCTCCTGCTCCAGTGCCCGCTGTGCCAGCACCTGCTCGGTGACGTCGACCTGGACGCCGATGTACTGGACCACGGCGCCGGCCGCGTCGGTGACGGGCGCCAGGTGCAGCTCGTTGTACCAGGGGGTGCGCTCGGGGCCGCGGAGGTTCACCAGCACCTCGCGGCACTCCTCGCCGGCCGCGATCGCCGCGCGGATACGGGCCAGCGCTCCGGGGTCGGTGTCGGGGCCCTGCAGGAAGCGGCAGTTGCGGCCGAGAAGTTCCTCGCGCGGCACCCCGGCGAGCCGCTCGAAGGCCGGGTTCACGTACACGAGCGGCTGGTCGGGCAGGCGGACGTCGACGAGGCACACGCCGCTGGGCGTCGCCTCCAGAGCGCGCCGCACCAGACCGGCGTCGCCGAGCAGGTCGAGCCCCGCGGGCGCCGGGGAGCCGGGCCGTACCGCGGAGCGGGTGGGTGCGGCGGGGAGCGTCCGGCCGGCGCGGGGCGCGACCCGGCCCAGCAGGCTGCCCGCGGCGCGGACGGCGACGTCGCGGTCGTAGGTCAGGGCGTACTCGAACTCCCGCTGCAGGTCCGGGCCGGTCGTCCCGAGGTCGCGGGCCAGCAGCGCCACGGCGAAGTGCGGGGCCAGGACGACGACGTCCCACTCGCCGCGCACCGGGTCGTCCCCGGCCAGGTCGGTCCCGCGCAGACCGGGCAGCGGCTCGGTGGGGAGCCCTTCGCCGAGGGCGGCCACGAAGCCGGTGCGCTCCACCAGGTCGCGGTACCGCTGCGTCGTCGACGGGGTGAAGTGCCGGGCCTCCTGGAAGGTCGCGGTGACCACGCAGGTCTCGCCGAGGCGCAGCGCCTCCCGTTCGAGCTGCTTGCTGAGCTCGATGAGCAGCGCCTTCGGGGCCCGGCGCAGCGCGGTACCCGCGGGCAGGCAGGCGAACGGTGAGCCGGGCTCGGTGCCGGAGCCGGGGGGCGCGACCGGCGCCGGCAGTGATCCGAGGGGGCGCTCGCAGGCCGGCTCCGGGCTGGGGCGGCCGAACAGCCAGCCCTGGCCGAGGGTGGCGCCCAGCGCCCGGGCCATGGCCAGGTGGGCGTCGTTCTCGATGCCCTCGGCCAGCACCGCGGCCCCGGTGGCCTGCGCGTAGGCGTTGACCGCGTTCATGATCTGGGCGATGGCCGGGCCGGGGCGTTCCTGCACCAGCCGCAGGTCGAGCTTCACCACGTCGGGACGCAGGATCGGCATGAACGCCAGCGACATCGCCTCGGCGCCCACGTCGTCCAGGGCGACGCCCCAGCCCAGCTCGCGGACGCGGGCGACCGTGCGCAGCAGTTCGGCCGGACGGGCGGCGAGCGCGCGCTCGGTGATCTCCAGGACCACCCGGAGGCCGCCGGGGGCGGAGCCGGCGATCGCCAGCAGCTCGTCCAGCGGGGCGGTGTCGAGGACCTCGGGCTCCACGTTGACGAAGAGGGCCAGCGGAGCCGGCAGCCCGTGCCCGACCGCGCCGGAGAAGGCGGCCACGCGGCAGGCGGCGTCCAGCTCGGCGAGCACACCCGCCTCGCGGGCGGCGGCGAAGAGCAGATCCGGTCGCTGCAGCGGCCCCTCGGGTCCGCGCGCGAGGGCCTCGTAGGCGACGACCGCGCCGGTGTCGAGCTCCACGATGGGCTGGAAGACGCTGCGCACCCCGCCGGGGCGCAGGGCCGCGGCGAGGGCAGCGTCGAGCTCGGGGCGCACGGGGTCCACGGAGGGGGGATCGGCCGGCGGGTGCCGGGGCCGGAGCCGGGTCCCCGCACCCTCCCCCGAAGGGGGGAGTCAGCCGGGCAGGGTGATCAGGACGACGGCGGCCGCGGCGGCCCCCAGCCCGGTCAGCTGGGCCGGCACGAGCCGCTCGCGCAGCACGAGCTGGGCGAGCACGACGGTGCTGACCGGGTACAGCGAGGCGAGGACGCCGGTGATCGCCAGCGGGCCGCCCTGCTGCGTGGCCAGGAGGAACAGCGCGTTGGCCGTCATGTCGCCCAATCCGGAGACCAGCACCAGCGGGAGCGCCGCGCGCCCCGGCTGCAGCGACTGCCGGGTGGCCAGCGCGACCCCGACCACCAGCACCACCGAGGCGAGCCGGGCGGCGACGAGCGGGGTGAGGCCGGCGTCGGCGGAGGTGCGGTCCAGCAGCACGAAGAACAGGCCGAACGCCGTTCCGGCGACCAGCGCGGGCCCAAGGCTGGCGGGGCGGGCGGCGCGCAGCGCCCGCAGCCCGCTCTCGGCCGAGACCAGGACCACTGCGGCCAGGGCGAGCACGATGCCCGCCGTCGCCCAGGTGCCGATGCGCTCGCCGTCCAGCACGCCGACCAGCACCGGCACGGCGGCGGCGGTGAGCGCGGTGACCGGGGCGATGACGCTCATCACCCCGCCGGCCAGCGCGCGGAAGAAGACCAGCAGGCCGCCGGCACCGGCCAGCCCGGCGGCGGCGCCCCAGGCCAGGTCCGCCGCGGTGACCGGCCCGCCGAGCCAGGGCAGCAGCGCCACCAGCGCCAGCAGCCCGGCGGCCTGGGACACCGCGACGACTGCGGAGACCGACGCCCGGCGGCTGGCGAGCCCGCCCAGGAAGTCGGCGGCGCCGTAGACGACGGCGGACGCCAGCGCGAGCACGACGGCCACGCCCACCTCCGGAAGCTCCCTCGTGATCAGTGGAAGGACCCCGTCCCCCTCGCGCCTCGCCCGCTCGGCACGAGCCTCTGGACGGGGCCGGGGTGAGCCTGGACGCCGGTTCCGGCGACGTCCGGCATCCTCGCACCGGAACCCAGGCGCGGGCGCAGGCGGTGGGCGGGCAGAATGGCTCCCCGTGTCTGGCGCCAACGATCCCTACGACCCCAAGCAGGTCGCCGCCCTCTCGCCCGAGGCCCTCGACGAGGCGGTGCGGGCCGCGCTCGGGGCCTTCGCGGCGGCCGCGGACCTGGAGGCGCTGGCCGCCGCCCGCCCGGCGCACCTCGGCGACCGCGCTCCCGTGCTGCTCGCCCGCCGCGAGCTGGGCGCGCTGCCCCCGGCCGCGCGCAGCGACGCCGGCAAGCGGGTGAACGCCGCCCGGGTCGCGGTGACCGAGGCCTACGAGGCGCGGAAGGCCGAGCTCGAGGCCGAGCGCGACGCCCGCGTGCTGGCCGAGGAGCAGGTCGACGTCACTCTGCCCTGGGACCGCAACCCCCGCGGCGCACGGCACCCGCTCACCACCCTCATGGACCGGATCGCCGACATCTTCGTCGGGATGGGGTACGAGGTCGCCGACGGCCCGGAGCTCGAGGCCGAGTGGCTGAACTTCGACGCGCTGAACTTCGGCCCCGACCATCCGGCCCGGTGGCTGTCGGACACGTTCTTCGTCGCGCCCGAGGACTCCGGCCTGGTGCTGCGCACGCACACCAGCCCCGTCCAGGCGCGCACCATGCTCGACCGGCAGCCGCCGATCTACGTCGTCGCCCCGGGCCGGGTCTACCGCACCGACGAGCTGGACGCGACGCACCTGCCCGTCTTCCACCAGGTCGAGGGCCTGGCCGTCGACCGCGGGCTCACCATGGCCCACCTGCGCGGCACCCTGGACCACCTGGCCCGCCAGCTGCTCGGCCCGGACGCGCGCACCCGGTGGCGGCCGCACTTCTTCCCGTTCACCGAGCCCTCGGCGGAGTTCGACGTGTGGTTCCCCGAGCACCGCGACGGCCCGCAGTGGGTCGAGTGGGGCGGCTGCGGGATGGTGAACCCCCGCGTGCTGCGGGCCTGCGGGGTCGACCCCGACGAGTACACCGGGTTCGCGTTCGGCATGGGCATCGAGCGGGCCCTGCAGTTCCGCTCCGCGGTGTCGGACATGCACGACATCGCCGAGGCCGACGTCCGCTTCACCCTGCCGTTCGGAGTTGAGCAGTGAAGGTCCCCGTCAGCTGGCTGTCCGAGCTCGTCGACCTCCCGGCGGGCATCACCGTCGAGGAGCTCGACGACGCCTTCGTCCGGCTGGGCTTCGAGGTCGAGGACGTCGTCCGCCCGCCGGTGACCACCGGCCCGCTCGTGGTCGGCCGGGTGCTCGAGATCGAGGAGCTCACCGGCTTCAAGAAGCCGATCCGCTACTGCCAGGTCGCGGTGGGGGAGAGCGAGCCGAGGGGCATCGTCTGCGGCGCCCGGAACTTCGCCGTCGGCGACCTGGTGGTGGCCGCGCTCCCGGGCGCCGTGCTGCCCGGGGACTTCGCCATCGCCGCGCGGAAGACCTACGACCACGTCTCCGACGGGATGATCTGCTCGGTCCGCGAGCTGGGCATCGGCGAGGACCACGCGGGGATCCTCGTGCTGGGGCAGGAGGGCTACGAGCCGGGCACCCCCGCCGCCGACGTCCTCGGCCTGGACGACGTCGTCTTCGACCTCGAGGTGACGCCGGACCGCGGCTACGCCATGTCGCTGCGCGGGATCGCCCGCGACCTGGCCGGCGTGCTGGGCGTGACCTGGCGTGATCCGGCCGACCTGCCGCTGCCCGACTGGTCGGGTGCCCCGGCGTGGGAGGTCACCGTCGCCGACCCCGACCGCTGCGACCGCTTCTCCATGCTCGCCCTGGAGGACCTCGACCCGGCCGCGCCGAGCCCGTGGCCGCTGCGCCGCCGGCTCGCGCAGTGCGGGATCCGCAGCATCTCGCTCGCCGTCGACGTCACCAACTACGTGATGCTCGAGCTCGGCCAGCCGATGCACGCCTTCGACGGCGCCGCCGTCACCGGCCCGATCACGGTCCGCCGGGCGACGGCGGGGGAACGGCTCACCACCCTGGACGGCGCCGACCGCGCGCTCACCGACGACGACCTGCTCATCACCGACGGGTCCGGCCCGATCGGGCTGGCCGGCGTCATGGGCGGGGCGTCCACCGAGATCGGGGACGCCACCACCGCGGTGCTGCTGGAGGCCGCGCACTGGGAGCAGAACGGCATCTCGCGCGGGGTGCGCCGGCACCGGCTGCCCAGCGAGGCCGGCAAGCGCTTCGAGCGCGGCACCGATCCCGAGGTCACCGTCGTGGCCCTGGCCCGGGCGGCGGCGCTGCTCGTCGAGCACGGCGGTGCGCGGGTCGTCGGCGCGCCGGTGGACGTCGACGTCCGCGCGCCGCGCGCGGCGATCGCGCTGGATGCCGGGCTGCCCGGCCGGATCGCCGGTGTTCCCTACACCCGGGCCCAGGTGCTCGAGGTGCTCACCGCCGTCGGCGCCGAGGTGAGCGGCGACGGGGACGCGCTGCGCGTCACCCCGCCATCGTGGCGCGGCGACCTGCAGGAGCCCGCCGACCTCGTCGAGGAGGTCGTGCGGTTCCGCGGGTTCGACGAGATCCCCTCGATCCTGCCCACCGCCCCGCCCGGCCGCGGGCTCACCGAGCGGCAGCGGCGGCGGCGCAGCATCGGCCGGGCGCTGGCCGACGCCGGCTACGTGGAGGCCCCCGCCTTCCCGTTCCTGGGCACCGCGCAGCTCGATGCGCTCGGCCTGCCCGCCGACGACGACCGCCGCCGGGTGATCACCGTCCGCAACCCGCTGTCGGAGGAGGCGCCGGCGCTGCGGACCACGCTGCTGCCCGGGCTGCTCGCCGCCCTGGGCCGCAACCTGGCCCGCGGGCTCCGCGACGTCGCCCTCTTCGAGCACGGCTCGGTCTTCCCCGGCGGGAGCGGCGCCGCCGCCCCGCTGCCCGGCGCCGACCGCCGCCCGGACGACGCGACGCTGGCCGCCCTGCTGGGTGCGGTGCCGGCGCAGCCGTGGCACGTCGCCGTCGTCCTCACCGGGCAGCGCGAGCCCCGCGGCTGGTGGGGGTCGGGCCGGCCGGCCGAGTGGGCCGACGCCGTGCAGGCCGCCCGCACCGTGGCCGAGGCAGCCGGCGCCGAGCTCACCGTCGAGCAGGCCGAGCGGGCGCCCTGGCACCCGGGCCGGTGCGCCGCGCTGCTCGTCGCCGACCGGGTCGTCGGGTACGCCGGCGAGCTGCACCCCAAGGTCTGCGAGGCGCTGGGGCTGCCGGCCCGCACGTCGGCGATGGAGCTCGACGCCGACGCGCTGCCCGTGCCGCCTGTGCCTCAGGCGCGGTCGATCTCCACCTTCCCGCCGGTCCGCATGGACCTCGCGCTGCTCGTGCCGGAGACGGAGCCCGAGGCCCGGGTGCAGGCGGTGCTGCGGAGCGGGGCGGGCGAGCTGCTGGAGGACCTGCGGCTGTTCGACGTCTACACCGGCAGCTCGGTGCCCGAGGGGCAGAAGTCGCTGGCGTACTCCCTGACGTTCCGCGCGCCGGACCGGACGCTGACCAGCGATGAGGCGCGGGTCGCCTTCGACGCCGCGGTCGCCGCCGCCGTCGTCGCGAACGGAGCGCAGCTCCGTGGCTGACGAAGGACCCCGTCCTCCCCGCGACGGGGCCGTCCTGTCGGGTTCGGTGGCACTGGTCACGGGCGCGTCCACCGGGATCGGGCGGCACCTGGTCGAGGGCCTCGCCGCGCGCGGCATGGCTGTGGCCGGGCTGGCACGCACCGAGGACCGGCTGCGCACCGCCATGGCCGAGGTCGCCGAGGCCACCGGTGCCCGGACCCTCGCCGTCGCCGCCGACGTCACCGACCGGGCCTCGGTGGAGGAAGCCGTGGGCCGGGTCCGCGAGGAGCTCGGCCCGGTCGAGCTGCTGGTCAACAACGCGGGGCTGATCGACGAGCTCGAGGTGCCGCTCTGGGAGGCCGACCCCGACCAGTGGTGGGACGTCGTCACCAGCCACATCAAGGGCGGCTTCCTGCTGGCGCGGACCGTGGTGCCGTGGATGGTGCTGCGCAACCGCGGTCGGGTGGTGGACATCGCCAGCGGGATGAGCGTGCGGGCGCGGCCGGAGTACTCCGCCTACTCGGTGGCCAAGACCGGTCTCATGCGGATGACCGAGGCCCTGGCCGGCGCCCTGGAGGGCACCGACGTGCGCGCCTTCGACCTGTCACCGGGCGTCGTGGACACCCCGATGACCCGGTCGATGCGCATGTGGGAGGGCTACACCGACTGGACGCCGCCCGAGAAGGTGGTCGAGCTGGTCGCGGCGATCGCGGCCGGCGAGCTGGACCAGTGGTCGGGCCGGTTCCTGCGCGTGGGCGCCGACGACCTCGACGTCGTCGGCTCGGTGACCCCGGAGGACGCCGCGCGCCAGCTCCGCCTGCGCCCCTACGGCGACGACGACCCGGTGGCCTGACCTCTCCCGGAGCGGGCACACGACCGTTGACCGCGCCGCACCGGAGTGCCACGGTGCGGTACCGGCGCGACGGTGCCGACCCCGGGCCGGTCGGGAGATGTGTCATGACCGCTGGTTCCTCGGGTGCGCGGATGCTGATCAGTTTCTCGCTCGGGTGCCTCGTCGCGGTGACCGCCTGGTTGTGGCGGATGGTGTGGGCGGACAGCGGGGCGTTCGCGTTCCTGCTCTTCGGCGTCCCGCTGGCGTGCGCGGCGCTCGCCCTGTGGGTGGAGAGCGCGACGGCGTCCCGGCGGGCGCCCGCGGTCCTGGTCGTGCTGGCGGCCGTGTCCGTCGGGTGGTCGTTGCTGAACGGCCTGGGGATCGGGCTGGCCCTCCTGCTGCCGTCGCTGCTCCTGCTGGCCGCCGCGGTGGCCTCGTGGACCCACCGGGCGCGGTCGCTCCCGACCTGACCTCCGGTCCCCAGCGAGGTGCCGGCCGTCTCCGGCGCAGGGCCCGGCCGTGAGAACCGCCTGACCGGGTCGGGGCCGGCGCCGACCCGTCAGCCGGCCGGGTCGGCCAGGATCTGCCGCACGTGCGCCAGCGCGGTGGCGACCTCGGTGAAGCTCGTGCTCAGCGGGGAGAGGCCGACCCGCAGCCCGCGTGGCCGCCGGAAGTCCGGGATGACGCCCCGCCGCCACAGCTCCGCCACGACCGTCTTCATCGCGTCGTGCTCCAGGGTCACGTGCGCGCCCCGGCGCTCCGGATCCCGCGGGGAGGCGACCGTCACGCCCAGCGGGGACAGGACCTCGTCGGCCACGGCGATCGCGAACTCCGTCAGCTCGACCGACTTGGCCCGGACCGCCGGCATCCCCGCCCGGTCGATCAACGCCAGCATGTCCTCGATCGGAATCATCCCGAGGATCGGCGGCGTACCGCTGAGGAACCGGCGGATGCCGGCCGCCGGCACGTACTCCGGCCCCATCGCGAACGGGTCCGCGGCGCCCATCCACCCGGTGATCGGCTGCACCAGGTCCTCCTGCAGCCGCCGGGCCACGTAGCCGAAGGCCGGGGCGCCCGGCCCGCCGTTCAGGAACTTGTAGCTGCAGCCCACGGCGAGGTCGACCTCGTCGGCGTCCAGCCGCACGTCGACCGCGCCCGCGGAGTGGGAGAGGTCCCACAGCACCAGCGCCCCGGCCTCGTGGGCGGCCGCCGTGATGGCCGGGACGTCGGCGATGTAGGCGGACTTGTAGGCGACGTGGCTGAGCAGCACCAGCGCCGTCCGGTCGCTCAGCAGCCCGGTCACCTCCGCCGGCTGCACGCCCGTCGCCGGGTCGGGTTCGATCCAGCGGACGGTGCGGCCGGTCTCCGCGGCGACCCGGTCGAGGACGAACCGGTCGGTCGGGAAGTTCTCGGTGTCGGCGACGATCTCCGCCCGGTCGGGACGGGCGTCCAGCGCCGCCCGGAGCAGCTTGTAGAGCATGACCGTGGTCGAGTCGCCGACGACCGTCTGCCCCGGCGCCGCCCCGAGCACGACCCGGCCGATGGCATCGCCCACGGCCGTGGGGCGGTCCATCCAGTGCTCGTCCCACGCCCGGATGAGCCGCTCACCCCACTCGCCGTCGACGAAACGGGTGAGCCGGTCGCGGGTGACCCTCAGCGGACGGCCGAGCGAGTTCCCGTCGAGGTAGGCGACCACGCCCTCGGGCAGGACGAACTCGTCCCGGAGGTCTGCCAGCGGGTCGAGCCGGTCGAGCTGGGCCGCCCGCTCGGTGACCCCGGCCGGGAGCAGGTCCAGCACGTCGGGCGATGGCTCGCGACCCATCGAGGCAGCGGTCACGGGATCAGGCACCGATCCCGGACCGGACCGTGTAGAGCTCGGGGAAGAAGGTCAGGTCCAGGGCGCGCCGGAGGAAGTCCACCCCCGAGCTCCCCCCGGTGCCCGTGGCGAACCCGATGGTGCGCTGGACCGTGCGCAGGTGCCGGAACCGCCACAGCTGGACGCCGTCCTCCAGGTCCACCAGGTCCTCGCAGGTGGCGTACTCCGCCCAGTGCGCCTCGGTGTCCCCGTAGATCGTGCGGTACACCGGCAGCAGCGCCGGGGTCTCGACCCACGCCTGCCGGACGTCGCGGTGCAGCACCTCCTCCGGCACGGGGTGCCCTCGGCGGTCCAGGAACCGCAGGAAGGCGTCGTAGACCGTCGGCGAGTCCAGCAGCTCGGTGAGCAGTTCCTGAGCGGCCGGCTCGGCGGCGAAGACCGCCAGCATGCGTTCGTTCTTGTTGCCGAGCAGGAACTCCACGGCCCGGTACTGGTAGGACTGGAAGCCCGAGGAGTTGCCCAGCACGCCGCGGAACTCGGCGTACTCGCTGGGGGTCAGGGTCGCGAGGACCGACCACTGCTCGGTGATGGTGCGCAGGATGTGCTTGACCCGCGCCAGGCCCTTGCGGGCGTGCTGGACGTCGTCGCGGTCGAAGTCCGCGCGGACCGCGCGCAGCTCGTGCAGCGCCAGCTTCAGCCACAGCTCGGTGGTCTGGTGCTGGATGATGAACAGTGGCTCGTCGTGGTGGTCGCTGATCGGGCGCTGCACCGACAGCAGGGTGTCCAGCCCGAGGTAGCCCCCGTAGCTCATCCGTGCGCTGAAGTCGGTCTGCACGCCCTCCTCGAGCGGCCGGACCCCGTCCTCGATCGCCATGGCGCCGCTCCTCCCGGATCCGGTGACGCGTTCCGCGGTCCGGTAGTACTACCGCATGACCAGTCTGCGCGGCCGGGCAGGCGCCGGAGGTGAGGACCGGTCGGTCCTGACCCGGCCGGCCTCCGCGCCGGACGCCGTCCTGACCTACGGGCCGGGCCCGGACCAGGTGGCCGACGTCCGCTTCGGCCGGTGCGCCCGGGGCGACCGGCCGCTGCTGGTCGTGCTCCACGGCGGGTTCTGGCGGCCGGCGTACGACCGCGTGCACCTGCGGCCGATGACCGAGGCGCTGGCCGCCGCCGGGTGGACGACGGTGACCCCCGAGTACCGGCGCGTGCCCGGCCGCCCCGACCTGACCGTCGGCGACGTGGACGCGGCGGTGCGCTGGGCGGCCCGGGCGGAGGAGCTCCCCGGCCGGCCCGGGCGGCGCCTCGTGCTCACCGGGCACTCCGCCGGCGGGCACCTCGCGCTGCTGGCTGCCGCCACGGTCCAGCCCCCGGACACCCCGGCCGGGGTCGTGGCGCTCGCGCCGGTCGCGGACCTGCAGCGGGCCCAGGTCCTGGGCCTGGACGGCGACGCGGTCGCCTCCTTCCTGGGGGACGACGCCGTGGCGCGGCCCGACCTGGACCCCGTCCGGCTGCCCGCGCCCCGGGGCCGGGTGCGCATCGTGCACGGGACGGGCGACCGCATCGTCCCGCGGGAGGTCGCCGAGTCCTACGCCCGGCGCCACCCGGCCGCGGTGCTCACCACGGTGCCGGCCGGCCACTTCGCGGTGGTCGATCCGCGCAGCGCCGCCTGGCCGGCGGTGCTGGGGGCGCTCGACGACGTCGCCGGGGGGACTTGACTGTGCGGGCGGGGAAGCGGGCGCCGTGGCACACCGGCCGGTGCGCGAGCTGCTGGTCGGGGACACGGTGATCGGACACGTCGGCGAGCCGCACCCCCCGGGCAGCGAGCCGCTCGGCCTGCCGCTGCGCACGTCGGTGATGGAGCTCGGCGGGGGACGCGCTGTCGGCCCCGGCGTGCCGGTGACGCCGCGGGTCTCCTCGTTCCCGCCGGTGCTGCTGACCTGGCGCTCCTGGTCGCCGACGAGGTCCCCGCCGCCGACGTCGCCACGGCGCTGAGGGCCGGCCCGGTCGAGCTGCTGGAGGCCTGCGGCTCTTCGACGTTTTGCCCCGGTGCCCCGGTGCCCCGTCGGCCCCGGTGCCGACGGGGTCGCGGTCGCTGGCCTACCGCTGCGGCTGCGCGCTCCCGTCTCAACGCTCGCCAGCTAGGAGGCGACCGCGGTGCGGGACGCCGCCCTCGCGCCGCGGCCGAGCGGAGGGCGGCGACGTGGCTATGTGAGCTCGGCGGGGTAGCCCGCGGTGACCGGGGCGTCTACCGGGCCTGGCGGCAGCTCGGCGAGCGTCTGGCCGCCGGCGGAATGGCGGTGGCCGGGCTGGCCCCGGGCGAGGAGCGGCTGCGGACGGCGATGGCCGAGATTGCAGCGGCCACCAGAGCCGCACGCTGCCGGTGGGCGCCAACGTCACCGACCGCGCTTCGCTCGAGGATGCGGTCGCGCGGATCCGTGAGCAGCTGGAGACGGTCGATTTGCTGGTGAAGATCGCGAGGCTGGTCGATGAGTTCGAGGTTCCGCCCTGGGAGGCCGACCCCGACCAGTGGTGAGACCTGGTCTCCAGCCACATCAGGGGCGGCTGCCTGCTGGCGCACACCGTCGTGCCGTGGATGGTGCTGCGCAACCGCGGGCGGGTGGTGACATCGCCAGGGGATGAGCATGCGGGTGCGGACGGAGTACTCCGCTACTCGCTGGCCAAAACGGACCGCGTGCGGGGGAACGGATGGTACGGCCGTGCGACTTTCGGGCTATGCGGGCACGCACCTGTAGTACGGCTTGACGTTCTGGTTGAAATACGTCCCAACGCTTCCCGCTCCAGTCATCGCTTGGTAGTGCCCGGACGGGACGTCAAGGTACTGGTAGACACGCCCGTTCGTGAACTCCACTTCCAGCACTAAGCTCACGAAGTCATAGCCAACTGCGGCGATGTTCGAGGAACTAACCGGCGTTCTGTCCATGGCGTTCCCTATTCCTTTCGCGTTGCGCCACTGTGCCACCATGCCTTGGCGAGACTATCAAAGTCCGGTTCCCGCCGTGACCTGTTCCATCCTGCGGAGCCGTCAGCGGTAACCACGCAAGGGTCGGCGCTATCGGGCCTATGGGCAGGCGGAACGTCGATCAGCGCACGCGACGGAAGATGCACGCTTTCACCAACCAGAACCGCCTCGCCGGTTCGGAGAACCGGTACCACGTCAAACAGCCCGCCGAGGCTGTCGGGGAGCGTTGATCGCACTAGTCCCCGATCCACCTGATTCGAGAGGCGAAGCACAACGAAAGTGCCGACCTGACTGAGGACCGTGGCTCGGATCTCGCTAGGGCGCTGGCTTACGAGCATTACCCCGACGCCGTACTTTCGACCTTCCTTGACGATCCGATCGACGACTGTGGCCGCCGTTGCGCCTTCATCCCCGAGGTACCTATGGGCCTCTTCGAGTACCACTAGGAGCGGCCGCTTCCGTCCCCCAGCGTCTTCGTCACGTCCCCAAACGAGCGCGTCGTACAAGACGCGAAGAAGAACTCCTACGACGTCGCGGAGGATCACACTCGGGACGTTGGACAGGTCAGCCACCTTAATGGGTGCCGAGTCACCGAGCCACTGAGCCAGGAAGTCTCCCAAGCCGCGCTCTGCTTCACCGTTAAGGTCCGTGGACCATGGCCCAGGGGTGAAAAGGAACCCGTAGCGTGGGTCACGTAAGCGTCCGGCCAGGTGCTCTAGCTGGCGACGCATGTTCAACGCTGATGCACTCATGAATACCCGGTCGGTCCCTGAGTTCATCAATGGCCGATACGTGGGAGCGATGACTCTCGCTGCATCACCGCGCATCAAGTTGCCCGCGTCATCTTTCTGGTATGCGCGGGTTCCTGGAGCTTGGGCGTCCTGCTGGGCTGTATGCGTGGCGTGCGCCCGCTCGTGAAATTCGTACCACAGCTTGTGAACGCTGAAGGGTAGCGGCGTGTCGGCAGTGATATCAATCTGACGCAGGCTGAGCTCGGGATGGCGACTCGCATAGGCGCGCTTTTCCTGAAGTACCCAGTCGCGTACGGCAGTTGCGCTGATGTCGTCCAGCCCGCCGAACGCCATTCCGACGAACTCGTCCACACTGAGCGCCCAATATGGAAGGTGTAGGTTTCCTCGCGTCTCGCCCTCGGTTGAAGAGGAATCGCTAATGCGTACGCGATGCACAGAGGCGAGGTCTCTAAGGCCGCCACCGTACTCCCCGTGAACATCGATTACGACGATACGGGCGCTCGGAAATCGATCGACGTTGGCCAGCTGATGCAGGATGCTAGATACGGTACTCGACTTGCCCGTCCCGGTACTACCGACGACGGCGGAATGTCGAGACAGTAGCGTGTTGATGTTGAGTGTTGCTGGCAACTGTGGAGCGTTAGCTATGTGGCCGATCTTGATGTGGGTTGCTGGAAGCACTCCTGCGGTGCCGAAAAGTCTTCCAAGATCGTCAGCCGTGACCAGGTGTACTGGATCACCAATCGCTGGATACCTGGAAACCCCTCTCTGTACCAGTCCGCTTTTTGGGCTTTCGGCGATCAGCTCGATGCGCATCCAAGCATCGCCGGGGGCCGCCCATGCGACGCGGTCATCTTCGTCCGATGATCCTTTCGCCGGCGCTGCGCCCACCTGTACGACAGTGCCGAACAGGTCTACGAGGCCAATCGGGATTCGGACAAAGGCGCCGACTTGGCCGACTTGATACGCGTGTCCCTTCGAGAAGGTCAGACCAGGAACCGCCTCGGCAGTTAGGGCGGCGGTGATGGTGTCGCCGCGTACGTCGCGTACCACGGCTACGAGCTCGGGGTCCCTCATGCGACCTCTCCACTGTCAGTGACCCCACTCGTCGCGGAACTTCCGATCAGCTCCCGAAGGAGATTGCCAAGGGAGGCGAAGTCGCCGTAAGGAAAGTCTGTGTGGTTGGCGCTGGGTCCCCAGGTGCCAAGTTGCGCACCGACGACAGCCGCATCTTGGGCGAGTAGTGAGAGATTGGGTGTGCGCTTAGCGAGAGCGACGGCCTCGTCGTACTGCGCAAGATCGCCGTACAGGAGGGCGAGTACTGATGCTGTCGGGTTCGCGTGGAGAGCTTGCCCCATAACCTCATTGATGTGTTCGTCGCGGTAAGAGAACCCGGAACTTACAATCACGGAGCTGGGTTGCCGCAGAAAGCTGCGAAGCCGATCGAGTAGGGCAAGATAGGGGAGTCGCCTGCTCTGGTCGTACTTCAGGTGGCTGGGATAGATGAGCACTCGGTCCGCTGGGTCGCTCGCGGGGCACCTCAGCACATTGCCGGTACGGTCCATGGCCCAGTTAACGGATCCATGGATCTTCCACAGTCGTACCCACCGACTAGGGAGCTCGTCCTCTTCGACAGCGTGTACGTCGAACGACGGACGGTGGGAACCAACGAACCCGTCGAAGTAGGGAACCCCAGCCCCTTCAAGCGCCTGCTCGAGGAGGAGGTCATAGTTCGTCGTGAAGACCTCAAGTGGGGCATGTCGCTTCGCGGCCTGGGCCCACAGTGCCACGGCGTGATACGCCGTATCGGCGGCGGGTAGGGATGCCTCCAGGTGCTTGCGCACAAGCTGGCAGACTTCGGCATCGGCTTGTGCGATGTCGTTCCGCTCGAAGCCTCGCACCGCGGCGGGTCCGGGGATAGCCGCGAGACGGCGGAGGTAGTCCAGGAGATTCTCGAGCGTGGGAGTCGCATACGCCGACCCAAGTTGTCCGAAGGCTTCTTCGACGACGGTCTTCGACGTGCCGGTGACTTCCGACTTAATCAAGGCCGTGAGTCCGGCTATATCAGGGATCAGTGGGGTGCCATTCGGCCGTACGGCCATGGGTGTGCCCGCGCCGAGAAAAACGCCCAAGGGGCGTCGATCTTGCTGGAGCGCGGCTCTTAGATAGTCGTTGTGGCGGTCTAGATCGTGCTCCACGCGTGTCCCTTCAGGATGGATGCTTCTGTACGGTGCCGTAACGGGACTAGAGAGTCCAGAAGGCTCAACGGCGAGTCGTCGGCCCCTGTGAACGGTCATGCATGGTCGTGTATGGTCATGCATTGTGAGCGCAGTGCAGACGTGGACGGTCGGGGTCACCGGCGCCACCGGGTACGCGGGGGGCGAGGTGTGCCGGCTGCTGGCCGGGCACCCGAAACTCCGGCTGGCCGGGGTGCACGCCAACTCGAGCGCCGGCCGACGCCTGGGTGAGCTGCAACCCCACCTGCTGCCCTTCGCCGACATGGTCGTCCAGCCCAGCGACGCGGCGAGCCTCGTCGGCTACGACGTCGTCGTCCTGGCGCTGCCCCACGGCGAGTCCGCAGCCATCGCCGACCAGCTCCCGGCGGAGACCCTGGTCATCGACTGCGGCGCCGACCACCGGCTGAACGACCCCGCCGCCTGGGCGCGCTGGTACGGCGGCGTGCACGCCGGCACCTGGCCCTACGGCCTGCCCGAGCTGCCAGGGCAGCGCGAGGCGCTGACCGGCGCGACGCGGATCGCCGTCCCGGGCTGCTACCCGACCTCGGTCACCCTCGCGCTGGCCCCGGCGCTGGCCGCCGGCCTGGTCGAGCCCGACGTCGTCGTGGTCGCCGCCAGCGGCACCAGCGGCGCCGGCAAGTCGCCCAAGCCGCACCTGCTCGGCAGCGAGGTCATGGGCGCGGCGAGCGCCTACGGCGTCGGGGGAGTGCACCGGCACACGCCGGAGATGATCCAGGGCCTCTCGCAGGCCGCCGGCGCACCGGTGGGCGTCAGCTTCACCCCGACCCTGGTGCCGATGAGCCGGGGCATCCTCGCCACCTGCTCGGCCCCGCTGACGCCCGGCACCGACGCGGCCGCCGCGCGCGCGGCGTACGAGCAGGCCTACGCCGACGAGCCGTTCATCCACCTGCTGCCCGAGGGGCAGTGGCCCACCACGGCGCAGGTGCTCGGCGCCAACACCGTCGCCCTGCAGCTGGCCGTGGACGCCGACGCGAACCGGCTGGTCGTCGTGGCGGCCGTCGACAACCTGACCAAGGGCACCGGGGGAGCGGCGATCCAGTGCGCCAACCTCGCCCTGGGCCTGCCCGAGACCACCGGCCTGCCGGTCGTAGGAGTAGCGCCATGACGTGCACGGCACCGAAGGGCTTCGCCGCCGCCGGCGTGGCCGCCGGCCTGAAGTCCAGCGGCGACCGCGACGTCGCCGTCGTCCTCAACACCGGCCCGGACGACGCCGCGGCCGCCGTCTTCACGACCAACCGCTTCCCGGCCGCGCCGGTGCTGTGGAGCCGCCAGGTGCTGGCCGGCGGGCGCTGCCGGGCCGTCGTCCTCAACTCCGGCGGCGCCAACGCCTGCACCGGGCCGGAGGGCTTCCAGGACACCCACGCCACCGCCGAGCACGCCGCCGCGCAGCTGGACATCGGCGCGGTCGACGTCGCGGTCGCCAGCACCGGCCTCATCGGGGTCCGGCTGCCCATGGACAGGCTGACCGCCGGCGTCACCGCCGCGGTGAAGGGGCTGACCGAGGACGGCGGGGCCGACGCGGCCCGGGCGATCATGACCACCGACAGCGTGCCCAAGACGACGGCGCAGGAGCGGGGCGGCTGGACCGTCGGCGGGATGGCCAAGGGCGCCGGCATGCTCGCCCCGAGCCTGGCCACGATGCTCGTCGTGCTGACCACCGACGCCGCCGCCGACCCCGACGCCCTGCAGCGGGCGCTGAAGGCGGCGACCGCCGTCAGCTTCGAGCGCGTGGACTCCGACGGTTGTCTGTCCACCAACGACACCGTCATCGCCCTGGCCAACGGCGCGAGCGGCGCCGCCCCCACGGAGGCGGAGCTCACCGAGGCGCTCACCGCCGCCTGCACCGACCTCGCGATGCAGCTGCTGGCCGATGCCGAGGGCTCGACCAAGGACATCGCCATCACCGTCCGCAACGCCGCGACCGTCGAGGACGCCCTCACCGCCGGCCGGGCCTGCGCCCGCAACAACCTGCTCAAGACCGCGCTGTTCGGCAACGACCCGAACTGGGGCCGGGTGCTGGCGGCGATCGGCACCACCGACGCCGCGTTCGAGCCCGACCAGGTCGACGTCACCATCAACGGCGTCACCGTCTGCCGGGGCGGCGCGATCGGCGACCCGCGGGAGGGCGTCGACCTCACCGGCCGGGAGATCACCATCGACGTCGACCTCCGCGCCGGCGCCGAGCAGGCCACCATCTGGACCAACGACCTGTCCATCGCCTACGTGCACGAGAACTCGGCCTACTCCACATGAGCGAGCACCAGGACCCCGCACCTCAGGACGCTGCACCTCAGGACCCCACGCCCCCGGACGTGCGGATCGACGAGCCGGCGCCCCCGCCCAGGCTGCCCCGCCGGGTCGGCACCAGCCGGGTCATGCGCACCAAGGACCCCGAGGGCGACGCCGCGAAGGTCGCCGTGCTCACCGGCGCGCTGCCCTGGCTCAAGGAGTTCCACGGCAAGGTCGTCGTCATCAAGTACGGCGGGCACGCCATGGTCGACGACACCTGCCGCCGGGCGTTCGCCGAGGACATGGTCTTCCTGCGGACCTGCGGCATCCTCCCCGTCGTCGTGCACGGCGGCGGGCCGCAGATCAACGCCATGCTGGCCAAGCTCGGCATCACCAGCGAGTTCCGCGGGGGCCTGCGGGTGACCACGCCGGAGACCATCGACGTCGTCCGCATGGTGCTCACCGGCCAGGTGGGCCCCGACATCGTCGGGCTGATCAACCAGCACGGCCCGATGGCGGTGCACCTCTCCGGCGAGGACGGCGGGCTGTTCACGGCCCGGCGGACCACGGCGGTCGTGGACGGCGCGCCGGTCGACGTCGGGCTCGTCGGCGACATCGCCGCGGTCGACACCACCCCGGTCACCGCGCTGCTGGACGCCGGGCACATCCCCGTCGTCGCGAGCGTCGCGCCGGACGCCGACGGAGTCGTCCACAACGTCAACGCCGACACCGCGGCCGCGGCGCTGGCCGCGGCGCTGGGCGCGGTCAAGCTCGTCGTGCTCACCGACGTCGAGGGCCTCTACGCCGACTGGCCCGACCGCGGGTCGCTGGTGCAGCAGATCGACGCCCGCGAGCTGGCCGAGATCCTGCCCACGCTGGACGCCGGGATGATCCCGAAGATGGCCGCCTGCCTGCGCGCGGTCGAGGGCGGGGTGAAGCGGGCGACCGTCGTCGACGGCCGGACGCCGCACGCCCTGCTCCTGGAGACGTTCACCACCGAGGGCACCGGGACGATGGTCGTCCCGGCGAGGGACCAGAAGGAGGGCACAGCATGACGACGCACACCGAGGAGCTGGCCCGCCGCTGGTCGGCCGTGATGATGAACAACTACAAGGCGCCGCCGGTCGCGCTCGACCACGGCGCCGGAGCGCAGGTCTGGGACGTCGACGGCCGCGAGTACACCGACCTGCTCGGCGGCATCGCCACGACGATCCTCGGCCACGCCCACCCCAAGGTGGTCGAGGCGATCACCACGCAGGCGGCGAAGCTGGGCCACGTCTCCAACCTGGCCATGCACGAACCCGGGATCCAGCTCGCCGAGCGGCTGCTGGAGCTCGCCGGCCGGCCCGGACGGGTGTTCTTCTGCAACTCCGGCGCCGAGGCCAACGAGGCGGCCTTCAAGCTCAGCCGGCTCACCGGCCGCTCGCAGGTGATCACCGCAGAGGGCGCCTTCCACGGCCGGACCATGGGGGCCCTGGCGCTCACCGGTCAGCCGTCGAAGGCGGCCGCGTTCGCGCCGCTCCCGGGCGGGGTCTCCTACGTGCCCTACGGCGACGAGGCGGCGCTGGCCACGGCGGTCTCCGAGCAGACCGCCATGGTGCTGCTCGAGCCGATGCTGGGGGAGGGCGGCGTGCTGCCCGCGCCCGCCGGCTACCTCGCCGCCGCCGCCGCGGCGGCGTCCGGTGCCGGGGCGCTGTTCGCCGTCGACGAGGTGCAGACCGGCATCGGCCGCACCGGCTCGTGGTTCGCCCACCAGGCCGACGGCCTGCACCCCGACGTCGTCACGCTGGCCAAGGCGCTCGGCGGTGGGCTGCCGATCGGGGCGATGCTCGCCTTCGGCGAGGCGGCCGACCTGCTGACGGCCGGCTCGCACGGCTCCACCTTCGGCGGCAACCCGATCGCCGCCGCCGCCGCTCTGGCCGTCCTCGACACCATCCGCGACGAGGGCCTGCTGGAGCGGGCCAAGGAGCTGGAGCACCGGTTCACCGCCGGCATCGAGGCGCTCGGGCACCCGGGCATCAGCGGGGTCCGGGGGAGGGGCGCGCTGCTCGGCGTCGTCCTCACCGCCGACGTCGCCGCGCCGCTGGAGACCACGCTGCGGGCCGCCGGCTTCCTGACCAACGCCGTCGCGCCGGGCGTGCTCCGGCTCGCGCCGCCGCTCGTCCTGACCGACCAGCAGGTGGACGCCTTCGTGGCCGCGCTCCCTGCCGCCCTCGACACCGCGATGGAGAACCATCAGTGACCCGGCACTTCCTCAAGGACGACGACCTCACCCCGGCCGAGCAGGCCGAGGTGCTCGCCCTGGCCGCCTCGCTCAAGGCGACCCGGCACACCGCCGAGGCGCCCACCCCGCTGCGCGCGGCCAACGGGGTGCCCCGGGCCGTGGCGGTGCTGTTCGACAAGCCCTCCACCCGCACCCGGGTGTCGTTCTCCGTCGGCGTCGCCGAGCTCGGCGGGTACCCGCTGGTCATCGACGCCGGCAGCAGCCAGCTGGGACGCGGCGAGCCGATCGAGGACACCACCCGGGTGCTCGACCGCCAGGCCGCCGCGATCGTCTGGCGGACCTTCGGCCAGGACCGCATCGAGGCGATGGCGTCGGTGAGCCGGGTGCCCGTGGTCAACGCGCTCACCGACGAGTACCACCCCTGCCAGATCCTGGCCGACCTGCAGACGGTGATCGAGCGGAAGGGCTCGCTGGCCGGGCGCTCGATGACCTACCTCGGTGACGGCGCCAACAACATGGCGCACTCCTACCTGCTCGGCGGCGCCACCGCCGGCATGCACGTGCGGATCGGCTCACCGGAGTCGTTCCGGCCGGACCCGGCGGTCCTCGACCGCGCAGCGAAGATCGCGGCGGGGACCGGGGGCTCGGTGGCCTGGACCGCCGACGCCGCGCAGGCCGCCGAGGGCGCCGACGTGCTGGTCACCGACACCTGGGTGTCGATGGGGCAGGAGGACGAGTACGACGCGCGCGTCGCACCGTTCCTGCCCTATGCGCTGGACGGCGCCGCCCTCGCCCGCGCCGCCGACGACGCCGTCGTCCTGCACTGCCTCCCGGCCTACCGCGGCAAGGAGATCGCCGCGGAGGTGATCGACGGCCCGCAGAGCGCGGTCTGGGACGAGGCGGAGAACCGGCTGCACGCCCAGAAGGCGCTGCTCGCGTGGCTCCTGGAGCGGTCGTGACCGGGCCCGTCCGTCCCGGAGGGCGCGCGTGACCTCCGCCCTCACCCGCTCGGCGCGCCAGGCACGGATCCGCGAGCTGATCGAGGCGCGGGCGATCACCTCGCAGACGCAGCTGGCCGTGCTGCTGGCCGAGTCGGGCATCGAGGTCACCCAGGCGACGCTCTCGCGGGACCTGGAGGAGCTCGGCGCGGTGAAGCTGCGCGGTTCCGACGGCGCTCCGGCGTCCTACGTGCTGCCGCCGGAGAACGCGCCGCTGCGCCCGGCGCAGGCCGCGCCCGCCCGGCTCACCCGCCTGCTCGCCGACCTGCTGACCGGAGCCGAGGGCAGCGCCAACCTGGCGGTCCTTCGGACACCGCCCGGCGCGGCGCAGTTCCTGGCCTCCGCGCTGGACAAGGTCGGCCTCCCCGACGTGCTCGGCACCATCGCGGGGGACGACACTCTGCTGGTCGTCTCCCGCGCGCCCGACGGGGGGCCGGCCCTGGCCGACCGGCTGCGGGCGCTCGCGCAGCGCACGCCGGCCGTCTATCCCGAACTGAGCGCCGACCTGGAAGAGGAACCCGGCACGTGAGCAGCACGGCACCTGGATCGCAGACCCGCCTCTGGGGCGGACGGTTCGGCGGTGGCCCGTCGCCGGCGATGGCGGCGCTGTCCAAGTCGACCCACTTCGACTGGCAGCTGGCTCCGTTCGACCTGGCCGGATCGCGCGCGCACGCCCGCGTGCTGCACCGCGCCGGTCTGCTCACCGACGACGAGCTGGAGCAGATGCTCGGCGCACTGCGCGAGCTCTCGGCCGAGGTGGAGGCCGGCACGTTCACCGCGATCGAGAGCGACGAGGACGTGCACGAGGCCCTGGAGCGCGGCCTCACCGAGAAGCTCGGCGCGCTCGGCGGCAAGCTGCGCGCCGGCCGCAGCCGCAACGACCAGATCGCCACCGACCTGCGGCTCTACCTGCGTCACACCGTGCGGGCGCTGGTCGGCGAGCTCTCCTCCCTGGAGTTCGCGCTGCTCGGCCTGGCCGAGCGGTACCGCGACGTCGCGGCCCCGGGGATGACGCACCTGCAGCACGCCCAGCCGGTGCTCATCAGCCACCAGCTGCTCGCGCACGCCCACTCCTTCGCCCGCGACGTCGACCGGCTGATCGACTGGGACAAGCGCGCGGCCGTGAGCCCCTACGGCTCCGGCGCCCTCGCCGGCTCCTCGCTGCCCCTGGACCCCGACGCCGTCGCCGCCGAGCTCGGGTTCGACCGCGCCTCGGACAACTCCATCGACGGCGTGAGCGACCGCGACTTCGCCGCGGAGTTCTGCTTCGTCGCCGCGCTGCTCGGCGTGCACCTCTCCCGGCTGGGCGAGGAGGTCGTGCTCTGGACGTCGACCGAGTTCGGCTGGGCCCGGCTCGACGACGCCTGGGCCACCGGCTCGTCGATCATGCCGCAGAAGAAGAACCCCGACATCGCCGAGCTGGCGCGGGGCAAGTCCGGCCGGTTCGTCGGCAACCTGGCCGGCATCCTCACCATGCTCAAGGGTCTGCCGCTCGCCTACGACCGGGACCTGCAGGAGGACAAGGAGCCGGTCTTCGACTCCATGGACCAGCTGCTCCTCCTGCTGCCCGCGGTCACCGGGATGATCGCGACGCTCACGCTCCGCCCCGAGGTGCTCGAGGCCGCCGCACCGCAGGGCTTCGCGCTCGCCACCGACGTCGCGGAGTGGCTGGTGCGCCAGGGAGTGCCGTTCCGCTCGGCGCACGAGATCAGCGGTGCGATGGTCGCCTTCTGCGAGGAGGCGGGCCTGGAGCTCGACCAGCTCGACGACGACCAGCTGGCCGGCATCGACGAGCGGCTGACCCCCGACGTGCGTTCGGTCCTGTCGGTCCGCGGCGCGCTGGCCGCCCGCAGCACCCGGGGCGGGACGGCGCCCGAGCGGGTCGCCGAGCAGCTCGCGACGCTGAAGGACCTCGCCTCCGAGCACGGGCGCTGGGCGTCGTCGTCGCCGGTGGCGCCGGCCCTCTGAGCGTGTCGGCCCACCCCGCCCGGCCCGGGCCCGGCCCCCTCGTCCGCGCGGAGGACCTGCTCGGGCCGGTCGACGTCGTCGCCCGCTCGCTGCTCGGCTGCTGGGTGGTCACCGAGCGCCCCGAGGGCACGGTCGCGCTACGGCTGACCGAGGTCGAGGCCTACTCGGGGTCCGGGATCGATCCCGCGGCGCACTCGCACCGGGGCCCGACGCCGCGGGCGGCGATCATGTTCGGACCACCCGGGCGGCTCTACGTGTACTTCTCCTACGGCGTGCACTGGTGCGCCAATGTCGTGGTGGGCCCCGAGGGCGACGGCGAGGCGGTGCTGCTGCGCGCCGGTGAGGTGGTCGTGGGGGAGGAGCTGGCCCGCGCGCGCCGACCCGCCGCCCGCACCCCGCGCGACCTCGCCGGTGGACCCGCCCGGCTCACCCAGGCGTTGGGCATCGGGCGCGCCGATCTCGGCACCGACCTGCTGGACCCGGGCTCGCCCGTGCGGCTGCACCGGGGGTCGGCGCCGGCCGCCGTCTCCGCCGGACCGCGGGTCGGCATCAGCGTGGCCGCCGAGCTCCCGTGGCGCTTCTGGGAGACCGGCGCTCCGTCGGTGAGCCCGTTCCGGGCGGGTGGGAAGCCGCGGCGCAGGCGCGCCGGGCAGGATGGACCCCCGTGACCCCCTCAACCGAGCCCGGAGTGATCGACGAGCTGCACCGCCGCGGGCTGATCGCCCAGAGCACCGACGAGGCCGCGCTGCGCGCCCATCTCGCCGAGGGTCCGGTCGCGTACTACGCCGGCTTCGACCCGACCGCGCAGAGCCTGCACGTCGGGCACCTGCTCCAGTTCATGGTCCTGCGCGCCCTCCAGCGGGCCGGGCACCAGCCCGTGGTGCTCGTGGGCGGGGCGACCGGCCTGATCGGTGACCCGCGCCCGTCCTCCGAGCGCCAGCTCAACGACCGCGACACGGTCGCCACGTGGGTGGAGCGCATCCGCGAGCAGGTCGCACCCTTCCTGGAGCTGCCTGCGGAGGCGGAGGGGGCGCGCCCCCCGATCTACGTGAACAACCTGGACTGGACCGCCCCGGTGTCGGCGATCGACTTCCTCCGCGAGCTCGGCAAGCACTTCCGGGTCAGCCAGATGCTGGCCAAGGAGGCGGTGTCGGCCCGGCTGAACTCGGAGGCGGGCATCAGCTACACCGAGTTCAGCTACCAGATCCTGCAGGCCAACGACTACCGGGAGCTGCACCGGCGGCACGGGGTCACGCTGCAGACCGGCGGCTCCGACCAGTGGGGCAACCTCACCGCGGGCATCGACCTGGTCCGGCGGACCGAGGGTGCGCGGGTGCACGCGCTGAGCACCCCCCTGGTGACCAAGGCCGACGGCACCAAGTTCGGGAAGTCCGAAGGCGGGGCGGTGTGGCTGGACCCGAAGCTCACGTCGCCGTACGCCTTCTTCCAGTTCTGGCTGAACGCCGAGGACGCCGACGCCCGCGCGTGGCTGCCCCTCTACTCCGAGCGTCCCGCCGAGGAGGTGGCGGCCCTGGTGACCGAGAGCCTCGAGCGGCCGGCAGCCAGGGCGGCGCAGCGGGCGCTGGCCGAGGAGCTGACCCTCCTCGTGCACGGCCCCGAGCAGCTCCGCCAGGCCGAGGCAGCCGGGCGGGCGCTGTTCGGCCGGGACGACCTCGCCTCCCTCGACGCAGCCACCCTGACGGCCGCGCTGGAGGAGGCCGGGAGCACCACCGTGGGCGGCGACGTGCCGACGATCGCCCAGCTCCTGCAGCAGACGGGGCTCGTGGGCAGCCTGTCCGAGGCGCGGCGCACGGTGAAGGAGGGCGGCGCCTACCTCAACAACGAGCGGATCACCGATGCCGACGCCGTGCCGGCGCAGGGGGCCTGGCTGCCCGGGGGGTGGCTCGTCCTTCGCAGGGGGAAGCGGTCGATCGCGGGCGTGCGCCGGGCCGGCTGAGGCCGCCGCGCCCCGTGTGAACGGCCGATGTCGGGGGCGTGGCCGCAGCGTGTCGGGCGTCACGGACCCCGGGTTTGACCCGCCCCTGGGCGCCGTGTAACTTTCTCTTTGCGCCGCGCGGCCCGGAAGGGCCGCCGGACCGGGGCCCGGGTAGCGGGTCACTGGAAACCGGCGTAGAGTTGGACATCCAGCCAGGGACGAAGCCCGCGAGGGTCTAGTTCTTGCGCGTCCGCTCCTTGAGAACTCAACAGCGTGCCGAAAGTCAGTGCCAAGTAATACCCCGTGCCCTGGCCACTGTGTGGTTGGGGCTGGGATTCCTTTGGTTGATTGATATCGCGAGTGTCA